>JBELAJ010000108.1:0-18976 GCA_049508935.1 Terriglobia bacterium | reverse complement strand
TCAAGGACAATATGCGACTAATGCCTTAGTATGCATGTCTACACAATTAGGGCCAAAATCACACTTAACCCTGTGAGGCAACACAAGTTATCTCAAAAACTTAGAGGTGAACATCCGTTGCAGACTACTCCTGTCAGGTCGCATTGGGTTTAGCGACGAATCCGCGAGGTTAATCCGAGGTTTTGGGCGAACGTCTTAGCACGGCCATCTTGGGCATGACCGGCACGGGCAGGAGGTCGGTGCTACGTCTTTCGGCGCAAATCCAGCGTCGCCGGAAACTCCGGATTCTCCTCGGGCGCTGGTACAGCCTTGAGATCCGGCGTGTGACCGAAGGGGTAAAAACGCGCCCTCCTGCGGGCCTCGGCCTCGTTAGAGTTTACGGGAAAAGTCGCGTAGCTGCGCCCGCCCGGATGCGCCACATAGTAGGTGCATCCTCCCATCGATCGCTGATCGGCGATGTCAATTAACTCGACGATCAAAGGGGTGTGCACAGGGATGGTCGGATGCAAGCAATGCGGCGGCTGCCAGGCGCGAAAACGAACGCCGCACACCAAGTCGCCGTGCGTGCCCGTGGATTGGAGAGGCAATCGCCGGCCGTTGCAGGCGAGGGCAAACCGCTCGCTCACCAGGCCCTGCGCGCGCACCTGGATGCGCTCCACAGAGGAATCCACGTGCCGCGCTGTGCCGCTTGCGCCGGGTTCCTCTCCCAACACGTTCCAGGGCTCGATGGCCTGGCGGAGTTCGATATCGACCCCCTCGTAACACACCTGGCCACAAGCCGGAAAACGAAACTCCCAATGCGGAGCAAACCACGCTGCGTCCAGTGGGTAACCGGCGCGGCGCAAGTCGCTCAGGACATAGCCAAAATCCTGCTCGACGAAGTAAGGGAGAAGAAAGCGATCGTGCAGGCGCGTGCCCCAGCGGATAGGTTTCTCCTCGTAAGGCTGGCGCCAGAACCAAGCCACCAGCGCGCGCACCAACAATTGTTGCGCCAAGCTCATCCGCGCATGTGGTGGCATTTCAAAGGAGCGGAGTTCCAGCAAACCCAGCCGCCCCGTGGCGGTATCGGGAGAATAGAGCTTGTCGATGCAGAACTCCGCGCGGTGAGTGTTGCCGGTCACGTCCACCAGAAGGTCGCGGAAGATCCGGTCTACCGTCCAAGGCGGGCACGTGCCCGCCTCGCTGCCGCGCAGGAGGTTGAAGGCGATCTCCAGTTCGTACAGGGCGTCGGTGCGGGTTTCATCCACGCGGGGAGCTTGGCTGGTGGGGCCAATGAAAACACCTGAGAACAGGTACGAGAGGGCGGGATGATTGAGCCAGTACCCCACGAAACTCTTCAGGAGGTCGGGACGCCGCAGAAAGGGGCTGTCCGTAGGCGTGGGCCCACCCAACACCAGGTGGTTCCCACCACCGGTGCCGGTATGACGGCCGTCGAGCATGAACTTCTCCGTCCCCAGACGGCTCAACCGCGCCTGTTCGTAAAGGGTGTTGGTGTTTCGAACCAACTCGCGCCAACTGGCTGCGGGATGAATGTTGACCTCCAGCACGCCGGGGTCGGGAGTGAGTTTGATCTGTCGCAGGCGAGGGTCGCGAGGCGGCGGATAGCCTTCGATCATAACCGGCATCTCGAGTTTCGCGGCGGTGTCCTCAATGGCGGCGAGTAGCTCGACGTAGTCTTCGGCGGAGTCCACCGGCTGAATAAAAACCCATAGCCTGCCCTCGCGCGGTTCCACCGTCAGCGCCGTGCGCACGACGGGATCCGGTTGCGCTGCGGCGGAGGTTGGGGGCGGCTCAGGCGCTCGCTGTTGCTCCACAGACTCCTCGGGTTGCCGGGCCATCTTCACCCGCCGGACGGGAACGGGCAGAGGACCTGTGGGGGCGGTAGGATCGACCTCCAAAACCTTTTGCTTTCGCTCGGGAGGCTCCCAGACCAGTGTTTCGAGCGGCAGACGGAGGCCCACCGGCGAATCACCGGGGATCAAGAAAAGGTGCTGTGAACGCAGCGTCCACAAACAACTCTGCCACTCGGGGCCAATCTTCCCCTCCGCCCACTTAAGGGGCAGCACGTAACCCACGGGTTGGCCAAGACCCCGCTCAAACACCTGGCGGAGCTTCTCGCGCTCCAGGGGATCGTCAAGTTTATTGTCCAACAGGCCCACATTTGCCGGAAGCTTGCGCTCTTTCAAGAGATAGGCAAGCGGGTCCTCGTAAGCGCTGATGACGTAGCTGGGTCCTATTTCCAGCCTTCGGGCCAACTCCTCCGCAAACCGGCGAGCCGCGTTGACGCCGAAGCCATAATCGCGGTCGGTCTCAGCAAGCCAGCGAGGGTTGTCCCAAAGGGGGATGCCGTCGGTTCGCCAAAAGCAGGAAAAAGCCCATCGGGGCAACGGCTCGCCGGGATACCATTTGCCCTGCCCATAGTGGAGAAGACCTCCCTTGCCAAACTCCTGCCGCAACCGGAGTAAGAGTTCGCTGGCCCTACGCTGTTTGGCGGATCCCAGTGCGGCCGTGTTCCACTCCTCCCCGTCCATGTCATCGATGGAAACAAAAGTGGGCTCTCCACCCATCGTCAGGCGGACGTCGCTCGCGGCCAGTTCCTCGTCAATGCGCTCTCCAAGTTCGTAAAGGCGCTGCCACTGTTCCTCAGAATAGGGCTTCGTAACGCGGGCGGGCTCGAGGATGCGCGTCACCCGCATTTCGTGGTGAAATTCCACCTGGTTGGGACTGACCAACCCGGAAACTGGCGCCGCGGAGCGGGGTTCGGGAGTTGCCGCCAGAGGGATGTGCCCTTCCCCAGCAAACAAGCCGGAAGTGGGGTCAAGCCCGACCCATCCCGCGCCGGGCAGGTAAACTTCGGCCCACGCGTGCAGGTCGGTGAAATCCTCTGGTGGGCCAACAGGGCCCTCCAGCGGCTTCACGTCGGGTTTGAGCTGAATCAGGTAGCCGGAAACAAATCGTGCCGCCAGCCCCAAGTGACGAAGGGTCTCCACCAGCAGCCAGCCCGAATCGCGGCAGGAGCCGCTAGAGCGTTCGAGGGTCTCTTCCGGAGTTTGCACGCCCGGCTCCGTCCGAATCAGATAGCGGACTTCCCGTTGTAACCGTTGATTGAGATTGACGAGGAAGTCCGCCGCCGAAGTTGGGCGGCGGTCGATGGTGGCCAGAAGCGCTTCGAGGCGCGGCCCGGCGGGCGATGCTTTCAGGAATGGTTCCAGTTCGCGCTGCTCCCAGGTTTCGTAGCAAAAGGGAATCTTCTCCGCGTAGGGTTCGAGGAAGAAATCGAAGGGGTTGATGACCGTCATCTCGGCCACTAAGTCCACTTCAAGGGAAAAGCGGCGAGTTTGACCGGGAAAGACCACCCGCGCCAGGAAATTCCCCTGCGGGTCCTGCTGCCAGTTGATGAAATGATCTTTAGGTTCGATGCGCAGTGAAAAGCTGATGACCGGAGTGCGGGTGTGCGGGGCCGGGCGGAGACGGACAATTTGTGGGGAAAGGGTTACCATGCGGTTGTATTCATAGGTTGTCTTGTGGTAGAGCCCTACTCGGATGCCCATTAGGAATTGCCTCCCGCTATAACGGGCTCGGTGATGGGAGCCCCAGTAAAGAAGTCGCGGCCCAAGTTGTCGTCGATGGCGTTTATCTGACTTTGCAAAGCATCCAGGTACTCGTGAAGGCCCTGGCTGATAATCTTATCCACGGAAGTGTAATCAAGCTCAGCGCGAAGGGGGGCTACGGAGCGCTCCGAGGGGTATTCACACGATCCCATCGGCGTCCCGGTAATAGCGTGCAGAGATTCATCGGCCCCGCGCAGGCAGTGGCGGATGGCACGGGGGAACTCACGGTCAAGCACTAGGAAATCCACGATGTTGCGGGGGAAAATTCGTCCATGCTTCTTGCGGTACATCTCAAATCCGCTGACCGATTTCAAAACCGCCGACCAGTGGATGTCATCATAGGGGGTGCCGATAGCGTCGGCCGAGGGCAGTAGCATAAAGTACTTCACATCCAGGATGCGCGACGTTTTTTCGGCCCGCTCTAACTGCCGGCCCAGGCGAAGAAAATGCCAAGGCTCATTGTAACTCATGGTGGCATCCGTAATTCCTTCGAACATGTGGCAGCCCAGGCGGATGCCTCGCAGGATCTCGGCCAGGCGTTCCGAATCCGCGAGCGCCCGCTGGGGCTGAATCTTCAGGTACATGCTGTTGACCTGCTCCCACATTTCCGAGGAAATGATTTCGCGTACGGAACGAGCATTTTCCCGGGCGGCGCGCAGGCACGAGGAAATGGAATTAAGGTTGTTGGTATCCCATACTAAGAACTTGATCACATTGGCCTTTTTGGCCTTCCCTTGGCGCTCGCGAAACACCTCGGCGTCGCCGCTGGTATCAATCAGAGGTTGCCACTGGTGGGCGGGTTCGAGCAGCAGATCGAGTTGCAGTTGCAGGTTGACGTCAATGAAGCGCGCCACATTTTCCCCTCGCTCAATGTAACGCGCCATCCAGTAAACGGCTTCGGCCGCCCGGCTCAGGAGCGGTGCGGTTTCACTGCTCATTTGTAGCTCCTTCCTCCGTCGGCGCGAGAACCCAAGTGTCCTTGCTCCCGCCACCTTGCGACGAATTAACCACCAGCGACCCTTGGCGCAGCGCCACTCGCGTCAGCCCGCCTGGCAGGACATAGATTTCCTTGCCATAGAGAATGTAAGGACGCAAATCCACGTGGCGTCCTTCCAAATGATCTCCCACCAACGTCGGAACGCGCGAGAGTGCAAGGGTAGGCTGAGCGATGTAGTTTCTTGGCCTCTCGTTAATCTTGGCGGCAAACTCCTCGCGTTGCTGGGCGGTGGAGTGCGGGCCCACAAGCATTCCGTATCCACCCGATTCATTCGCTGACTTCACCACGAGTTTGTCAAGGTTTTGGAGCACATGCTGGCGGTCCTGGTCTCGCCAGCAGAGAAATGTGGGTACGTTGGGCAAAATCGGATCAGCGCCTTCGTAGTAACGGATCATCTCCGGCACGTAGGAGTAGACCACTTTGTCGTCAGCAATGCCATTGCCGGGGGCGTTGGCCAGAGACACCCGGCCAGCCCGGTAGACATCCATCAGCCCCGGAACTCCCAGAAGAGAATCCGGGCGAAAAGTCTGTGGGTCCAGAAAGTCGTCATCGATGCGGCGATAGATGACGTCCACCCGGCGCAAACCCTGCGTGGTGCGCATGCAGACCCAGCCGTCCTGCACCACCAGGTCGCGGCCCTCCACCAATTGAATCCCCATCCGTTGCGCCAGGAAACTGTGCTCAAAATAGGCGGAGTTATACATGCCTGGGGAGAGCAAGACCACCGTGGGATGGTCAGCCGCGCGGGGTGGCGCAATGGCCTCCAGAGCTTCCAGCAGCTTGCTTGGGTAAATTTCCACCGGGCGGACATTCAGGCCGGCAAACACTCGGGGGAAAGTCCGCTTCATCAGATTGCGGTTCTCCAGGACGTAGGAAACGCCTGAAGGCACGCGGAGATTATCTTCCAGGACATAGATCTGGCCATCCCCGTGGCGAACCAGATCCGTACCGGTGATGTGGCACCAGACCCGACCTGGAGGGTTGATTCCGCGGCATTGAGGGCGGTAAAACGCCGCGGATTTGATGATCTCCTCAGGGATGAGTTTGTCCTTCAGAATTTTCTGATCGTGGTAAATGTCGTCAATAAACTCGTTGAGCGCGTGGATCCGCTGCTTGAGGCCGCGCTCGATCCAATCCCACTCCTCGGCGCGGACGATGCGAGGAATCAGGTCAAAGGGCCAAATTCGTTCCGTGCCCGCCGAATCTCCGTAAACATTAAAGGTAATGCCCATTTGCAGAAGCAGCGCTTCCGCCACACGCTGACACCGCAGAAGCTCACCTTCTTCCAACGATTCGATGGTTTCAAGCAGCAGGCGAGCCTCCGGCCGTCCCTTGCAGTCAGCGTCGAACACTTCGTCATAAAAACCATCCGTCTGATACGAGTTGAGTTGCATTCACACCTTCCTGCCCCCAAAACTCGCAGTGCCCTCTCCAGAAACTGTATAAGTTGCTCCTTTCAGTTTATCAAGTTAGCCGCGTGAAGGGCGAGGCGTTCTTTCGTGCATTGGCGCCCCTCGGACGCCCCGTGAGCGCTTAAGTGAGCCCGTCGTTCCGTCGCCGCACATCGTTCAACAGGCTCGTAAAGGTTGAAGACCCAATCTAAACTAAGCGTGTGAGGGTGTCAAACCTGTAGAGGTGCACTCGCACAACGGTTGATTCTTTTTCCGACCTTCCGGTCTCGGAGTGGGTACGGGCGATATGTAGTAGGTTCGATTTCACTCTCGGGTTTCGACGTGCCTATTTCCGGGTCATCCGTTCTCGTCGGTTGGTGAGGCCGTGATGATGCGATCCCGCCGGCGGGGGGGAAGTCCGCCCAGTGGGTCATTGTGACAGTAGGCCCGCCGCAGCGGGTACGGCGCTCGTAAGCGTTGCGGAGCAAGAGGACCCACTCGGCGCAAATCGCGGCCTACGCCGCATTTTGCGCACGTTGCCGCTCATCGCAGTGCCGGCGATCTGCTAGCCTCACCTTTGCAGTTCCGTACATTTGTGAGGGGAATTTGACCTCCCTATCGGTCTAACCTGTTATCCATCAAAGCAGGGTTTTCAGAAAGCCGTTGTAGTGCCGACCTACCCTCTTTACAAACGCTGAAGGAACCCGCCGCTACATCATCAAACTGAGACACTTCCCCACGTTTGCCAGCCGCTTCGGAAGATTGGAATTGTGGAGGTCAATTTCAACAAGATGAGAAGCGATTTTGGGGGATAGGGGGTTTGGGAAGGGGAGGGCCTGTTTTCAGAGCGGTTAGCCACGGGCAGAGCTCTTCTGCGTGGCTACTATCCCAACATACCTGGCAACCTGGGCGTAAGTCCGCTTCGAGGAAGTTTGTGGCATGGCATTGACTGGGATTGGTTGCCACCAACGCCGCAAAGCAGTGCGAAGTCGCTCAACTCGTGTCTCGTCGCCGGAAATTTCTCTCAAATGGTCGCTGAAGAGTCTGTTCGCCCATTTCCCTGCAAGTCGCAGCCGCTCAAATAGTTCCAGCGCTGTCAGGGATCCGGCCTGAAAGTCGGCTTCACGACAAAGGAGCGCCGCTCACTTGGCCATTAGACAGCCTCACTCGCACAAGTGTACTCAAGCCTGTCGTCATTTCCCCATGTGCGAAGGCATGGGGTCTCGATGCCGCGTGGCCGGCCTATTTCCTCTTACAGGCCGATGAATCATTCCCCACAAGGAAATCCGCCGGGGATGAGTTTTTTTAACGTCTATCGGCTTTCGTTTGGCACGAGCCCTCTACCTTAGGGGGCATACTGCGACGGAAGCCTGCGGACTTCTGAGTGAGGTCGAAGGCAAGGTCATTAAGCGCCCCCGGTGGCGTGAATCCTCCGGGATGAGCAGGGGCTCCATCAGGGGGCGATTCGCCCCGATCTTCCGGATTAATGTCCGCTTCGATGGCCGCATCATTGGCCCACATAAGTATATGTATATCATTAGATTGCACGAAACATAAGACATCAGATGTCCGATTCAATGGCCGCTATGTAGTCCGTTTTGCCTAATTATGTTTTGTGTGCATGGAAGTGTTCTATAGGCGACGATCCTGCTTTATGTGCTGACGATGGCTCTGTGGGCAATTTGCGCAGCACAAAACATAACCGGGTATTGAAGACGGGGAGAGGAAACGGCCCAGGGGAGGTCGTCGGTGTCCCTTGGCTTCTCACGGACTCGGCCGAAGAGAGTAAGAGGCGCCTTTCTCCCATTCCTGGAGCATCCTCTCTCCGGTTTCTGCAAAGTCGGGCTGTTGCTTGATGTAAGCACGGACATCCGCTTTGGTGGCGGAAATTGCCTCGTCGATGCGCTCCAGAATCTGTTTAATCCTGGAGGGCGGGCTTCCCAGTCGGGTCTCGCCAAGCTTGCGGAGTTCCTTGGCGCTGGGCCAGCGGGTGCTTCCATTAAGAGTGAGGGCCATGGTGTCCTTGGCCAAATAGACGGAGGTGGTGACGAGGTCATAGCCGGGGGCGAGCCTTGCTTCCCCGAGCACGTCGTCGTAGACGATTCCGAAATTCTTCAAATGCGCGTCGCCGTTGCGGAGCGCGCAATTGAGTGCGATGAGTGTAAATAGCTTTTCAAGATCGTCATTGACGTTCGGCGAGTTCGCGAATTGCTGGAAGCGTTTGATGATCGAGGTTTCATAGCTCCCGCGGTATTTTTCGTCGGTTCTGCGCGCGTTGAGCGCGCAGAAGTCCTCAAACCCGCGGTACGTGCCGTCGGGGCGGAGATCAAACCGGTCTATGACGAGCGCCATGCCGTCTTCGGCAAGCCGGTAGGGTGGCACTTCGAGCCCGCATCTGGACGCGACGGTGAGGCAGAAGTGCTCGTTGGCAGCGAGCTGCGGGTATTCGTTCGGCTCCCATAGTTTCACGATATGGGTAGCGCCTCGGTGGCTCTGAGAGAGGCGGGGGCCGTGCTGCATCTGGGCGAAGGCTTGCTCGTCACGCACGAGGATTTTGGGCTGCACGCCGCTGATGCCGGAATAGACCGCGAATTTCTCAAGCAGGTAGCGAAACAGATCGCCGTCGCGTCGTCGCGCCAGGATCTCGTCGACGGACTGAAAGGGTACGTCCTCGTGAAGCTGCTCTTTGTCGCCGGTATAGCGAACGCGTCCTACCTGCGAACGCCCGACGACCGCAAGCAGGTCGAATTCGTCGAACGTGCCTGTGGCCTTTGCAAAGGCAAGACGAAGACGTTCGCGCAATGCGCCTTCGGGCAGGTTCATCTCGAAAATAGGGGGCAGGCCAAAAGGCACGCTCCAGGACTCAAGCCTGACCGGCATGGTAACCGAGACGGCGCGCTCGGGTGCCGTGCCAGGCATATACGCGAAGGTGCTGCCGCGTTCGCCGTGATGGTCCAGCAATCCCGCCTCAGCGGCGTCGGTCCAGACTTTGATCATTGCGTTCCTCGTTCATCAGATCTTCAAGCGTCGGCCGGCGGCGCTCGCTCGCTTCCTGCAGCTTCAGATCCAGCCCCAGGGCAGTGAGGATATTCGTAATCTTGGAATACCCCAGCTCGCCCAGGCGCCCGTTCTCCAGCGCTTCGAGGGTGGAGAGACCAACCCTGGCTTTTTTCGCGAGCGCGGGCTGCGTGAGACGCAGCGCTTTGCGTTTGGTGGCAATCTGCTCACCTAGAGAGTTCAGCGTCAACATGACCCTAGTATATTAGGGCTTTAATGTAAATTCAAGAGAATAACCTAATATACTGGGTGTTTAGCTGGAACCCGTTCTGTCGCGTAAGCTACTGGAATGAAGTGCTTAATCAGCCCACGGGCAGAGGGGTTGGGATGATGAGCGATAGAATGGATGGCTATCGCTCATTAATATGCTAGAATGTGAGCGATAGAAGGAGTCGCTATCGCTCATGTTGTGGAACTGGGAACTACCGGACTGGCCGGTATTCACGTGGGATCGGCGCAGGCTCGCCCTTGCGGAACAGCAGTTCCTGGTCGGAGGTGGGACGTACGTGGGGGCGATTAAGCACCTTGGGGACGAAGACCGCGACCAACTGACGGTCGAGGCGATGAGTACGGAAGCGCTCACCACCTCGGAGATCGAAGGCGAGATTTTAGACCGGGCAAGCGTTCAGTCTTCCATCCAGCGGCAACTGGGATTAGCTGGCGATGACCGGCGAGCTGCGCCCGCGGAGCGTGGCATCTCCGAGATGATGGTGGATCTCTACAGATCCTTCTCTGCGCCGCTTTCAGACGAGATGCTCTTTGCGTGGCACCAGATGGTGATGAGCGGAAGGCGGGACTTGGCGGACATGGGCCGCTATCGCACCAGCGCGGAGCCGATGCAAGTGGTGTCGGGACGGATGGGTTCCCCGACCACTCACTTTGAGGCGCCTCCTGCAGAGAAGGTTCCTTCGGAGACGGAGCGATTTATTCAGTGGTTCAACCGGACCGCTCCGGCCGGCGCGGAGCCACTGCCCGCAGTCACCAGAGCAGGGGTTGCACATCTGTACTTTGAATCGATTCATCCGTTCGAGGACGGCAATGGCCGCATCGGGCGCGCGCTTGCCGAAAAATGCCTCGCGCAAAGCCTGGGTCAGCCATCGCTGATCATGCTCGCGGCAACGATTCTCGGCCGGCGCGCGCGCTACTACGCCGCGCTGGAGGCGGCCAACAAAAGCAATGAGATCACCGAGTGGCTCGCGTGGTTTGCCGGAATTACCATCGAGGCGCAGCGGCGCACGATTGCGTTCATCGAATTCCTGATCGACAAAACCAGGTTGCTCGACCGCCTGCGCGGCCAGCTCAACGAGAGGCAGGAGAAAGCGCTGTTGCGAATGTTTCGGGAAGGGCCGGAGGGCTTCAAAGGGGGGTTAACTTCTGGCAAGTACAGAACCGTTACCGGGGCATCGCCGGCAACGACGACGCGCGACCTGGCAGATCTCACCGAGAAGGGGGCGCTGATCCGGGAAGGGGAGAGGAGGCACGCGCGCTACAAACTGAGCGTACCCTTGCGGCCGGTGCCCCATATTTCAGTGAACGAGCGAGGGGAGCTGGTGGAAGAGTGAATTTCCAACCCACAATCCAACCCACAGTTTTTTGACACGGACGCCCATGACGAAACTGCGGCCATGGTCGTCCTGACCTGAGAGATGCCAGCGAATCACCTCGTCGGTCACGGGAAGAAAACGCTGGTGGGGACATTCGGAACATTTGATTCTGGGCTTTTCGCAGATTCCCTGAACCCATTCATTACCACACGCTAGCGAATATCCGGCCTTTCCCGTTTTGCGGTTTTCGAAGCGGCGCGGGTAAACATCCTCGCGCCCACGAAACAGGGAACGGAAGAGTGTGATTTTGACCTCGGTGGGGGATTGCTGATTCACGCCGCCTCGCGGACCGATAGGCAGTTGGATCGTTGTGTCCACATCCCTATTCTACATTCGGGTCTTTCCGATTACACCTTAGAGCGCTTGGAAGACGAATCCCATACGGCGAAATCGTGTGTGCCCATTTCTACAACCTGTTACCCCGATCATATGTCGCCACTTTGCTTGCCGGCGAGCAGGATGTTTTCGACCAATCGCGGCAATCCTTCTACCAAAATCCCAGGCCGGCGTACGATTGGTGGGGCGTATCGAGAATTCTGCGGCGTGGACGGTTCTCCCCCGTACGATGCGGTGCCCAAGATCTTCTCGCCGGCCACGGCGGCGAGCAACGTGCCGTATTCGTTTACCAGATGGAGTCCTACCATTACTGGGAACGCTTTCTGGGCCGAAACGATTTTAGTTTCGGCCAGTTCGGGGAAAACTTCACTGTTGAGGGGCTTCCTGATGATGAGGTCTGCATCGGGAATCGCTACCGCATCGGTGCGGCAGTATTTGAAGTGACACAGCCCAGGGTAACGTGTTACCGCGTCGGCATCCGCATGAACGAGCCTCGAATGCCAGCACTTCTTGTAGAGCACCGAAGACCCGGGTTCTACCTTCGCGTGTTACAGGAAGGAGAAGTTGGCGCGGGCGATGACATCCTGAAAGTCGCCGATGGTCGCCAAGTCCTTCATCATAGGCATTCCCGTTCTGTGAAACGATAGCCTTGACTCGTTCAGGATGGGCCGGAAACCCGTCGGTGCCCCGTAGTCGAATACGTAGATTGCATAGCGGTCTATTTTGGCTTCGAGCCGGAGAAGGTACTCGAACTTGACTGCCAATTCAACGAGTCACCTGCCTGATTGGCCTGCTCAAAATGTCTGTAAAATACTGATCGCATTGCGTGGGTGCTTTTCGCTCACGGAGCAATTTTTTGACCTTACGGGATCTAGCGCCACGTTGCCTCCCACGTTCCTGAAAGGGCCCTGTCCAGATAGCTTGCCGCGCTAATCAGTGCGAGATGCGTGAAGGCCTGAGGAAAGTTTCCAAGATGTTGTCCGTTGGAACCAAGCTCCTCGGAATATAGTCCAAGATGGTTGGCATATCCCAAGAGCTTCTCAAACAATAACAGCGCCTTTTGCAAGTCACCGGAGCGGGCCAAGCACTCGACATACCAGAACGAGCATGCGGTGAAGCTCCCCTCTCCACCCGGCAGGCCGTCAACATGCGTGCGTTCCGCCTCGTAGCGACGGACCAGTGGGCCCTCGATCAGTCTTGTTTCGATGGCTTTCATCGTCGAGAGCCACATGGGGTCCACCGGGCTAATGAACCTTACCATCGGCATCAGCATGGCCGAAGCATCCAATTCTTCTGTTCCCTTAGCTTGCACGAACGATTTCAGCCGGTCATCCCAGAAGTTCGAGAAGATATCATCCCGAATCGCGTCACGCGCGCGCCACCAGGCATCGAGAGGACCGGAAAGCGAACGCTTCTGTGCCAGGCGCAAAGCACGATCGAAAGCCACCCAGCACATTACACGAGAGTGCAGAAACTCCCTGGCACCGCCGCGGACCTCCCAGATCCCCTCGTCAGGCCGCTGCCAGTTCTTTCCTAGCCACTCCAGGATGCGCTGAACGTTCTGCCATCCGGCGTATGAAATGGGATCGGCGTACTTATTCGCCAGGTAAATCGAGTCCATCATTTCGCCGTAGATGTCGAGTTGCAGTTGCTGATATGCGGCGTTTCCGATGCGCACGGGCCGCGAGTTCTCGTACCCGGACAGATGGTCGAGCGTAAGCTCGTCGAGCTTTTGCCTGCCATCAATCCCATACATTACTTGCAATGGCCCACGCTCCGCGTTGTCACTCAAGCGTCCTTGCAGCCAGTCGATGAATCCTTCTACTTCCTCCACAAAACCGAGTCGAATCAGTGCATACAGCGTGAATGTTGCATCCCGCAACCACGTGTAGCGATAGTCCCAATTACGCGTCCCCCCAATCTTCTCCGGCAGAGAAAATGTAGGCGCCGCAATCAGCGAGCCGTGCTTGCGGCTGACGAGCAACTTCAACATCAAAGCCGAGCGTTGCACTATTTCCCGCCAGCGGCCCCGGTACTTGGACTTTGCAATCCATGCCTTCCAGAAGCGGCCTGTTTGCTGCAAGCGCTTTTCGACGAGCTCCATCTCAGGCGGTGCTCCCTGCGGACGCAGTCCACCGAACACGAAGGTCGCTGCTCCACCGGCTTGCAAACTGAAATCTGCGATGGCGTCTTGAGCGTGTTGTCCCAACGCAACACTGGAGTACAACGCCATCGGCTGAGAAATACTGTCGGCGGGAAAAAACATCGCGCACCGATCCGAGATTTCAGTCTTGTGCCCTGATGCGGCATAGTTAAATCTCGGCTGGCAATGCATTTTGAAACGCACGTTGCCTCTGATCACCGACACCACGCGCACGATCTCATTCGGCTGTTCTGCGTCGTCCTCGATGGGCATGAAATCTGTCAGCTCGGCTATGCCTTCCTCGGCAAGGAATCGCGTCAGGAGGATGTTCGTGTCCGGCAAGTAGAGCTGGCGTCTCCTCACGTTTGTGAGCTGGGGCTCGATCTCGAAGCGGCCACCCGCTTTGTCGTCGAGCAGCGCAGCGAACACGGTGGGGGAATCGAAGTCGGGGTAGCAGAGAAAATCGATCGAGCCATGCATGCCCACCAGCGCGATCGACCGCATGTTGCCGATAACCCCGTAATTTTCGATGGGCTGAAAGCTCATATGTAGGAAGAGCGATGCTCGCTTGGCGGACTTCCGCGAAACTCCAGCGCGGCTTGCTTCTACCAATCCTCTCATGAGACCACGTCTAACCGCAAGGCTGGGTTGGAGGCGTATGAGTGTCGACCGGCTACCTCAATCCGACTGCACGTGCCGATGTTTTTTTGCCGGAGGACTACGCCGAGCGGCTCTCCGAATCATCAAAGTACCTATGAGGTACTCCGACGATGAGTGCTGCGGGTGATTCGGTCTTAGTGCTCGAAGGCGATGAGGCATCCCGCCGGGAGCTTGAGCTACTACTCGAAGGCGCCGGGTACGATGTTTCGAGCCCTGACGCCTGTGAGGCCGGACTGCGCGCCGCGCGGGGGAAAGACGCCGACGTGCTTCTGCTTGACGAGCAGTTCTCGGGCCGTCAGTGCAGCGATCTTTTGGCTGAGTTCAAGGGCGCGTCGGCGACGGCTGACATCCGGGTGATTCTGCTGTCGTCCGGAGAAGCCGGGGCGCGCGTGCGCGGGCTCGACCTTGGCGCCGACGACGTGGTGACGCGTCCCTGGGACTCCACTGAGCTTCTGGCCCGGGTTCGTACTCAGTTGCGCGCCAAGAAGGCCTTGGATGAACTTCGCACCAGGCTGCGCATATCAGAAGAGGGCCAGGAGATGTCGCGCACGGCGTTTGAAACCCTTGCGGTGACCGAGAAGATGACCCGCGACGCCTTCTCGCTCGGCCGTAGCCTGAAGATTGGATTTGGGATGATTTTCGCGGCAATACTGGTGATGGCAATCATCTATTTTCGTTTTTCCCGCCGTGCCGCCACCGAAACACAGCGTAACTACGCGCTAATCGCGCGCCTCAACCGCAACCTCGCGAGCCAGGAAGAGCTGGTGGAGCGGGCGCGCAAACTCAGCGAGCAGATGCAGACGTACGCCGTAGGGTCCGCTGATACGCAAAAACGGCAACTCCAGAAACAGTCCGAAGTCCTTCGCGCGCAGATGGCCCAGGCCTCTTCGGACCAGGAGGGAGCCCTGCGCGGCAAGCTTGCCCAGACCGAGCAGCGACTGCGCCAAGTGGAATCGGAGTCGGCTCGCGCCGAGGGCATCATCCGCACCTACGCCCCGAGCGTATGCCTGGTCCACGTTGTGGTCGGCGTGCAGGATGAGGCCAGCGGCCGCCCCCTTCGCTTCTTTGGACTCTCCGGCACCGGCGAGCCTTTTCGTGACGCCAAGGGGAATCCAATCATCACGCTCGGGGGGACCGGCCCCGAAATCCGGGTTGAGGCGCTGGGCACGGCGTTCCTGGTAGGCCAGGACGGCCTGCTCCTGACTAATCATCACGTCGTCGAGCCTTGGTGGCAGAGCGAGGAATTCGGCGATTTGAAGGGACAGGGCGTGCGGCCGGTGATCGCTGAAATGACGGCTTACTTTCCCGGATCTTCAAACCCCTATCCCGTGACCACGGTGCGGATCTCCTCCGAAGCCGACGTGGCACTAGTCCGCGCCAGCCTGGGCGGTCTCAAGCGTGAGGCTCTGAGACTTGACGGTAGCAACGGCGCTGCTGTAAACGGCGAACCCGTCGTATTGATGGGCTACGCTACGGGCCTCGATGCAGTGCTCGCGCGTGCCGATGATTCCACAGTTCGCACCATTGTCAGCTCGAGTAACGGTGACCCGGAGAAGATTCTCGAACGCCTGGCCCAGAAGGATCTCATCCGGCCTCTCATCACCCAGGGACATCTGGGAGACGTGCTTTCGGACAAGATTGTTTACGACGCACAGACAACCTCTGGCGGCTCCGGCGGTCCCGTCTTCAACTACGAGGGCAAAGTCATCGGCATCAACTACGCCGTCCTGCAGGGCTTCGGAGGCTCGAACTTCGGAATCCCGGCGCAATTCGCTGAGCGTCTGTTGAAAGCCGCCCAGTGAGGGCGGCTCGTTCGCGCGGGCCCAGCAATCCGCACTAGCGCAGCGTCAAGGAATACAACGAAAAGATGGAGTACCTTCACCTCAACCCGGTGAGGGCCGGTTTGGTCAGCCGCCTGGAAGATTGGCGATGGTCAAGTTGTAGCGCGGGTGTCCCCACCCGCGTCTTCGAGATGACGCGACAGCAGATGCTTCGGGTTGATCGTCGACCGCGTGAGAATGCCCTCCGACCCGCGCGCACGAATTTGCTCGCTCCATCACAGGGCCCAAAAGACGCGGACCACAAAAGCGCTGGTCCGCGCTACGCGCGTTCGACCGGGGGCTAGCGCCCCCGGTACCCCTGTAAAGGGAAAAGGAAAAAGGGTCAAGGAGCGAACACTTCCCCGCCACAACGGAACCCGTCGTTGCTGCCCCTGACGCCCGGATAGTACCAGTCGCGGACCGAAACACGGACGTTCCCGGGATTGACGCCCCAGGACCCGCCACGCAGAACGCGGTCCTGACGGCTCGCCGGACCTGTGGGGTCTTGAGACGGGCTGTGCTGGTAATAGTTCTTGTCGTACCAGTCGTTCACCCACTCCCACACGTTCCCCAGCACGTCGTACAGCCCGAAGCCGTTGGGGCGCTTCTGAGCTACGTCGTGCGTCCGCTGGCCGCTGTTGTTTTGATACCAGGCAATCTCATCAAGTGGCCCATAGCGCGACACCGCGCTTCCCCCTCGCGCCGCGTACTCCCACTCCGCTTCCGTGGGCAGCCGTGCCCTCACCCACGTGCAGTAGTCGTGTGCGTCATTCCAGTCCACATTCACGATAGGCATGCCGTCGGTCGCCCAACCGCTGTTGAAGTCTGGAGCATGTGGCATCGGCCGCCCCGTGGCCTTTGCGAAGCGTTTGTATGCGCCCACAGTCACTTCAGTCTGCCCCAGCCAGAAACCCTTCGTGATGGTCACCTGATGCGGCGGCTTCTCGTCAGCGTCGCACTCGTTGTCCCCCGGCGAGCAGCCCATCATGAAAGTTCCCCCTGGAATCCACACGTATTTCAACCCGTCTTTGGGGTTCTCTCTTACTGCTCCGACGATGAGGCCTTGCTGCCCGGTCCCCGTCTGTGGCACTCTCGACTTCCCCTGTGTTTTCGGCACTGGCGGATTGGCCGACGACCAAAAATACCAGACCCCAGCAATGATAAAGATGAGCGCAACCCCTGCAATGGCGGCGAGCGTCACCTTGCTGGGTGGCTTCCGCCGCGTCTCGGCTTCTGTTTTCTCGCCCCCCCCGCCGCTCCTGCTCGGCCTTCTCTCGGACCGCTTGTTCTGCCGCGGCGGCTAGACGCTCCGTCTCGGCCTTCTCGTGGGCGAGCCGCTTCTGGTCAGCTTCCACCCGCGCCCGCGCCTCTTGCTGTTCCTTCTCTTTCGCGGCGCGTTCAGCCTCGGCTTTCTCCGCCACGAGCCGCTCTCGCTCGGCTTTCTCTCTCCTCGCTCGTTCCGCTTCAGCGTTTTCAGCGGCCACGCGCTCTGTTTCGGCCTTCCGCCGCGCTTCCTCGGCCTCACGCGTCTTGCGCTGTGCTTCCTCCCATCCCGTCGTCTCGTGAGGGGCGACGGTTGCACCAATTGTGCTCGCTCGAACCTCAAGAGCCCGAACTAGACGCCGGTAGCCGCCCTCTTGAAACAGATTAGCCCATTGCCATTGGGCCAGGCGCTTGGGGACTTCAACTTCCTCCAGCTTGACGGGAATGACAAAAATCGTCCCCTCAGGCTTTTCCTCCGCCACGTACAACGCTTCTCTGATTTCTCTCTGTAAATAACCCTCTTTGGTAACCGACTTCTGCGAAAGGCAGATGACCACAACATCGCAGGCACGTACCGCCGCCGGAATCTCCTGCTGCCAATCCTGGCCCGGCAATAGTTCTTCTTCATCAAGCCAGGGCGCGAATCCGTCGGCTTTCAGTCGGCGATACAGGTCCCGCACCGCCGGCTTGTCACCGGATGAATGGCACAGGAACACTCGCAACTGGCAGTTAGGCATGGTCTGTTCCGGAGTTACTTTCACACCGATGGCAATAATATAACACAACATGGAGGCGGGTTCCTCAGGCCGGAAAAGGTTGAGTCGTAATCCAGGAAGGGAACCAAAAGCCACCGGATGCCACATCCCGAGAGGATGGAAGCGACACCCCAAGGAAGTGAAGGGAGTTCGATGTGTTCGGCAGAGTCCAAGGGGATCCCCCACTCTTTTTCCAATCGACGGGCCGGATAAAGAGAGCGGATCGCACCCTCGAGACTCTGGAATCCCCAAAGGGTGTTGTTCAGGAACGGACTGACGTACACCCGGCCTTCTCTGATGCGGCGAAGGAGTTCCGCCTTCCGATCCGGATAGCGTGCGGGCCTTGATGAATAACGCTATGGCCCTGGCTGCGCCAGCCTACATACTATCGTAGCACCAAAGATTGCTTTCTGAAGTGGTCCAGCGCTCCAAGTGCGCCGGGCAAGGTTTGTGGCGTGACGCCCCAATGCCGGTAAAGCGTGCATGCGGAGGTAAAAATCCTCTCCGGGCAGCGCCAACGCGCGAATGCTGAACTGCGGAAGTCATGCCTTTGTAGACACCGACGGCTGGCGTCCAAAGGGCTTAGACCACTGCGCGCCATGGGTTCCAAGGTACTTTCGAGCCAGTCCCAGTAGTCAACTTGATCCCGTATATCGCCATAAAGCGCTAACGGCCCATGACCAGGCACGATCACTTCTGGATTGAGTTCAAGCAGTCTTCTCAGGCCTCGCCGGATATTCTCTACAGGGCCAGTCCAAGCCACAGGTGTGACACCGACGAATAGGATATCTCCAGCAAATACCGCCTGACGCTCAGGCACCCAGACCATGCAGTCGCCATCGGTATGACCAGGGCCAGTCTCGATCAAATGTAGAATTACACCCTCGACGGTAATGGTCAT
The DNA here is from genome assembly GCA_049508935.1 of Terriglobia bacterium. Lineage (GTDB taxonomy): Bacteria > Acidobacteriota > Terriglobia > UBA7540 > UBA7540 > CAVROP01. The sequence continues at coordinate 438 of JBELAJ010000108.1, read as the reverse complement.
TTCTCCGCTGAAGGTCTCCTGCGCAGGTCTGACGCGGAGCTTCTGGAATTCATAGGGAGACAGCATGTCGCCCATGTACTTTCCCAGGGAGTCAAGGCCCGCGTAGGGGAGGCATCGCAGCAGTTTCGCACTCCTTTTAATCGCCCACAGTTGCCTGGGCGAGGGGTGCATCATGTGGTCTACGCACGCCCGTGTCGCGGTAATAATCCTATCGGCGAATAGCTGGTTGCCCCAACAATGGTCGCCATCTCCATGAGTGTTAATGACCCGCGTGATCGGCGCCTTCGTCAGTATCGATTCGGCATGCTGAAGCATCTCACGCGTGAAATGAAGATCCCAGCAAGTATCGATCAGTACGGTCTGCCGGCCGCAGTTGATAAGCCCGAGATTGGTTTCCCCCCAGCTTCCGTTAGGCACCATCCAGGCGAAAGTATTCTC
>JBELAJ010000107.1:0-19080 GCA_049508935.1 Terriglobia bacterium | reverse complement strand
GAAACGAAGTCGATCCCGAGGGACTTGAAGGTTTCCAGGGCGCGGAGCAGGTGAGACACCGACCGGGCGAAGCGATCGAACTTCCAAACAACGACGGCGTCGAAACGCCTGCGGTGTGCATCTGCCATCAGGCGATTCAGTTCGGCGCGGTCTTCCTTACTGCCGGAAATCCCGACATCCACGTATTCCTCGGCGACCGACCAGTCTCGGCGCTCGCAGAATTCACCAAGTTCCCGCAATTGCATTTCCGGGGACTGGCCGTTATTCGAGGTTGAGACCCTGGCGTAAATGGCGGCCCGCCAGATTTCTTTTCTGACTTTGGAAGACGATACGTTTTGCGGTAGGATTTGATTAGCCATGTTCAAGCCCTCCTGTGGCTTGGGTGTGGTTAGGCAGCCGTTGAAGTTGCACCTTCAGCGGTTGCCGCTTTTCTTTTGAGCCTTCTTCCGTCCTCGACCTTTGCGATAGTTCGCTTCTTTGTATTTACGGACTCGCTCCACGTCGCGGTCAGTCCAGAGCCTCACTACGACCCCTCCGATGCGCTGGTTTTTCGGTGCAGTGAACCTTCCTTGAGCAACCCAGCGATGCAGCGTAATGGGGTGAATCCCCAATTTCCGCGCGGCCTCGGGCGTGGAGTATTGCTTCATCGCCTATGACCATTAGCATATTTAATCCAGCGTGTCAAGTCTTTTTGGGTCGCGTGTTCGGCTGGCTATTCGCGGAGTAAATCACGGAATTGGACTACATCAATTTCTTCGCGGATTGCGCCTGGAGCTTCTTCACTCGCTCTAAGACTTCCTCTTTTGTGAGCAATCCCTTCTCGCTGAGCGACTCCACCAGTGCTTCCACTTGCAGCATATTTGAGTACGCCAGTTCCTCGAAGGTGACCGTCTGCCTCTTCGACTCCTTAGCCATGTATGCCCTCCCGATGTGATTTGGGTCCTACCGCTGGTAGCGTGCGTCGTTTGGCAATTATGCCGCTTGCACTCGTTTCAGGGAGATCGCAGGCCGCATTCGGAATCGGAGGCTCTATTGGCACGGCTCATTATAGGCTGCGCGATACCCTTTGTCCTGCGCCGGCTTTTGTGTCATGAACTGGCCTTCCTTGGTCTTCCCGTACCCACAGGCCGACCCCACTACCGCGCGGTCCTTGTCCTCTGTCCCTTGGTGAATGTGCGGCGGCCGTGCATCGTCGGGTGAGGTTTCACTTCCAAAGCTCCGGGTACATTCCTTTAATCCGCTTCTGGTCGTCTGGAGCCAGCGCCACCAAGGGACGAGTCCTGTCCTGGGGGCGGGTCTGCTTCTGGTTGATCTCTCCCATCAGGCTCCACTTTCGGGTCATATCTTTGGGTTCCCGGGCGGGAAGGTCGTACCTCGTATAGTCGATCACTTCTTCCGGTCCCCGCTTTGACAGCTCCCGCAGTAGCGCCAAGCGGAATTTCTGATTCATAAACCACCGAATTTCCTTGTCGGCATCGGATCCGCCAATCCCGGAGCCGCGCTCGACGAAGCGGTAGTTGAGCTGCGAGTTATCCTGAAATTGTCGGCGCCAGATGAGCCCAAACTCCCCGTGCGTGATGCAGCGAGTGCCCGGCCAGCGCCGTCGCACGGCGGCGAGCCACTCCGCGAGCCCTTCAGGGCCAATAACGATCTCCCAGATATTCGTCACCCAGGCAAAACCGTTCAGTTCGAATCCCCGGTCAAAGTGTATGGCCGTGGTGTGCAGCATTTCCTGAATGCCCTTTTCCTGGTTATTCCACGGCCCATGGACGGTTTCAATAGGGCCCACGCCCATGCGGCTGTTGAATCCATCCGTGAAGCCGGCACGACGAGCTGCAAGGAAGTCGCACGTCCAGCCGTCCAGGTTCACGCAGTCGATGAAGTCTTTCCTGCCCTGGGCCGGCTTGCAGAAATGCTCGGTAGAAGGGTAATAGGGATAACAAATCGAGCCATCCCCATCCTGGTTGTCAACGGCGTACTGGCTCCACACGTTTCCCTGGCAAACGTGAATGCCTTCGTTCTCGGCGAGGAACCGCTGGTTCTCCGCCGCGAGAAAGCCCGCGATGACGCACTTGGGCCGGCAGCCGGAACCGACGACCGCGGAAGCGATAGCGATGCCGTCGTGCAGGTCGCGGTTCACCTGTTCCCGGCTGCTGTAGGCATTGGCAAAGTAGCCGCCGGGAATAAAAGTGACCTCGTCGCCAAAGTGCCTGTGGTATCCGGCCACCAGCGTGCGAATTTTTTCGTAATTGTAGGACGAGTCGTTCAGCGCTTGCCAACTCAAAGCCCAGGTGAGGCGGCCGCCAGGCCACCCGCGCTCGAACGCGGAACGGAAGGTGGTAACGGCCTCCGGTGTGTGCAACGTTCTTTCATCCTGGCCGATGCTTTTGTCGCGAGAGGCTTCGATCTGGTTCACTCGTACCACGGTAGCGAAGGTGAGAAAGCGGTTGCCCAGGAGAGCGCTGCTGATACCTTCCGCGACGCTCTCGAGACTTCCAGCGGACCTTCCTCCCAGGGCTAGGGTCGGAACGGCAGCGGCGAGAGCGGAAAGGAATTCTCTCCGTGATGGGCTGTGAATTCTGCGGGGTCTCGGCATGAGCTGCCTCCGATCAGAAGGAATTTGGAAACCCGTACTATCAATCCCAACAACTCCACAATCAACCACTCTACAGGCGGTTGACGAAACGGATCCCAAGGGTTAGAACCTCGTTGTCCCACACACCCTGTCAGTCCAGGGGTTGCACGACGAGTCTCTTCGATCAGGCTAGCTAGTGCAATGCCATGTCAAGCACGTAAGCCAGCCTGACGCCAGACAGTCGTGTGAAAAGGGCAACTCCATTTGCTATTCTTGCCGCCGGAATCGACGTGCTCCTCCCCTCATACAACCGAGTTGCCGCGCTTACTCCGTTCGATAAGGTCTTCCTTCGGGGCATCTCGGGTACTTTGCCGGCGCAACCTCTGTTAAACCGTTCGAGACCACTCAAACTCCCTTCCTGAATCGGGGGTCGTCGTTTCGGCGCAGGCGCAGCGTCAACGAGCCATCGGAATTGACGGCCTCCCGGCATGCCCAACGAAGTGGGTGGCTTACTCCTCTCACTTCTATCTCTGCGCGCAGGCGCAATTCCTTGCCATCCAATCCCTTGGGGAGAACCAAAGAGGCTTGGCGAACCTTCACTGCGTAGGGTTGACCGGCATCCAGGTTTCCACCAACCCTAACTTTTCCATCCGGGGTTTCCGCGTACACACCCAGGATGCCCGGTACGCCCGCGACGCCGTCGTTCGCGATGCCCAGGACGAGTTCTGCCGTGTCATATCGCTTCCTCTGCCAAATCCACGAGGGGCGAAGGCGATAGCCCATCCTCCCTCGCATCGCCTCAAGCGAAATTTGATGAAGCTTCTTCTTTGCATTTCGGCTCTCTTTCCCTTGCGGCGGAAATACCCGTTTATAGGTTCTCGTGCGGGCGATACCATCATCGTTGCGAATACCGCTGCCTGCAGCGATGGCCGCGAGCAAAACGAATAGCTACTCCTCATTGAATTGGGTTGTCAATATCTTTTCCCTTTGGAGCAAGTGTCGTCCCAGTTTTCTCCAGGCGTCCGGCGGGAGTATGCTTGCTATGAGTCAATAAAGAAAGGCAAGCCGTGCAAATAAGGTGGCCACCAGCCTAGGGTTTCGAAACTAGGAGGGAAGCATGAAGAAGACCCGTCGAGAATTCCTGTCGGAAGCGGGAAAGGCCGGGGCGTTTATCGGGCTATCTGAGGATTTTAACGAGCTGTTACGGGGAGACGGAACGGGACTTGTGTTCTCCGGCGATCAAGTCGAGGACCCCTCCTGGCTGAAGGCAGCCTGGTTGCACCCGGCCCGGACTTATCGCCCTCACACGCGTTGGTGGTGGCCCGGCGGGGCTGTCACGACAGATGGGATTACATGGGAACTCGAGCAAATGAACGCCCAGGGAATGGGCGGCGTCGAGATCATGATTCCGTGGGTCATGTACGCCCAGGGGAACATCGAGTTTCTTTCCGACGAGTGGTTCGAGGTCGTAAAGCACGCCATCCGGGAGGCAGCACGGCTCGATATGGAAGTAGCCATCACCTTTTCGCCCGGATGGTGCTTTGGAGGCTTTTGGGTTCCGCCAACAGAACGCAGCAAGGTCTTGACACGAGCATGGGTGGATGTGCGCGGGCCACAGCCATTCAATCAACCGCTACCGACCTATGTGCCGCCGGGTGCTGCGGCTGTTCGAGAGGACTTGCCCGAATCATTCGAGTCCGCCGCACCAGATGAGAACTCTGTGGTGGCGATTGTGGCGGGTGAGATTGCTGGATCAGGGCTCAACGGTCACACTCTGATAGACCTTAGCGCCCAACGTAATCAAGATCGTCTGGAATGGCAGATCCCTTCCGGCCAGTGGCGCCTGATGGTCTTTCGCTTAAAGTACACGGGGCAGCAGAACTCGACAACCGAGAACTTTCTTCGACGGCAATGGGTGGTCGATCACTTCAGCCAAAAGGCCGTGACGAATTATTGTGATTACCTGGGCGGCAAGCTCTACGAGGCCTTCGGGGAAGAGTTCGGCAAGACCGTGGATAGCATGTTCTGCGACAGTTTCGAGATCATGGCCCTTCCCGATACGATTCATTGGAGCGATGCGACGCTTGAACAATTCAAGAGCTATAAGGGTTACGATGTTAAACGCTACTTGCCGGCCATATGGTGGGAGATCGGGGATCTGACCCCCAAAATCCGCTACGACGTAAATGATTTTCTCTGCTGGTTGGGTCTCCAGGCGACGTTCATGCCGTTTATCAACTGGTGCAAAGAGCACAACGTGGAGGCGCGGATCCAGCCTTATTTCCGATTTACGAATGAGTTCATTCAGGGAGCTGGAGTGACGCCCCGTCCGGAGATGGAGGTCACCACTGACCGCTTCGCGGTAGTGCTTAACCCGCGCAAAGCGGTGGCTGCCGGAGCCCACTTGTACGGCCGGAGAATTGTTTCCGCGGAAGCATTTACCTACCTTCACATGGAGCGGTATCGCTCGACGCTGGAAGAGATGAAGGGTGCGACCGACTCCTTTCTTCGCGACGGCGTAACGCAATTCTACAATCACGGCTACATCTACTCTCCGGAGATGTACGTGGCGCCCAACCGTGACATGCCGTGGGCAAATCGCATCAGCCACTGGAACACCTGGTGGAAGTACTATCGTCCCTTGGCGGACTACACCAGCCGCTGTTGCCTTCTCCTGCGGCAGGGCGAGTTTGCCGGGGACATACTGATCTACTCACCTCAAGCCACAATATGGACTGAGAAAGTCCTTTTCGGTAATTACCCGCAATTCATACCTTACGGTGAGCTGGGAAAGACCTTGGTCGCCAACGGATATGATTTTGACCCTGTCAACGATGACGTTCTTCAAAATCGCGCTCGGGTCGAAGATGGACACATCAGAGTTCGCGACCTCGCCTATCGTTTCTTAATTCTGCCCAAGACGACAGCGGTGCCGGTAGGCACCATGGAGTTCATCAGGCAGTTTGCACTCGGGGGAGGATTGGTGATTGCCTTGGGAGAGCTGCCCTCGTCATCGGTCGGCCTCAAGGACGCCAAAGCGCATGACGAGCGTGTCAAAGAAATTGTCAAGGAACTGTTCGGGCCGGACGGCAAGGGAAAGCGCCATCCGGGCGGAGGCCGCACCTACTTCATTGCTGGTTACGAGCTTCCAAGGTACGACACGAATCAGAGACCGTTCTACCAAGTACCGCAGCTTTACCAGCCTACTCCAACGCTCACGGCGCCACAGCGGGCACTGATTGAAGTGCTGCGGGAACATCTCGCACCGGATTTTGCACCCGCCGGAAATCAGCAAAGCAACGGTCTAACGTTCTTGCACCGCCGCCTCGGTGGAGATGACATCTATTTTGTGACGAACCTGCAACTGGAACCGAGCGAGATAGCAGTGACGTTCCGTGCAACCGGAAAGCTACCCGAACGATGGGATCCGATGAGCGGTGAGATCGCTCCTGTGCTTGTCTACAAGACAGAGACGGCTGGAGTGGAAATCCCGATTCGTCTGGGAGCTCGAGGTTCGGTGTGCATTCTCTTCCGAGCTGGGCAGCCGCAGCCGCATGTGATGGAGACCAATCTGGACGAGGTGCGGGATGTGAACGGGCGGCAGGTGGAAGGGATCACAAGCCACAACGGCGAGGCTCACGCGACCGTGCTGAAGAACGGGCAGAGCAAGACGGCGAGGCTGATGGTCTCAGGATTGCCAGAGCCGCTTGCGGTGAGTGGCACCTGGCGGCTGACGCTCGAGGGGCATCGATTCGAGAAGGTCCAAGAAGAGGTTCCTCAGTTGAAGTCGTGGACCGACGACCTGCGATCCGAGCACTTCTCGGGCACGGGCCGCTATGAGATCGACTTCCAAGTACCCCGCGAGTACGTGAGCACTAGCCTGGAAGCTATGCTGGAGCTGGGAAGAGTCGGAGACGTGGCTGAGGTTAACTTAAACGGCCAACCGGTGGGCGTGGCCTGGATGCAACCGTACCAACTCAATGTCACGGAGGCAATACGCGCCGGCACCAATCACCTCGAAGTGCTGGTCACAAATACTCTGATAAATTACGTCTCAGGGCTCACGAAACTACCGGAAGTGCCCGAGGAATTGGTTCCGCATTACGGAAAAACAGCAAATATCTACACGCTCGGGACAAAGGCCTGGGAAGATCACGAGAAAAATTTCCACCCCCTGCCTCCGTCTGGACTGATGGGTCCGGTCAGAATCGTCGCTCGTCGCAAGGTCGTGTTGGAGCTATAACGACGGGAAGGGACTGATTCTGATCTTGCGCCACGAGTAAAGCTCGAACGGCGAGACGACGGCGCAACGATCTCTAGGGAGGAGATCTGAAAGGGCATTGTCAATACGCCGTGCAACCGGGAACGCAGCTGGTGCGGGTCAAAGCGCATCTTTTTTGACAAAATGAATTTCGAATTTCTTGTTGGTGATGAATAGCACCACCACGTCCGTGTTCGCGGTCGCGCCATGCTCCATCAGCGTACCTTCTGGAAACCAGACAAAGGCACCCGGACCGAAGCTGCCGTTGTGAGTGACCAGGGTGCCTTCTAACACATACATGCCGTGGGCGCAGGGGTGGGTGTGCCACGGGGTCGTGAATCCTGCTGGGTACCGGACCAGCCTGATCTCCATGCCTGTATCCGGGTCCTGAAGCAATAGCTTTCGGAAGTTGCTTTTGCCCGCCGCGGCCATGTAGCGCTCTTCCCACGGCATGCTGGTCGTGTTAATAGCGATCATCTCCTGTCGATCCATTCATCCTCCAAGCATTTGATTCGAGAATCCCAAGGCAGATGGGGCGAGTGTGAGACCGCGATTTCGACCCGGACAACGCGGTTTGCGATCAGCGCCGAACCGATCCCCGGGGTCATTTGATTATAGATCTTCCTTCTTGTAACCTTAAGTCTGAGGATGGTCTGCACGAGTTGAATTTCATCGAGTGTATCAAGAGCCGCAAGCAACCCAACGCGGACATCGAGCTGGGTCGGCTGGCGACAACGCTCTGCCAGTGGGGGAACATTTGCACGCACCTGAAGCGGGATATCGTGTTTGATCCCAAGACCGCGATCTTCGGCCATGACAAGGAAGCGAACGCCTACCTTACCAAGAAGCATCTCGATCCTTACACTTTGCCCAAAGTCTGAATTGGCCGGAGGGGTGAACTCTCTCACTTCTGCTCGTACAAAAACCCGGGCGGGTCATTGCATCGAGGAGCGGCCAGCGGTACATTACACCGTGCCGGGAAGTCAGAATCAAAGGCCTCTGACAAAATGGCCACTTCCCGTGGAGGGGCAAAGCATGCCATCATCGCAAACGCTAAATCGCCGACACTTCCTCAAAGCCTCGGCCATTGCGGGCCTGACGCTCGACACGCTCCCTTTGAAGGCCCAGATGGAAGCGGGTGGACCTGCCAAGCCGATATCCGCCTCCGTTGGCTTGCCCGCCGGCCACATCGGGAAACTCAAAGTTACCCGCTTGATCTGTGGGGGGAACCTCTTCAGCGGGTTTGCCCACAGCGGGGACCTGCTTTATGTTCACAGCCTGCTGCAGCACTACTTTACCGATGAGAAGATTCTGGACACCTTGCAATTGTGCGAGGAGAGCGGGATCAATACCACCATCCTTCGCACGGACGAGCAGATCGTCCGCGTCCTGAAGCGTTATCGGAACGAGCGCGGTGGGAAGATTCAGTGGATCGCCCAGACCTACCCCGAACCCGACAACCTGAAAGGCAACACCAAATTGGCAATCGACAATGGTGCGGTGGGGGCATACTGCATGGGCGGAGTCGCCGATGATACTTTTGTGAAGGCTGGCAAGGCCGAACTCATTGGGGAGGTCGTATCGTTTATCAAGCAAAACGGTCTGGTAGCGGGAGTCGGCTCCCATTCAATGGGGACGGCAATCATTGCGGAACAGCAGAAATTCGACCCGGACTTCTACTTCAAGACCTTCAACTCGGTCGGCTATAACAGCCAGGACACACGTGACGTGGCAGCTCTGATGAAAACCATAAAGAAACCCTGGATAGCGTTCAAGGTTTTGGGTGCGGGTCGAGTGTTGCCTAAGGATGGGTTCGACTTGGCATTCAGGAGCGGCGCAGATTTCATTAACGTGGGGATGTACGACTTCCAAGTAGGGGAGAATGTATCCCTTGTTTCCGAAGTCGTGAAGTGCCATGAGCGGCGCGACCGAACTTGGGCGTAAGAGTGATTCCTGCATCGCCCCCAAGATCACGTTGCTCGCGGTCGCCGCTCTAACAGGTACTTTGGTAGAATGCCCGCCAGTGGTCCGCATTTGCCGCAGGACGCGCCGGGAAGCGTGAGGCAAGGGGAAAGGTGTGCCCTCGTCGGGGTCCACTGCCCATTCTCTGTGACGTGGTTTGTGACGTAACCCCCCTCGGAATCGCCCTATTATGCCCCTGGGTGCTGCTGTCGGCAGATGTGGCGCTAGAATGCTCTAGGTGCCTTCGGACCCGCATGAACAAAGGCTCAAACCGCCACCGCTGCTGGTTGCTGCAATTTGGTGCAAGCGTCGTTCTATGAACTCCGGAGCAACAGGTCGCAGGTTCGAACCCTGCCAGGCGTACCAGCACCCTTACAAAATGAATAACTTACAAGTGCCACCGCTCGGGCAGTTGCTTTTGCTGTAACAAAATGCATCTAGTTAGTGAACTGTAACAAAACCCCTCCTTAACTCACTAGTGAATGGGGTCGCTACCGCGGCGCAACACGAACTAGCCTTCCGTTCAATTACCGATGCTCACGAATGGCCTGTCCTCCGAAGATGTTCAGTAAGGGCCAGCCTCCTACATCTCCGATGACGTAGTTTTCGCCTGAACTCGTCCCATAGTGATTTCAATGGATTGACAGCTCAGCATTAACATTGTTGAGGCGAGCCATCGAGGCACCTTGGGAAGGCGATCTGGTTTTAGCGAACAACCATGAGGGTTTGACGATCAGGGGAGGTATGTGCTGGACACTGGGGCCAAACGGTTTTCACCCCAGCGATCCAGCGGCTGAGCTGATTCAGAAGAACCGGTCGGCAGAATGCAAGGCTACGGCAAACATGTGGCGCAATGGAAACGACGGAAACGGGTAGATCGTTGGCAGTCACGAGGTCGAGGGGTCGAGCACGTGGAGCGGCAAGATCGATTGACCGCATGCTCGATTAGGTCAGGCAGTCTGCCGGCGCCGGAGGCGGAAAGCAATTGCTGGCATGCGGAAAGTCCCGCGGAATGGTCGCACAGGAGTCTTGGAACGCAGAATTCCTGAGTGTAAGATGTGCAGAGAGACCGGTGACGCCCGTCGGGCACGCGTTGGGGCAGGCGGACGAAACAAGGGAAAGAACGAAATGGCATCTGGAGGAGATAATTTCGCAGGGCATGTTGTGCGCGGATTAACTCCAGGCGTCGTGGGCTTGCTATTCTGTGCGGCCGCTTTCGGCCAGCGCTATCCCGTGCTGCCCGTCCCGAACTCCCCGCATGATATCTACACCATGATGCAGGACAGCAAGTCGCGCCTCTGGTTGGGGACCATGGATAACGCCGTTGCGTTCGACGGAGCGAATTTCTATGCGCTCCGGCAGTATGGTTTTCCGAATGAAACTCCGAATGCTTTCGCCGAAGACAGCGAGGGAGGTATCTGGATTGGCACGCAAGGCTCCGCCATCCGCGGCGGCGCGCAGCATGGGGGACTCTACCGATATCATGCCGGGCACGTTGAGCGGATTCTCACGGGTGACGTGTTGAGTGTGGCTGGGGCTGCCCCTGGAATCATGTTGGCTTCCTTCGGAACTGAAGCCACGGGCCCAGTTTACGGCGACCTTTATCGTTTGAAGAAGGGGACCCGCGCTTGGGTCGCGGAAAAAGTAACCCAGAAGCTCGTCAACCACATGACCGTCGACCATCAAGGCAATGTTCTTTTTCCATGCCCTGGTGGCTGGTGTGAAGTCACGAGGACTCAGATTGTCAACTGGCCTGGGCCGGGTGTGACTTTGCCGGTTAACCATCACCCCGGCGACCCTCTAGCTGAAAGAGTGCTTCGCGACCGATTCAGTTGCGTGTGGTTTCGAGCTGAGATCCACGGTGGCTACCAGTGCCCCGGCGATGCGCAGCCGACGGTGCTGCCGTATTTGCTCTCTCAGGTCGATGCTTCGGCCCATCTCGAAGAAGGACCTGATGGATCGGTGTTCATGCTCGTTCCCCTGATACTTGGTCGCCCGGGAGCTTTCAAAAAAGCGTTGGACTTTCCAAGCCTGGGCGGCTTGCAGTCGGCGCTTATCGCCCAGGACGGGACCATCGGGCTCGCTGGGGATAATGGACTCTTTCGCTTCATGTACCCTTTTCGATTGGAATATTGGATCGAAGAGGATGGGCTCGCCGGCGGAGTGCACCTTTTCATCCGGCGCATCGGAGATCGTGTCTATTCGACTGGCTCCGAAATTGCATTTCCGGCTCCCAATCGCCTGAGATGGACTACCATCCCCGGGACTGGAAAACGAGGACAGGTGGAGGATATTGCAGATCTCCACGACGGGCGCATTCTGGTTGCCTCCCATGATGGCACGACAGTGTATCGCCTGGATGGCGAAGTGCTGGCTCGCTCACCGGGTGGCACAGGCCAGGGACATCGCCTTGCTGAAACGAGCGATGGACAGCTTTGGCTGGGAGGCGACGGCGTCAGTAGGATCAGTCTCCGCCACGATGGGATTTTGGTCACCCCGGAACGCTTGCCGCGCGACCCGGTTCCTGATTTGCAGTATGACGCGACGCATGACGTCCTGTGGGCATGCAGCGGCCGCCGCGTGTTGTTTTATAAGAACGGAGTCTGGCGGTCGATTTCGAGGCAGGATGGGCTGCTTGATGCCGACTGTTACTCTGTTGCGCCTCATCCCAACGGCGATCTCTGGTTGGGTTACGCAGAGCCCGCCTACGCTGTGATTCACAACCCCTCTTCTGACCATCCCGCGATCCACAACCTCACGGGCCAACTTAACGAACTTGTTGGCAGCAACTCGGTCAAGTTTCTTGGTGTGGATCTTCGCGGACGCGTTTGGCGGGGGACCAATGGTGTCTCGGTTGCAACTCCCGCCTCGGCCGAAGCCGGCGAGTGGATTTTCCTCGACGAGCACGACGGCGTGATAGGCCCTTCCTCCTCTGCCTTCCTCGCTGACTCTGACGGCTCGGTATGGACGACGGACGCCGGGAGAATCATGCACTTCTCTCTCCCCGACAACTTCGCGACGAGTTTTCCCGTACCTCCGGCCTCCATAACCGGATTTTCCGTCAGCGGCGGCGCTCCCAAGCTTGAGGATACGGTTCAGGACTTTCCCAGGAATCAGGACCTCACCGCATATGTTGGGTCGCTGCAATTCAACAGGCGCAATGCACTGCACTTTCGATATCGTGTGGTGCCCGACCACCCTGCCTGGACGTCGACGAGCCAGACAACCTTGAATCTCGGGAAATTACGCTGGGGCAAGCACACGCTCGAAGTACAGGGGCAACTCTCAACGGGCCCGTGGTCCGGAACGGACATCCTCACTTTCACAGTCCTGAAGCCGATCTGGTTCACATGGCCGGTGCTTGCGGGATTCACTCTAGCTACAGGCGCTCTGGTTGCAACCGGCCGCAGGTGGCGCAAGAAGCGTAAAGAGCGGGCGCAAAAGCTGCTGCCGGAATTATCAGAGTGGCGGCTCACGGCGCTCTCACCCGAACTTCAGCAACTCCAAGGCGCGGTACTCGACTCCCGGTTCGAAGTTGGTCGGGTTCTGGCGCGAGGCGGCTTCGCCACGATTGTGGAAGGGCGGGATCTTCACCGGGGCGGAAGCCCCTGTGCAGTGAAGATCTTCCGGCAGGAACTGACGGATAAAGATTGGGTGTCGAAGCACTTCCGTCAAGAAGTTATGGCGCTCGAGAAAATCGATCATCCCAACGTGGTGCGTATCTATGGCCACGGCACGACACCAAGAGGGGCGCCGTATCTGGTGATGGAGCGTATCACGGGCAAGACCCTGCGCGAAGTGTTGGAACGGGGCCGCTTGGCGCTGCCGCAGATCGCAGGGTATTTGAGGCAAGCGGGTAGCGCGCTCGATGAGATCCACACCCACGGCGTCTATCATCGCGATCTGAAGCCCGAAAACCTGATGCTCCGAGAAGCGACAGTTCTCGAAAAGCAGTTGGTATTAATCGACTTCTCGATCGCCATCGTGCAAGACCCCGACGAGACGGTGCACGGCCTCTCGCGCGCCGCCGGTACGATCCTGTACATGGCGCCCGAGCAAGCGCTTGGCTATGCCGATTCCTCCACGGATATTTACAGCCTGGCAAAGATCCTTATGGAAATGCTGACTGGGCAGCGCCTGTCCGTATTGCTGCCGGATGCGTCCCTGGATTTGCCGCAGCGCGTGCGCGACTTTTTGAAGGGAATGCCCCTGCCACTTTCCTGGGATTCCATCCAGTTGCTCAGTTCGGCTCTGGAGTTCGACCCTTCGCGGAGGCCAAAAAATGCGGGAGAGTTTGCGACCCACATCGCAAACGATATGGAGAGGCCACGGGCGACCGCCTGAAGGGCTTCGAAATGATCAATCGCCCATACGGTCCTTCAGCCAATCGCGACCCTTCTCCCAGCGGTGCCTCACCTGGCGGAAGGTGAGGCCGGTAAGCTTCGCGATCTCCTCCAGCGTGAATCCCGCAAAATAGTGCATGTCCACCACGCGTGCCGCCTCCGGGTCAGCTTTCTCAAGCTTCTCCATCAACAGGCCTATGTGTACGACGGTTTCCGGGTCAGGGCCGAGCGATCGTTCCATCGAGGGATGTTCGTCCAGGGATTCCGGCACGTCCCCGTCGCCCCTCCGCTGAGCCAGGCGATGACGGGCGAAATCCACCAGCACCCGGCGCATCGCCAGTGAAGCGATGGCGTAGAAATGCTCCCGGCTCTCGATATTCCACCCGCCTTTTCCCAGGCTTCTCAACCAGACTTCGTTGATTAGTTCGGTCGGCGACAGGGGCGCAATGTAACGCTCGCGGTGCAACTCCCTGACGGCAATTTCGTGGAGCTTGGGGAGGATTTCCCGCAGGACGACTTCCGCAACTTCCTGCTGGCCGCTCGAAAAGCGGCGTAGCTGGTCTGTTAAGGAAAGGGGAGTGGCCATGTCCGCCTCCGCGCGAGGGCTCCTCGGAGAAGTAGGAGCATGAACAAGCCCTGCTCTACGGGTTACGAAAAATATTCAAAATGTTTTGGCACAAATTGCCCGATTTCCCGCAGTCATGAACAGGGAAGTTAATTATACGCTGATTCCAGAAGTCATGGATACGTGAAGACGGCGGCTCGAAGTGTCGCCGCTCGAAGCACCAAACAAGGAGTAAAGCCATGAGAGCCGTTGCCTTTCCAGGTCAAGAATATGTACGTAAGACGCAACATGCAAAATCAAAAAACTGAGACCCCGAAGCAGTCGGGGTCAATGGAGGACCTATGCAACTTTCAACGATCGAGTTCGTTTTTCACCCAGTCAAACTGAGCTGGTGGAAAGGTGTTGGCGCGATAGCATTGCTTGTTGCGATCGCGGCGGCAACCGCCTCAGCGCAAACGTATCAAACAGTGGTCAATATTACGGGTTCGGGCATAAACGATCAGCCCGAATCGGGACTGGTCCAAGGCATTGATGGGAATCTGTACGGGACGATGTACAGCTTTGACGGGGCGTTCTTCCAGATGACGCCGAGTGGCACCCTCAAAACGCTTCACACTTTTTGCCAGCTGGCCAACTGCTCGGATGGATTGACTCCGAATGCTGTGATCCAGGCCACAGACGGGAACTTCTACGGGACCACTGTGTATGGGGGCACGGGCGCAGAGTGCTCGGAGCACTGCGGCACTGTATTCAAGATCACGCCGAGCGGCGTCTTTACAAAGCTTCACGACTTCTGCTCGGTAAAACCGTGCCTGGACGGAGGATGGCCTCTCGCGGGCCTCGTTGAGGGCACAGACGGGAACTTCTACGGAACTACCAGTTGGGGGGGGACAAGCTACGCAGGCGCCAACATCGGAAACATCGGAGGCGGCACGGTTTTCAAAATCACGCCCGGCGGCGAGCTCACAACGCTTTACAACTTCTGTTCGGAACTTGATTGCTATGACGGTCGGACCCCTGCGGCACCTCTGATTCAGGCAACCGACGGGAACTTCTATGGGACAACATCAGTGGACGGCACATATGCATACGCCGACGCCGGCGGCGGCACCGCTTTTCAAATCACGCCAAGCGGCGAATTTAAAACACTCTACAGTTTTTGTTCGGAGAACGATTGCGCGGACGGCAGATACCCTATTGCGGGCCTCGTCGAGGCCTCCGATGGTTACCTCTACGGAACAACCGAGTACGGCGGGGGCTATGGGCCGTATGGCACCGTCTTCAAAATTAGCACGGACGGAGAGTTGACGACGCTCTACAGATTTTGTCCTGAGAGTGGGTGTGCAGACGGCTCTTTGCCAGTCGCGCCCCTGATCCAGGCCACCGACGGGAATTTGTTTGGCACAACCGCGAACGGCGGAACTGCAAACGTTGGTACTATATTCGAGATCACTCCGGACGGGGGCTTCACCTCTCTCCACAGCTTTTCTCACGCCGCCACCAATGGCGTCAATCCCTTAGCTCCGCTGGTGCAGGACACCAACGGAACGTTCTACGGGACCACTCAGCTTGGCGAGGGGTACGACGTCGGTGGGACGATCTACAGTCTCTCGCTCGGTCTCGGTCCATTCATAACGACTGAGCCAGTAAGCGGCGACGCAGGGAGCGCGGTGACGATTCGGGGCACAAATCTGTCAAGTGCTACGAGCGTCACCTTCCACGGCACGAAGGCCGCCTTCAAGGTGGTCTCGGCTTCCGAAATTACAACCACAGTTCCGTCGGGTGCGAGCACAGGCACCGTAGATGTAGTCACACCCAGCGGAACCCTATCGAGCAACGTGCCTTTCTAGGTGCAATGATGCGGAACCGAGGCCAAGAATGATCAGCGGGTTGGCGCACTCCCCGCCTCTTGGGTCTGCGCCAACACTGACGCGCTGTGCCGCAGACGCTCGAAATCGGCACTTTGAAGAAATCAGGCCGAGCACGACTCTCCGTAAGGAGGCATGCATGTAACCGAACCGGACGTTCAGCTGGTACCGCGCGGACCGCGAATTGACTCTCCACATTCTTCTCCTGGGGTTGATTTGTTTACTGCCTTATCGTGCGGGTGCACAGAGCAGCCCTCCCCCTGGAATTCCGCTCACCATGCGGGTCTGCGCGTATTACTCTGCGACCTGGACGTGGAACAACGGGCACTACGATGGCATATGGGACAATGGCGCCAGGGGGAGAATGACTGTCAAGAGCTTTACTGCCGGCTCGGTGGTCATCGAGCGCAGAGATCCGAACGGCCTGTTTGCGGTGTACAAGGGGAAGATTTCAAGAGACGGACACAGCATTGTGGGTGGAACTGTGACCTTCCTCTCCAACCACCCTGTCAATTCTCTGGCCTTTACGGCCACCTGGGCAGCGCCGCCCGAGGTGTCATCAGCCGATCGCCAGCGCCAGCCTGAAATCGCTCAAGTCCGGCCCGGCTCAGGCGGTGCGCAGCCGCCGAAAGCAGCGTCCGGCGACACCGAAGCGAAGGTGAAGAAGGCAGATCAATTGTACAGTCAGCGGAATTATACAGATGCTCTTGCCCTGTATAGACAGGCCGCCTCTGCCGGTCAGCCACACGCGCTTATGCGGATCGGTTTCTGCTATGACTTGGGCTACGGCGTGAAACAAGATCCCGGCGAAGCGGCTCGCTGGTATCGGAAGGCGGTGAATGCAGGCGATCCTGAGGCTATGGCGTACCTTGGTGGCTTGTATGCTGATGGAGCAGGAGTGCCGGTCGACTACGCGCAGGCGTTGCTCTGGTTCCACAAATCCGCGGACCTCGGCAACCCTGCCGGAATGAATAAACTTGGCCTCATGTATCTGGACGGACGAGGCGTGCCGCGAAACCTGGAGGAAGCCACGCGATGGTTCCGCCGCGGCGCCGACTTGGGAGACATGTACGCGATGCAAAACCTGGCGAACATCTTTACTGGGAAATACGGCACGCCGCCAAACTATACGGAGGCCTTGCGCCTGTATCGCGAATCCGCCGCACTAGGTAACGGCAATTCTATGGTGATGCTTGGCCACCTCTTCGAGACTGGTGGGTTTGGTCTGCAACAGAACCCCGGCATGGCGCTTGCCTGGTACAGAAAAGCGGCAGCCCTGGGAAACGAGCTAGCCCTGGAGAGTATTTTCAGGTTCGGTCGTCCTACGTTCGACCTTACCGGGGATTGGGAAGGGTATTTCACCAGTCCCAGTATGCCGGACACGATCCGAATCACCCAGACCGGAAACAAACTGACCGCAATTCGCTTACGTTCTCTGGATCTGACCCCAACCGGCTTGGCGTTCTTCCGCGGCGACTATGACGGAAACAAAACCCAAGTCTCGATCGAACTGGCCCAGTACCCCGGTCTTCTCGGGCTCATGAATGGTTTGGGCTTATCCGTGTTCATTCCTGCTACAACCTGGGCTAATGCGACCTTGGCTATTGAGGACCCGGACCATATTCACATCGGGAAAACTCCGGCTTTTCAGCGGATTTCCATGCCCAGCCTGAACGACCTACATTGCGACGCTGATAACTCAATGAGGGTGAAGGCGCAATATGCCTTCATCCGAGGCCAGATGGCGATGAATGAGGCACAGTATGGTGCTGCCGCATGCTGGTTTCACGCGGGTGTCGTCCAGGGCGAGCCTCGATCTATGACGGCTCTGGGAAACATGGTGCGCAAAGGCCTTGGAACACACAAGAACTCAACATGGGCCGTGGGTTGGTTCGAGAAGGCCGCGCAAAACGGCGACCCTGCGGGGGCGATAAATATCGCCGATATGTACGATCTTGGCGAGATTCCACCTCCCGATCCGGCAAAATCGAAGTACTGGCATGAGAAGGCAAAAGAGATGAAGGATCTTCAGCAAAAACTGGTGGCGCAGGAAAGGAAACAGGCAGCCGATCAGCAAGCACAACTGCAGTTGGTCGCGGGGTTAGTCAACGTCGGGGCGCAGCTTATAGCCGGCGACCTGATGAGCCTAAACCCGCAGTGCGATGTCCGCTGCCAAGATCGTGCAAGTAACTGTCGTTTCGGTGGAACAGATCCCGAACGAGTTGAAAGGCGTGAAGCTCTCATCGCGGCCGGTCAGCTTAACTGCAGCCCCCCGATTGACCTCAGCCCCCTCCTTCCTTCAAAATGATACCCGGCGCTCAGAGAAGGGCATACTGAGTAAGCCAAATACGGACGGCGCAGAAGGCCTAGGGAGCGCGGGTCGGCGCGGGGGAAGCGGCCGTCGGAGCGGATATGCACTTCCAATGCGGGCCGCGCAAAGCTGGAACGAAATTCCCGGATCGACGTTGTCAATTCTGAAACCGAAAAAAGGCTCGGTGGCGGTGATTCGGGGCGCCGATCAATCTAGAACCGGAAACACTTTTGCCGGCAAGTGGGTTGGGCCAGCCTGCGGTAATTAAGGCGGGCTCGAACTCCAAGCAAAAAGTGGGCGCACTGTGCCGCGGGCTTGGCTGCTGCACTGTGACTCACGTGAGCCCAGCAGCCGAGCCGGTTCTAGCAGCCACGAAGCCGCTCCTGCTCTGAGCGCGCAACTGCCGAAGACTTTGCTCTTGCGTGCTCTGCGACCACTTTGCTCGGTCAGTATGCACCACGAAACGATTGTACGGGTTGGATTGAGTGCTCCACAAAGCGATGCAGAAAAGGTCCCGCGTCGGCGAAGACGTGATCTTTTGCAAGGTGCGTTTCAGCACCGGTCATAAACGCACATAGAGCCCATTCCCTTGCTAATTTAAGAATCCTCTGCGTTATTCCGCGCACCGCTGGCGCGTCCATAAGGCTACCTTAGATGAGAGTTTCGGGGAGCAGGACAGATCGGACCTGCACCACGCGAGGAAGCGATCACCAAAGCAGAATGATCTTCGGAAAAACATGCGGGGCATTCGGGCCAAAGTGCACGCACAGTTCGGAGCCAGCGGCGCAGGGTTAGCCTGAACGTTCGCTCCAGGGCGTAGTCGGCCACTCCGAGTTGCTCTTTGAGGCTCCCCGGACCCACGAGCGGAATACGCGCCACAGCGCCGTGGTTCGTCCAGTTCTTCCATACGAGCCAGATATAAAGATCGAGCACACCAGGGGCGTGGGCGAGGGCGGCGACGATCTCTCGCTCAACAGGAATTCTGTGCGCATCGATTTCACGATAAAATGCCTCACCCACGGTAATGGCGTTGTCGTGCTGACCGGCAGAACGATGTTCACCTTCGGCCGTGTCGAACCAGAGCTTCAAGTCATCGAAGAAATGGAAGCGGCTCCAATCGAGGAATGGAGCGGAGTGAGGATGATCTTCGGTT
The DNA here is from genome assembly GCA_049508935.1 of Terriglobia bacterium. Lineage (GTDB taxonomy): Bacteria > Acidobacteriota > Terriglobia > UBA7540 > UBA7540 > CAVROP01. The sequence continues at coordinate 42 of JBELAJ010000107.1, read as the reverse complement.
CCGAAGAAAATGGTTGCGCCGAAGAGCCGCTTGAAGCCATCC
>JBELAJ010000106.1:0-19090 GCA_049508935.1 Terriglobia bacterium | reverse complement strand
AGCAGGTCGGCCAAGAATTGTTCCAAACGTGTTCGACATTTCGCGATTTCGCTCCCGGTCATGAACCGGAGCTTAACACTTCTCTTCTGGGAGGTCAATCTAACTTAACGTAGTAGTGCTAGATGAGTGTGGAGATATCTGGTGAGCAGGACACCCTATGTCACGCGCCGCGAATTTATGAAGGAGTCAGCCCTGGGCGCTACAGGTGCGCTGATGTTGGGAATGACTCATGAGACCAAGGTGATACCGGTCAATGCGAAGCGGGCACAGGTTTCCCTCGCTGGCATCTGGAGCTTCATCCCCGCCATTGCCGGAAAAGGCAGTCCGCCGAAGATGGGGTGGGGGTATATCAAGGTGCCGGGCAGTTGGGCGAGTCGTCGGGGCAGGAGCAGGTCTTCTGATTTAGTGGGCCGAGGCAGCGGTCCGCAGTGTGAAGGTTATGACGGGGAGTTGTTGACCAGCGCTTGGTACGGGCGCGAAGTGCCGATCCCTACCGATTGGCAGGGCCGCGTGATCAGCCTGCGCTTTGACCGGGTGTGTACGGACGCTATTGTCTATGTCAACGGCAAGGACTGTGGACAAGTGCCCTGGCCTTGGGGCTCTGTGGACATCACGCGGGCGGTGACGCCGGGCGGAACGGCAGATATCCGGGTGCTGGTGGCCGCCATCGCCGACTCGGGGATGGTGGGGCACTTCTGGCAGAATGCCTTCATGGACGTCACCTACATCGCGGCCAGGTTGGCGACGCGGGGCCTGACCGGTAGCGTCTATTTGGAAAGCCGATTATCCGAGGCGCACGTGAGCGGCGTCTTTATCCGCACCTCCTCCCGCAAGAACGACATCGCACTGGACGTGGACCTTGCCGACGTCAAGCAGGCGGGTGGTGTGCATTTCGTCGCGGACATGCTTAACGAAAAGGGTGAGGTGGAGCAAAGCTTCACCGCGGACGCGGCGGTCGAAGCCAAGCCAACCCAAACCGTCACCGTCTCGTGGCCTTGGGCGCAACCGCGTCTGTGGGACGTGGATCAGCCCAACCTCTACACGCTCCGCCTGACCGCGTCGGGCGCGGGCTTGAATGACCAGCATAACCAGGACTTTGGCTTCCGGGAGTTCTGGATTGAAGGCCGGCAATTCTACCTCAACGGCACCGTGATCCACCTGCGCCAGCCCAACTTTAACAATGGTCCGCTCGGCTCGGTTGGGGACAACTTTTCGGAGTTCGGATCCTGGGCTCCGGACACCCGCGGCGATGACTCCGACATGGGGCCGCAACTTGAACGTGCCGATCATAAGGGCTACTTGGGCGCCGTGTATATCCTTGACGCCAACAAGTACATGATGAATTCGAGTGGCAAGCGTATCTGGAAGGAGGACCAGCAGCGTGCCTTGGAGCGCGCCACGGTGTGGATGCGTCGCTACCACAATCATCCCTCCGTGGTGATGTGGGTCGCCGGCTGGAATTTCTTCAATAACGCGGTTGATTTGGATCCACGTATCGTGGGCCGCCGCGGCTGGGATCTGAGTGACCAGCGCTGGCAGGGGATCATGGTTGCTGCCGATGAGATGTTCGCCGGGCTCAAAAATCTGGACCCGACCCGAGTCTATTACAGCCACGAGGGGGCTTGCACCGGCGACGTTTATACGATGAACTGCTACTTGGACCTCATACCGCTCCAGGAGCGGGAAGAGTGGTTGAGCACGTGGGCGAAAGATGGCGACATGCCGATTGCCATGGTCGAGTTCGGCACTCCCATGGACTGCACGTTCCGCCGCGGGCACGATGGTTTTGACAGCAACATCACCAGCGAACCCCTATTGACGGAATACGCAGCCATCTACTTCGGCCCAGACGCCTATAACTCAGAGGGCTCAGAGTACCGGGAGTATCTTCACAACCTGTTCCGCGGTGGAATGCTCTACAACAGCTCCCAGGACCGGTTGGATCAATTCCCCGACATGCACAAAATCCAGCAGCTTTTCCGCAAGAATATCTGGCAAAGTTGGCGTACCGCGGGGCTGTCGGGCGGCCTGCGCACCTGGTCGTGGATGCAGGACAGACTTGAGGAGGACAACGGCCCGACGCTGGCCTGGATCGCTGGCCCGGCCGGTGATTACACGGCGAAGGACCACCACTTCAGCTCCGGCCAGACGTGCGAGAAGCAGATCCTCCTGATCAACGATATGCGACATCCGCAGGATTTTACGGCGAACTGGACCGCCGCGCTCAGCCGCAAGGAAGTGGGCAAGGGCGAACTGCAAGGCACCTTGGCCGTTTCGGAGATTCGCAGAATTCCGATCCGGATCACCATGCCCCAGGTTGAGGCCGGCCGCAAGGCCGACGGCCAGATCACACTAACCGCAACTATCGGGGAGATCAGGCACCAAGATACATTTGAGTTTCGGGTCTTTGGTAAGGACCAGCCAGCCAGCGGGGAAATGCCGACTATTGATCCCGAAGGCATGATCAGCAAGATGTTGGTTAACCTGGGCTATACGACCCGTGCCTGGAATGGCGCCGCGGCGCCGTTGGTGGTCATCGGACGCATTGGCTTGAAGGACGACCCGTCGCTGGCTGCCAGGCTGGAAACCTATGTGCGTGGTGGGGGCCGGGTACTGATCTTTGCCCAAGACCCCGAATGGATGACTCGAGCCCTCGGGTGGCGTGTGTGTCCGAAAGTGGCCCGGCGCGTTTTCCCCGTGGATTCCTCGGTCACCCAAGGGATCGATGCTGACGACCTCCGCGACTGGACGGGCAGCAGTACGCTTATTGAGGCATACCCCGAATACGTGGGAGATTACCACAGGGCGAACGAAGGGAATCAGCCTTACGCCGGGTGGCATTGGGGCAACCGGGGTGGGGTTAGTAGCGCTGCCATCGAAAAGCCCCACTGCAGCGGATGGCGTCCCTTGCTGGAATGCGAGTTTGACTTGGCCTATACGCCGCTGATGGAACTGGACTACGGCCGAGGGCGGCTGATCGTCTGCACTCTGGACCTGGAAGATCATGTGGCGTTGGACCCGGCAGCGCGGCGCATGGCCGAGCACGTCATGGATTACGCGCTGCACTCCCCGCTAGCTCCGCGAGTGAATAAAGTCGCGTATCTCGGTGGCGCCGCCGGCGCGGCATGGTTGGACGGGATCGGGGTGAGTTATCAGCAGTCCACCATGCTGGATGCAGACGCTGGGCTGCTGCTCATCGGCCCGGATGCGAGCATCGACACGGCGGCACTCAACGCCTACCTGGAGAAAGGTGGCAAGGTGTTCTTCTTGCCGCGCGCGCAGGCAGACGGGTGGCTCGCCACTACTTTGAAACCGGCTGCAGCCCTTTTCACCGGCTCGCTGTCGGTACCCGACTGGCCCGAAGCGAGAGGTCTGAGCGCGTCAGATCTTCGGTGGCGTACTTACATGGACAGTCCACCCTGGGTCCTGAGCGCAGGCGCGGATATCGGGGCGGACGGCCTGATTGGCCGCAAAACAATAGGCAAGGGCGTGGCGATCTTCTGCCAAGTGGACCCGCATGGCTTCCGCGCGGATGAGAAGACGTATTTCCGCTACACGCGCTGGAGGTCTACCCGTGTCGTGGCCCAGCTCCTGGCCAACCTAGATGCCGGTTTCCCTGTGGACAGTCGGATATTCCATCCTCTCGACACTTGTGCCCTTAACCTGGATGGCGAGTGGCAGATGAAGATTACCCTCAAGTTGGCTCCCGCTGTAAGCGAGGCCGCAGCGCATCCCGATCCGGGCGTTACCCCGGCCGCACTAGCGCTAGTTGGGCAGAGCGTGCCAGCCGGAGGATGGACACCTGTAACGCTGCCCCAGATGGTTCAGTTCTTCACGGATTACGATGGGGAGGCGGTATTCCGCAAAGAAATCGTCGTGCCCAGTGACGAGGCGGGTAAGGATATGCTTCTCGCGCTCGGCACCCTCGATGATTTTGACAATACCTACTTCAACGGCATGGAAATCGGGCAAACGGACATCAAGACGGCCAATTGGTGGCTGGCGCCGCGCAATTACGGGGTGCCGGGGAAGTTGGTAAGGGCCGGCAGAAACGTCATTGCAGTGCGGCTCTTCGACCGCTTCGGCTCGGGAGGCTTTGGTGGCAAAGAGGGCTTGCCAGTGGCCCCGGACGGCGATCGGTCGGGGCATCAATGCACTGGCCCTCGGGTTGGCTTGGAAATGTCTCTGAGTCCCAAGCCCGAGAGCATCCAGACTCTTAGCTATTATTGCCCCGATTATCGGACTGATTTCCCTATGGGAGACAATCCCTACCGCTATTACCGGTGGTAGGCGCGTGTTTTCCGCAAGTCACCGCGCCAACTATGCGTGGGAAATCCCATCCTCCGCAAAACAGAGGGAATGATGCGGCTGGCGGGTGAATGGATACGCCGGCCAGCCTGCCGGAACGACACACCAAGGGATGAGGCGATGTGAGCCCTAGAACTTCTTGGAATTCTTAATGAGTGACAGGGGCGCCGTGACGTGTAATCCGCCAATTGTTCGCAAGACCGTGGGGCATGAGCCGCTATAATCTAGTCAAGGAAAATGATGGCATGACGACAAAATTAGGGCTTTTCGGTTTCTTGCTGCTCCTTTTCATCTCTCCAGCCTACTCCGAGCCAATTACGCTCCATCCCGCCAATCCGCGTTATTACCTGTTTAATGGCCAACCTACGATTCTGATCACCTCGGCCGAGCATTACGGCGCCGTGATCAACCTGGATTTTGACTACGTTCGTTACCTCGACGCGCTAAAAGCGTACGGACTCAACTACACACGTATCTGGCCAGGCGCCGTGCTTGAGATGGTAGGGGAGTTTGCCAAAGGGAATACTATGGGGCCGAAGCCCCAAAGGACGATTGTGCCCTGGGCGCGTAGCAACGAGCCGGGGTATGTCTACGGGGGCGACAAGTTTGATCTCGATAAATGGAATCCGGATTTTTTCGCGCGCTTGAAGGATTTCATCGCTAGGGCGGCAGAGCGCGGCATTGCAGTTGAGGTGTGTTTCTTCAACTCGCAGTACACACACCGGTGGCCCCTCTCTCCTCTATATTATGAGAATAATATCCAGGGCGTAGGCAAATGTGATTTCACGGGCGCCCAGACGTTGAAATACCCCGACCTGGTTCAACGTGAGAGTGAGTACGTGAGCAAAATCACCCAGGAAGTGAATGCGTATGACAATCTGATTCTGGAGATTTGCGATGAACCGTCCAATTTCACTCCGCACGCGGAAGCCGGTCCCTGGGTCGGTCACATGTTGCAGGTAGTGCATGATACCGAAGCCAAGCTGCCCAAGAAGCACCTCGTGGCGCAGATGGTGGAAGGACCGATAGGAGGCCCTGTTGATTTCTCGGGGAGTCCCCTTCTATCAATTATTACCGGCCAGTACGTGTGGGGAGGGGAAGCGGATAGTGAACAGATGGGAGGGATGAAGGGCCTGGACTATGAATACCATTACAACAAGCCGATTGAGATGAATGAAACCCCATACTACCCATTTCAATACGGAGAAAGCGACCCCGTTTTGGACTCTCGAGTGGAAGCCTGGGAGTTCATGGTCGGAGGGGGAGCAGGTTTTAACCATTTGAACTCGCGGTACACGGTTGAGGACCCAGTGGGCAACACTCCCGATAACGCTCAAGTGCTGGGCGCCTTGCGCAACCTGAAGAACTTCATCTACAGCTTCGACTTCATCCAGATGCGTGCGGATAAGAGCTTCGTGGTCAGCGGCGTGCCCGAGGGAGCATACTGTCGAGGCATGAGCCAGCGAGGAGAGCAGTATGCGCTCTATTTTCATCATAGCCGGCTTGCGCCAGACCTGATGTACTACATAGCAATGCCGGGGCATTTTAGCGGGACCTTCGTGTTGGATGTACCTGGAGGGACCTACAAAGCAGATTGGGTTGACCCTGTCTCGGGCTTGGTAATCAGCAGTGTCACGTTCACGCACCAAGGGGGAAGAATGGAACTCGACACTCCCCCGTATACGCTGGACCTCGCCTTGCGGATCAAACGCGCTCGCTGAAGATCAAAGCATATCGAGTGGCTGCGCTCACTTTTTTGGTATATCAGACTTCGACCACATCAACCCAATGATCGAGTTCCGGCGCTTTCGGTCGACCGCAGTAATTCGCTCCAATATACTTCTCCGCAAAGGCATACGCTGAAGTATCAAGAAGGATTGGGAACACCAAACGAGAGCTACGAATGGATATCATTGAGTCTGGTTCAGCAGCTGCTTTGAAACCTGCCGCTCGCGTCATGGTTATCCTCACGGCCAGCGTGGCCGCATTGGGCGGCTTGCTTTTCGGCTATGATACTAGCGTCATTTCGGGTGCCATGCTTTTTCTCCGCACCGATTTCCGTCTCACCGATACGCAGTTGGAGTTTGCGGTCAGCATCGCGCTTGCCGGGGCACTCGCCGGATCGGCGATCGCGGGCTACAGCACCGACCGTTGGGGCCGCCGGACGGTATTGCTGGGCACAGGGGTCGGTTTCGCGGCTTTTTCTGTGCTTAGCGGATTAGCCTTCAATCTCATTTCCTTTTCGCTGGCGCGGTTCTTTGTGGGCGCGTGCATTGGCATAGCGTCGCTGGTAACGCCACTGTACCTTTCAGAAATGTCGCCCGCGAGAATACGGGGCGCTTTGGTTTCTCTGAATCAACTTGCCATCACGGTGGGCATCGTGACTGCCTACTTTGTGGATTTCTGGCTTGCTGCCGCGAAGGACTGGCGGTGGATGTTCATCACCGCCGTCTTCCCGGCTATCGCTCTCGTAATAGGCATGCTGCTGCTGTCAGAGAGTCCGCGATGGCTGGCACGTAAAGGCTTTCGCGATCGGGCGCTGGAAGGTTTCTACCGCCTCGGTCGCGGCGATGAGGCTGAAGCGGAACTGGAGGAGGTCGAGCAGGCATTACAGGAAGAGCAGGAAGGGCTGCGCTCTCTGTTCAGGCCGGGCCTTCGCATGGCGGTATTGGTGGGCATTTTGCTCGCGATTTTCACACAGATTACCGGCATCAACACGATCATCTACTATTCGCCGGAGATCCTGCGGCTCTCCGGGTATCCTTCGGCGAAGGCGGCCATACTGGCTGCTGCGGTTATTGGCGTGGTAAACGTCCTTGTTACAGTTGTGGCAATTCTGCTGATTGACCGGCTGGGCCGGCGATTTCTTCTGCTTTTGGCGACCGCGGGGATGACTGTAATGTTGGGATTGATCGGCGTTGCCTTCAGCCGGCATTCGCCCGGCGTGGTGGTGTTTTACGAAATGATCGGATACGTCATTTTCTTCGGCGTGGGGCTGGGGCCTGTGTTCTGGTTGCTGATTTCGGAGATTTATCCAACCAAGATTCGGGGGCAGGCCATGTCGCTGGCGACGCTTTCGATGTGGGGAGCGAATTGGCTCGTGGCGGGCACATTTCTCTCTTTGATTCATGCTGCCGGTCGCGCAGGAACGTTTTGGATTTTTGCCGGCATTTGCGTTTTGGCCTTCCTCTTCTGCCTCAAGCTCGTTCCCGAGACTAAAGGCAGGACCCTGGAAGCCATCGAGCGCGATTGGCATCGTGGCGGGAACAATCCGGTGCAAAGCGAGGGGAAAGAGGAATCGAGAACTGTCGAGAACGGGGGCTGAGTTCCGAAAACGAAGACCTGGACGCTGGCCTCGGCTCGCAGCTTTCCCAGCGGGCTCGTACAGGCGCGCTACGATCGCGAGCGATAGTCGACGGCGCCCGCCGATTTCGTCGGCACGAACGCACGCTCGAAGGCACGTGTGCCTGAAGTCGCCTCCGACGTGTCCACCGCGACGCTACGGCCGCCCCCCTTCACACTCCGCTCGGGATTATCTTCCCTATGGCCTCTATGGACTATATAATTCAGATCGCCTAGAACCGGTTTTTGGCCGCTGGCCCCATGGCAGCGGCAGTGGGTGTGCTCGCCTTGGAGGCGGGCGTTCTGCACAATAACGAGAGAACTGTGGGCAAGAACCAAGCCATGCCACTTTCCGGTATCCTGTTGGTCGGACTGCTCTGGCAGCCAGCGCAGGTATCTCAAAATGACCGCAATATCCGAACTCTCGCACAGATTAGTAGAGAAGCCGACGACGCAATCGTGGCCGGAGATTCTGGCGCGGCCGTTGCCCTCATCGAGAAGGGTCTGAGGATTGACCCGGAGTGGAAAGACGGGTTGTGGAAAGCCGGACTGGTTCTTTACCAAGACAACCAGTTCGAGCCGGCTCGGGGTTATCTCAATCGACTCACACAGGTCGAGCCGACTCGAGGCGTCGCCTGGGCCCTCCTGGGAATGTGCGAGTTTCAGCTTCACGCATTCCAGGCCGCAATTGATGACGTCACCCGGGCCGATCGCCTTGGGATTCCGGAGCAGTCCGGCATGCGACGTGTGGCCTTGCTTGATCGTGCCATCGCCCAAACCGACCTCAGCAACTTCGGAACAGCCGTTGCACTCCTGGCAAAACTCGTGCCTGCCGAAAGCCCGGAGGAGCGCGGCCAACTCATCACCGTCTTCGGGTATGCTTCCCTGCAAAGATCCACAGAAGCCTCCCTCTCGCCTCAGCAAGCTGCCCTGGTGCACGACTTGGGAGCGGCCAGGTATGCGAATGCCAGCGGCGACCGCTCTCGTGCAAAATCGTTAATTGAGGGCTTGCTTCTGAGGTACCCGAGGGAGCCCATGCTGCACTACACCTACGGGAACCTCCTTGTGTCATGGCGGGTATACGACGCTGCGGTGAAGGAGTTTGGCGCGGAATTAGCTCTCAATCCGAGCAGTTTATCTACAAGGCTCGCGCTTGCCTCTTTGGGTTTGACCTCAGACAAAATCAGCGAAGCGCTGCCTTACGCCATTGAGGCTTCGAAGATGAGCCCTAATTTTTATCTTGCTCACTTATATTTGGGGCGCCTGCTCATAAGAGCCGGCCAGTTAGATAAGGGATGCAATGAACTGGAAATTGCGCGTGGACTTTCACCTTCGAACAGCGAGATCCGATATGTTCTTGCTACCACGTACCGCCGCCTGGGCAGAGCTGAGGACGCCCAAAGAGAATACAAAGAATTTGAACGATTGAAGGCGCTTGATAAATAGGAGAAGAACGCCGCGTCTTCACGAAAGTAGGCCATCGTTACTACCCTGATGACGTGCCGCCGCAACAGTAGTATATCGCGTTGTGATACAACTATTTCGCTAGACTCTCTCCCTCGGTTTGGTACAAAATCTCGGGCAGGTCACCTGGAAGCCATCGAGCGCGATTGGCATCGTGGCGGGAACAATCCGGTGCCAAGCGACAGTCGCATACAATTTCCTTAGGCTCTAAATCTTAATTTAACTGCTCTCGTTGCGCCCACGCCGTTCGCACCTCCTGTAATCACACATGTCATCTAGCGACTTTCACAGTCTTGCCTATAGGGCGAAAGTCGCGCCAGTTTGATATACCATCTTTTTATTACGCGTGAAGGCAAAATGTCCTCGATCTGCCAGTATTCCCAGCCAACACGAGCAAAACAAGGCAACAAATAAAAGTAAAAAAAGCTTGACAACCAAATTCTGATATGTTAATTAATGCTCACTCGTAAGCAGCGATTTTCTTGTTGGAGGTAGGAATGGCCGAGTGCGTCAGTGGGTGGCCGCAATTGCCCTCTATTTCTATTTTTAGTGCAGGCATCCCTCTGACCGTGGCAAGGCGTGGAGTATTAAAGCGAAAAATTGAAATTTCAGATTCATTGGTAAAACGGGGTTCTTGGCCAATATCGGGCGTTAAATGAACTGCCCTTAAGCGAAAGTTCCTGCACAGCTGAAAGTTTATTTGATTTGTCAATTGCAAGAGCAGTGGTCCTATTTGGGGTTTTGCGTCGGGTCTTGGATCTTAATTTTTAGAGGAGGGTATTGTAATGACACGAGTTGTCAGGGGTGTATGTAGGATTTTCGTTTTCTCCCTCACCATCGGCGTGGCCATGGCGCAGATGAGGAACAGTACCATTACCGGGACTGTAACTGACCAAAGCGGCGCGGTGGTTGCCAACGCCACGGTTAGGGTTACGAATCAAGAAACAAACACCGTGTCGGTGACCGGAACCAATGCGGCAGGCATTTACACCGTGCCCTATCTCCCGCAAGGTGAATACAGGGTGATGGTGGAGGCGTCTGGGTTCCACACCTATATTTCGAGTGGCATTGTAGTCGCAACAAACGCTACGGTGCAAGCCAATGCTCAGCTTACGGTGGGCGCGACCAGACAAGTAGTCGAAGTCAAGGCCGCCGCGGCACAATTGCAAACCGAAGGCTCCACGGTGGCGGGTGGCGTGGGGAGCCACGTCATCGACACCATTCCCAATATCACCAACAACCCGCTGTACTACGCAACGCTGGCGGCGGGCGTGGTGCCGAGTCCGGGAATGTACGATACTCACGATCTCGGCGTGGGCTTCGCCGATCGCCAAGAGTATTCGGCGATGCGGATTAACGGCGGCCAGGTCGGAACCAACGACGTGCAGCTTGACGGCGTTCCGGTGCAGGAGGCGGCTTGGCATACGGCTGCCGTCATCCCCAACAGTGACGCCCTTCAGGAAGTCCGCGTGCAGACGAATGACCTGCCTGCGGATATTGGCGGCGGCCAGGGCGTGATTCAGATGGTTACAAAGAGCGGAACGAACAGTTTCCATGGCGATCTCAACTATGTCGTGCGCAACGAAGGCTTCAACGCCAACTCGTTTTATAACGACTTGGAAGGGCTTCCCAAGGGGAAGTACCGTGTAAACGAAGGCGGCGGCAGCATCGGGGGGCCGGTGATTATCCCCAAGCTTTTCAACGGTAAGGACAAGATGTTCTTTTTCTTTGCATTTGACCGTCTAACGAACACTCAGCCGGTCCAGTTCTACAGCGCGGTTCCGACGGCGGCCGAGCGCCAAGGAGACTTTAGCAGCACGATGATCGCGGGTAATAACGGCAGCCCGACACCCGTCACGATCTACAATCCTTGGAGCGCGGTGCTGGTTCCCGGTACCACCAATGTTTATCAGAGGCAGCCGTTTCTTGACGGGAGTGGAAATCCGACAGAGAACTTAGCTAACGCGGTGTCGCAGCCCAAGTCGCCGTTTCCGGGATCGAGTGCGATTGACCCGTATGCCTTGTTATACTTCAACGGCTTTCCGCCGGCGAACAACGGCAGTTTCAACGGCGCCAACTCAGGAACCGACCCTTACAACGATCACAATTATCTCTTCAACGGGAGTGCGCCGACAATTCGCAACAATTTGAATACGCGGCTGGACATCAAATTGGGCGCCAAGAACTCGTTCTATGCTTCCGGGGGCATGCAGAATGGCGTCATCAATGGTGTCAACGAATGGGGGTCTTATGGGACGAACCTCGGCTTTTTCCAAATGAACGCGAACGACATTAGTGACTTCAACCCTTATGTTTCGCTTGGCGATGTGATCACACTGAACCCGACCACGCTGATCGACCTTCACGTGGGTATGCAGCGGGTGGGGGCAAAGGCGTCTTACCCAACCCCAAGCTTGTTTAACGCGGCGAAGTACGCCGCCTATGGCATGCCAGCCGAAATCCAGCAGTATATCCCCATTTATGGAGTTGCTCCGTCGGCCGGAAGTTTCAGCAACTACAAGTGGGGTGGAAGCCTAGGGCTGAATGATGATACATGGGACCGCAAGAACGAACACCAGACCAACTGGAATATTGCGGGAAGCCTTACCAAGGTAACAGGCAAGTGGACCTTGAAAGGGGGCGCTGACTACCGAGTCTACCTCGGCGACTGGGCGGACATCGAATTTGGTACTCCGGCCCTCGAGCCGTGGGATGAGAGTGCGAACACCACCGCGCAATACGCCGATCAGGCTGGTAACCCTTATGGTGCTCCGTACAACACCACGCCCCAGCAGTCGGGCTATTGGGGGGGGAACGCCGCGATAGGCACCATGGGCTGGAGGCTTGACCCTGGCTCGGCGTTGAAGCCGGCGCTGGCGGCGAAATACATTTCCTTTTTCACTCAGAACGACTGGAAAGCATCCAACAGGCTGACCCTTAACCTGGGTCTGCGCTATGAGATACAGCCCGGGCCGACGGAACGGCACAACCATATCTACGATGTGGATCTGGGGGTGATTAACCCTTACGCCGAGGGCTTCGTTTCCCCCGGGGTTACGAATCCGCTGGCCACCTATGGGGCCTTTGCTTTCGCCGGAACAGGAACGTACCCCCGCAATCTGTGGGATACGCAGTGGAATAACATTTCTCCTCGCCTTGGCGCGGCGTTTCGTTTGACCAATTCCACCGCGCTCCGTGGCGGATGGGGGCGAACGTATGCGCCCAGCAACACGGGCTATAACGCCAGCTACATTGTTTACGGCGGAGCCGCATTCACGGGCGGAACAGAGCCCCTTCCCTATGGCCCATCCCCGAATGGACTGCCGGTAGCTACATTTGACCAGGCAGCGTCTTCGGAGTATTTCCCGGCCGGGGGCGCCGTGCAAGCGCCAGACTTGTACGGCAACGCGAACGGCGCCGCGAACGTGGATTATTTCCAGCGACATGGTTTCAAGAACGCCATTATGGACCAGTGGAATCTCACCCTCGAACACAGTTTCCATGGGTGGCTGGCCTCCGCTGGTTATGTGGGATCGAAGGGTAGTGATCTTGGCTGGCGTTTGTATCCCCTCGACGGCATCTCCAATATTCCCGATACAACTCTTCAGGCTTGGCGAAGCCAATGGATCGCCTCCAGTGGCGCGGTTAATCCGGCGGCGGTGCAGATTCCGAATCCTCTGCCGGCTTTGATTGGCCACGCGTCGGGCGATATTGGCCACTCGACAATCTCAACCGTGGAATCGGAAGAGGCTTATCTCGGCCTTCTGGGGCAGACGGCGTACGAGAGTGCCGGCAAGTCGATGTACAATGCGTTGGAACTCCGCTTGTCCCACCCTTTCGGGAACGGATTCACAACCCAGTTTATCTACGATTGGTCCCATGCCTCAGGGCTTGCAGCGGGGGATAACGGGAACTACGCTGAGTCACAAACGGGGACCTTTGGCAATTTTACTGGCTTCGCGCCCGGCGGCGGTTACAACTTCCGGGATCTCCAGTCGGCAACCCTCAGCTTCGATACTCCGCAGCGTTTTCTTGGTGTCGTGACGTATAATCCGCCATTTGGCAAGGGCCAGCGTTTCGCATCCAGCAATAAGGTTATAAATGCGATAGCGGGCGGATGGACGCTGGGCACCGTGGTTACGCTGCAAAGCGGACTGCCTTGGGGTCCCAGTTGCGGAACCGCTGACACCGTCAACGGCAGCCAGAACGGAGGCTGTATTCCCACTGGCCAGCCGCTGCGGGTGCCTAAGTCGTTGCGGGGTTGGTACAACGGAACGACGCCAGTCACCCTGCCGGATGGCCGCACATTTACTCCTCCGGAGTTTTCGTACCTTTATTTTAACCCCGACGCGTTTGCGGCCCCGGTTGTCCAGTTTCCGAATGGCACGTATGCCATCGACCAATATTGGTACGGAACTACCCCAACCTATATTGGCGGGCTGCGGATGCCTTACGTCAAGAATGTGAATTTCACCCTGGAGCGAAGCGTCAACCTGACAGAGCGGTTTAAGCTGCGCTTCCTAGCTCAGGCTACCAACCTGTTCAACAATAAGAACTTCCTGCCCGACGCGCTGACCGACAATAACTTCGGCAATGTGTTCACCAGTCCTGCCACACTCAGTAGCGGCGCCAGGGTTGGGGAGAATGCAGACCCGAGCGCCGGGCTGCTGAACCCGACTATGATGTACGCAAGAGAGATTACACTTTCAATGCGCTTGATCTTCTAAACCTGCGACAACACGCGGGCTGGCAACATCGTTGCCAGCCCGCACGGGTTACTAAAATCTTGCCCTTGCCGACGACCACATCACTCCGCGAGGTGAGGAGGGTGCGCGCCACGCGACCGAAGCAGCTCTCCGGCTGAGGTCGGCCGATGCTTATATCCAATCGCTCGCGGGCAGGATCGCCTACGAGAGGAAAGATTATCAAGTGGCCTTGGAGCATCTCAACGCGGCGGTGGGCATTGAGCCTGATCTCGCCGAGGCGCACGAGTGGCTCGGCCGCACTTACCGGGCGCTTGGGGAAACGGAAAAGACCACCAACGAAATTAAAGAGGTGGCGCGCATCAAGCAGCAGGCCAACGCCCCGGACCAAGCTACTCTTTCCTCACCAGCGAGTCTGCTCTTCTTGGTCCGTGCGCCTCAACCCTAACCGAAAGGCTTCCCGAATCGCCTGGAGAGCTTGTGATAACAAAATGGGGTGACATCGCTTGCAGTGAGTATCACATCTTGCCTTTTGCTTTGGCAGGTGGAGGATAACTGCACAATGAAACTAGAGGGCAAAGTGAGTTTGATCACCGGCGGCGCCGGAGCGATTGGGGCGGCGACGGCGCTGGAGCTGGCTCGCCTCGGCTCGGATATCATGGTTGTTGACTGGCGAATCGACGGCCGAGCACAGGAAGTCAAGGATAAGATCCGTTGTCTGGGGAGAGATTGCTTGATGTTGCAGGCCGACATGAGGGTTCCCGCAGAAGTGACGCGGTCGGTCCTGGAAACAGCCGCCCAAATGGGGAGCGTCGACGTCTTGGTTCACGCAGCGGGCGGAGGGGTTCCTGGAAACTTACTCGAGGTTACTCCCGAGAAGTGGTACGGGGCTTTTGATGTTCACGTGCACGCAGCATTTCATCTCTGCCGTGCTGCTGTCCCCTTCATGAAAAAGAAACAGGAAGGAGCGATCATTCTAATTTCGTCAGCGGCGGGCACCCGCGGTTGCTTGGGTGCGATTGCGTACGGAGTAGCTAAAGGCGCTCTTCCCCAATTCGTTCGTTCTCTTGCTCGAGAACTCGCCGACGACAACATACGCGTCAACGCAGTCTCACCGGGAATCATCCGTACGCCCTTTCAGGATTACCTTACTCCGGAGCAGGTCGAAAACAACATCCAAAACCGGATCCCCCTGCATCGGGAAGGAAAACCCGAAGATGTCGCAGAGGTAATCACGATGTTGGCCACGGACGACTTTGTTACGGGTGAAACCATAGCGGTTGACGGCGGCATGGCAATGCGCATCGTGTGATAGCATTTGCCTGAGCGACCTGTTGGGGTAGTTGGGTCATGAAGCGCAAGGGATTCTTGAAGGGAAAGGAGAGAGCGTGAAAAGAAGGACGTTCCTAAAGAATTCGATGGTGGGAGTGGGTGGGCTCGCAGGAATCGGATATCGGGGCTTGACGCTAGGGCAGCCCAATAACATGCCTCAGCCCCGCGCTGAACATGAGGGCAGGTCAGGCGATATAATCGGCCGACCCGTCCGAATCACCAGCATCAGTTTCCCAAACGGTTTGTCGCTGGACGAAATCGCCGAGAATGTGGACAAGGCTGGCTCGACCCTAGTGGACGTGATAGCTCTGCCGGAGCTCTGCCGCGGGCAGAACGACAAAAGCGAAGAAGACTTGCACGGGCCTACGGTGACGGCAATGGCGGCCCTCGCAAAGAAACACCAGACCTATGTCGTGTGTCCAATCGATCGGAGGAACGGCAGCCTCAGACTGAATACCACGGTGCTGCTGGACCGACAAGGTCAGGTGGCCTGCACCTACGACAAGGTATTTCCATACTGGACGGAATTTGATGTTCACCCGCCAGCCAATGTCGGCGAAGACGCTCAGGTTTATCCTGCGGATTTTGGATTGCTCGGATTTGCGACTTGCTACGACGTCAATTTCCCCGAAGTTTGGAAGCGGCTAGCAGACAAAGGGGCTGAGGTGGTGGTTTGGCCCAGCGCGTATTCCGCAGGCACCTCCCTGCAAGCTCACGCTATCAATCACCATTTCTATATTGTTTCTGTGACTCAAACCAGCGATTGCCTTGTGTACGACATCACAGGTGAAAAGCTCTCTTACTCGAACAGTGAGAAGCTCAACGTGGCCACGGTTACGTTAGATTTGGACCGCGGCATCTATCATGAGAATTTCAATCTCGATAAGCGGGACAAGTTGCTGAAAGAACACCCGGAAGATGTCGAGCAGGAAAAATGGATGAAATTGGAGCAGTGGTTTGTCCTCCGAGCCAAGCGGCCCGGGGTGAGTGCCCGCGCACTCGCCAACCAATACGGATTGGAGGAACTGCGGCATTACCTTAACCGCAGCCGGCACGCCATTGACGAACGCCGTGGGTGGCAATATGAAGCGAAGGTCCTGTTCCCGGACCTGGATGTAGCCAGCCTAAAGGCCCTGACTTCCCGCGCGTCAAAATTGTAGGGGCATCTGGAACAGCCGGCCGGGTGGCGGCGAGTGGCAGCTCTGTCTTCGGGGTTAGAATTCAAGCGGGGTGATATGAGTCCGGCATTGAATCCAAATGACCTGACGTCCTGCGGATTGTGACGCGGTTGACTTGGGGAAAAACCATTGAAGGCTGGAGTCTCACAATTACGATGGGTAATGATCGGCATGGCATTTCTGGCCACGGCGATCACCTATCTGGAGCGGGGGGCCTTGTCCGTAACCGTGCCAGTTTTGATGGACCAACTTCACATGACCAGCGTCGGCTATTCAAGGGTCATCTTCGCTTTCATGCTGGCCTATACAATTATGAACGGGGTCTCGGGACCCTTGATTGACCTGGTGGGTACGAAAGTGGGCTTCGCTCTCAGCACCGCTTGGTGGTCCGTGGCGGCAATGCTTCAAGCTTTGGCGAAAGGGCCATGGTCGCTGGGACTGTGCCGCTTCCTTCTCGGTATGGGAGAGGCTGGTAACTGGCCGGGCAGCGTGAAAGTGGTGGCGGAGTGGTTCCCCGTGCACGAACGCGCGTTGGCCTCCGGCATTTTCAACAGTGGAGCGGCATTCGGGTCGATTGTCGCTCCGCCGTTGATCGTCTTGACCGTATTGAGATGGGGATGGCGCGCCGCATTTCTGACGGTCGGGGTTACCGGGCTCATGTGGGTATTCCTGTGGGCGTTTGTATATCGGACGCCTCGAGAAGTCGAAGCGGAAGTCGGTGCTCCTCCAACTCTCCCGTGGATCTTATTATGCCAGCGATTTGTGTGGAGTTTTACCCTGGCGAAGATTTTCCTCGACCCGGTCTGGTATTTTTACGTGTTCTGGTTTCCCGAATATCTCAAGCGGGCTCGACACCTTGATTTGGCGTCCATAGGGAAACTCGCGTGGATTCCCTATCTCGTGGCAGGCTTGGGCAATGTCATTGCTGGTTGGTTTTCCGGGTTTTTGTCGCGCCGCGGAGTTTCTGTAACCATTGCCCGGAAGTCCACGGTCACGGTTTTTATTTTGTTGATGGCCTTGGCTATTCCGGCTGTGCTCGTTTCCGAGACGAGTGTGTCGATTGGGCTTGATTCACTGGCCATGATGGGATACACAGGGGTCTCGGCAAATATGCTCGCATTTCCGGCGGACGTATATCCTAAGAATGTCGTTGCTTCAATCTGGGGCCTCGCCAGCATGGGTTCCGGGTTCGGCGGGATGGTATTTGTTCTCCTGACCGGTTGGCTCGTTGACCACTATTCGTTCGCACCTGTTTTCGTGGTGTTTGGCACTATTCCCATGCTTGCCTTACTGATCATTTGGTTTGTTACGGGCCCACTCCAGCCGGCTTTGGCACGGACCAATGAGGGGCCCTGACGGCACAGCTTACGTGTTTAAGATCTGAACCGGGTCGGTTTTGTGTCGCCCTTTGTACGCGACGGTCGGGTAACACCTGGCGCGTTTCAGGCGATGACTCTAACCGCGCAGACCAAAATTAGGTTTACAAAATCTGGAGCATTCTGAAAAAATAAACATTGGGCGGTTTTCAGCGAGCCACGGGGGGCACTTCAAGGATAGAAGGCTTTTTGGACTGAATGCGAGCGCAGGAATTGAAAGGTTTATACAAATCGAAAACGATGACTGACTTTAAAACCTTCCGATGATTGAAACCGCCACGCAGGAGATAATAGGGATTTCGAAGAACCGGACACCACGGCTTAGTCTGGCCGATCAGGCTTATCACTTAATCTTGGATCAGATGCTGCGAGGAAGTCTGCCGCTTGGTTCTGTTCTCTCGCGGCGCAAGCTTGCCGAGCTGTTTCAAATGAGCTTGGTGCCGGTGGCGCAGGCATTACAACGGCTGGAGATCGAGGGTCTTCTGGAGAGTCGTCCCCGCGCGGGCACAAGAGTTAAGGTGCCCACTGCGCAAGAAATACGAGGGCAATTCGAATTGCGGCAAGCGCTGGAATGCCAGTCAGCTCGCCTATGTGGCGAGCGGGCAACCTTTAGGGAACGATTAGAGCTGCAGAGGCTAGCCGCCAATGTCGATGCGCTCTATGGCAAAGTACCTTTCCAGGATCCCGGAGACGACTGGGTTTTTGCTATGAACCAATACCATGTGGATCTCCACATGAAAATCACTGAGTATGCCCGTTCAGGGTTGCTAAAAGCGGAAATCGAGAATACCCATATTCTCGTTTTAAATTGGCTCTACGACACGACGCGGGGGCGGCGGATCTTGCCTCCTAATTTTCATGCGGATCTGATTAGCGTTATTGCGGAAGGGAACCCCCCTAAGGCCGAAGAGGCCATGCGGAAACATGTCAGTTACGGATTGAAATCGATACAGACCGCAGTGGAACCGCTTCAACAAAGAAATTGGAGGCTCAAGTATCAGCCACGGCGGAGGAGTCAACTACCCCAATAGCACCGCCTAAAACCATTCCAGCCTGCTCCTGCAAGTCCTTCAGTTTAAATTCGGGGTGAGGAGATTCTCGAGAAAACAGTGTTCCTCAGTCTGATCCCCAAGTGGATTCCCATGATCGATCCGCGAGATTGAGAGTGGGGAGCCAAAAGCGGCGGAGGAACGCACGTTCATCATGGCGAATTGGAAGGGTTAACCATGAAGGCCTTACTACTGAGAGAATACGAAAAGCTTGAAATGACTGTCGGCGGCGGCGAAAAAGGGGTCCATTATGGCGGTTGAGGGGGGGGCAGGTGTCGGGGTTACGCTGCGAACTCTTGTGACGCGCAGAAGTGCGATAGAAGCACACGGGGGTGTGT
>JBELAJ010000105.1:0-19176 GCA_049508935.1 Terriglobia bacterium | reverse complement strand
CCACGGAGGTCATGAAGCCAGTGAGAAGCTGGCACGAGGTCTCCAACATAGTGACGGAATGAAATCGCAACCCTTTTCAAATCCAGTATTTCACTCAGCCGGCCGCGGAAGTTTGGTTAGCTCCGTCGAAACGAGTAATTCGGACAAGCCTCCTGGCACCGAACCACAATCATCACCGTCAAACCAACCTCAATAGATCGGGATAGGGGGAGCGGTTACCCGCTGTCCCCTCCCACACCAGCGTACACGTGCCACATCAAAGTGAGTCATTGCCGAAGGCTTTGGGGGCTATCTGCATCGATGAGGCGGGTTTATAATTGAATGCATGGCACACAAATTTCTAACTTCGTACCTGGAAGATTCCCTGGCGGTCCTGCGAGTGTATAAATCTCTGGGCGAGCGGGCGATGGCGCAATTGAGCGACGAGCAACTGCAATTGGCCATCGATCCGGAGTCCAATTCGATTGCGATTATTGTGAAGCACCTGGAGGGCAACATGCGTTCGCGCTGGACGGACTTCCTCACCGCGGACGGCGAGAAGCCCGACCGGAATCGCGACAGTGAGTTTGAGGCGCCGCCCGCGACGCGCGTTGCATTGATGGAGTTATGGGAAGCGGGGTGGCGATGCGTTTTTGCCGCGCTTGAGCCGCTCAAAGACTCGGATCTCGAACGCACGGTCTATATTCGCAATGAGCCCCATTCGGTGATGCAGGCCATCAACCGTCAAGTGGCACACTACGCCCTTCACATCGGCCAGATGATTTTTCTCGCCAAGCATCTCCAGTCTTCCCGTTGGGTGTCGCTGAGCATCCCGCGCGGCAAATCAGGGGATTTCAACACCCGGGTGGCAAGCGGCCAAGCCAGCCAGCGGTGAGGGCAGAAGACGCCGACGTAAGACTCTACACCTAGGGAGGCGTCGTAGGGGCCATCCTTGTGGTAGTTCATGGCGGCCACCAGCGCTGCCCCTACAACGCGATTCTTCCGCAACTTTAGGTGTTTCGCCTAAGGGTTCATGGGAATAATGGCGCCCAACAGCCCGTCTTTAGTTGAATCGGGGCCACCGGTCGTGAAGTACAGGGTGTTCGTGGCTGTGCCATTCGAGCCGTTGCCGAACCACAGCGACCAGAGCGCGCCAAGCGAAAGCGGCAAGTGGTTCGTGCCCACTACCCACCAACTGAAATTCCACTTGCCGTTGCTGACAGGCCAATAACCAACAATTTTGCCGTCGCCGAAGTTCCCGATCAGCAAGTCATTGCTGAACCTGCCGAAATTCGAGGGGGCCATCACCATGGCCCAAGGGTCATTCAGCGCGCCGCCAACGGCTATATTGCTCATAAAGGTCCCCGTGGGCGAGAATTCCGCGATCACCCCGTTGTTCAACCCGGGAATAGGAAAGCCTCCCCCTATCGGCAGCGGGGCATAGGCCACGAACAGGTTTCCTCCCAAGTTCGCGACGTTAAACGGGGCCCAGGCTTCGTCCGAAGGCAAGGCCGGCAAATCGGGGTCAACAAACGTCCCTGTTCCGAAGCTGTAGGCGTTAAAGGAGCTGTCGAAAACCACGATGCCCCCGTTCGGAGGAGGAAGGTAGTTCGCCGCGTAAAGGAAGGTGGGGGCACTGGTTGGGTTGGTGGGTAACGGCGCAGTTGCCAACGCCAAGCCGGTGTACACCGCGCCGGGATTACTCACCGCTATCACGGCACTAGCACGGCCACCGGTGCTGCCCGGGTTCCAGCCCGAAATCGTGCCATTGAGGTTGGCAAAAATGAAAAGCGACGGGACCGTGCCCGAGGAGGATGGAATCGGGAAACCAGCCCCGCCAGTAAACACCTGCCCGGTGGGACCTTGAGGGGCTGACGTGCTGGTCGTGGGGATGGCAACCACGAAGGGAGAGCCCGTGCCCGCCAGCACGTTGGTGATGCTGTAAAGTGTGGAGGTGTTGGTTCCCTGGTTGGAGATCCAAATGGGGCTGGTGGGACTCGCCGAAACTCCCCATGGGTTGATCAGGTTCGGATCAGTGACCGGCGCGCTAACGTAGCCGCTCGAAACCAGATTGACTTGCATATACAAAGCCTTATCGTACTGCTGTGCCTTCAGCCAACCCAGCGCAAACACTCCCATCGAGAAGGCTGAGGCCAACAGGATAACTTTACGGCTGCGAGAGAGAGTTCTCCTCTTCATTGACTGCCTCCTTTTAGATTTGTACTTCACTGCCCTGGAGACTGGACTTGAGCCTAACGGAAAAACACTTTCCCCTGTGTGGATGCCCTCTTGTGATGCCGGAGGGTGGGAATTGGTTGCTGGAATAATACACCGTGCCCTGTTTGATGGCGCCTTTCCCGGAGCGCACGGCCCGGTTCGGACGGAGAGCGCGAACCAGCGATTACGGTGGAAACGCGGCAGACATGATAGCCCACGCTACTAGTACTTGCTGACGAAAGTCCGCGTCATACTGCGGAGTGTTGGGAAGGGCGGGGCTTCAGCCCCGCCACGGAAAACGGCCCATGATTGGGGGCTTTAGCCCCTGAGGCGACGTGGCTTCAGGGCCTAAAGGCCCGTTCCATCGCGCTCCCGGAAACGGCGGGGCTGAAGCCCCGGCCTTCCCAAACCCCCCGTTACGACGGGGATTTCCCTCAGTAGGCACTCGATAAGGAGATGATCTTCGCGGGGCCCTACGGGCTGGTGGAACTTATTCGACACGTCTCGGCATTGGCAAGGATGCCCAGGGCAATCCGCAAGAGTAAACGAGGGTGCAGGTCTTCAATTTATCGGTTCTGGACGGACTTCAGGGAGCGACCGAGGTGGTCTGCCTTTCATTCTTCGACCCCGGGGCTTCTTGATCCTGTCCTGAACAATGACTCGTTGGCAGTCGATACAAACCAAGTGTTGGCCGCTTGGCGACTTGTTGACCCGCGCCGATCCGCAATGAGGACACAGCATAGATGCCATAACTTGCTGGCACGTCGATGACAATTCTGGACGACCGTACCAAGAACTCTAGTTCACAAGTCAGGTAATACACGATACGCGGCCAGCCTGTCAAGTGACGAAGGACTCATCAACTCAGTGATCATAGGGCAGGATTGGGGAATCTTGTCAGGGGACTCATTGCCCCACTGCCGTCGCGGCCGAGCAGGAAATCGAAGTCGCAACCCTGGTGCGCCTGGAGAATGTGATCGAGGAACATCTTACCGTAGCCGCGCGAATAGTGAGGTGCCGGCGATGTCCACTGGGCCAGGCGCGCTTTGATTTCCGCCTCCGGCAGCAACAACTCGAGTCTCTTTTCGCGCACATCCAGCTCGATCTGGTCACCGTCCTTCACCACGGCCAACGCGCCCCCCAGCGCGGCCTCAGGCGAGATGTGAACGACGATAGTGCCAAAGCTTGTGCCGCTGATGCGAGCGTCGCTCAGCCGGACCATGTCATTCACGCCGGACTTGAGCAGTTTGGCGGGGATTGGCAAGTGTCCCCATTCCGGCATGCCCGGAGCGCCCTTGGGGCCGGCGTTCTTGAGGACAAGGATTGAATTCTCATCCGCTTCAAGATGAGGATCGTCGATGCGCGCCAGCAAATCACGGTTGTTTTCGAACACTACGGCCTTGCCCTTGTGCCGGAGCAAGTGGGGCGAGGCGGCGGATTGCTTGATCACGGCGCCGCACGGGGCGAGGTTGCCGCCCAGCACCACCAGCCCTCCTTCGGGGTAGAGCGGCTGGTTGAATGGCTTGATGACTTCCCGATTGAAACACGCAGCGCGGGAGATGTTTTCCCCCAGCGTCTTGCCGGTGGCCGTGGCCGCTTCCAGGCGAAGTTGCGACGCTATCTCCTTCAGAACGGCGGGCACACCTCCCGCGTAGCTGAAATCCTCCATGAGGTATTTGCCCGAAGGCTTCACATTGGCCAGCAAGGGTGTTGTTCGCGAGATCTCCTGGAACCGCGAGAGGGGAAGTTCAAGGCCCGCTCGCCCGGCGATGGCGACCAGATGAATAATGGCATTCGTGGACCCGCCGAGGGCCATAAGCAGGCAAATGGCATTCTCGAACGCGGCGGGGGTAAGAATCTGCGAAGGGCGAAGGTCCTCTGCCACCATTTCCACAATGCGTCGCCCGCTTTGCTCGGCGATGGAAAGCCGGCGCGAGTCCGGAGCGGGAATATCCGCCGCCCCCGGCAAGGTCATTCCCAGGGCCTCGGCGAGGCCGGCCATCGTGGATGCGGTCCCCATCACCGTGCAGTGCCCGGCGCTGCGCGAGACGCAACTCTCGATTTCGCAAAACTCCTCTTCGCCCAAGCGGCCCGCCCGGACCTCTTCCCAAAAGCGCCGCAGGTCGGTTCCCGAGCCGAGTTCCTTGCCGTGCCACATGCCGCGCAGCATGGGTCCGCCCGGGACCATGAGTGCCGGCACGTCGGCGCTGGCGGCGCCCATCAACTGCGCCGGCGTCGTCTTGTCGCATCCGCAAAGCAGCACCACCCCGTCCAGGGGGTAGGCTCGAATGCATTCTTCCACATCCATCGCCATTAAGTTGCGATAGAGCATGGTGGTGGGCTTCATCAGCATCTCACCCAGCGAGATGGTGCAGAACTCGAGCGGAAATCCCCCCGCTTCCCACACCCCTCGCTTGACGGCCTCCGCCACCTGGCGCAAATGCGCGTTGCAATTGTTCAGCTCGCTCCAGGAGTTGCAGATGCCGATAACCGGCTTGCCCTCGAACACCCGCTCGCTGAAGCCTTCGGCGCGCAGCCAGGCGCGATGCGCTACTCCCCAGCGATCGTCCTTTCCGAACCAGTCGCGGCTGCGAAGCTTGAGATTCGTGGCGTTCATGACCTGATCCCCTTTTGGGCCTCGAGCGAAAGAGTCACATCGCGCTCGTTCCATTAATTATACCCCGCGAGCGCAGAGCCTACATTGCTGGGCAATGGCGAATTGAATCCGCTGCCCTCCCCCCTGAAGCGGTCCGCCGTCGAGCTGCCGCTTTTCGCTGTCGCTACCAGTCGCACAAATCCAGGGTAAGTAAGCCCTCTCGCAGGGGAGAGGGTGGACCGAGACGGCGCCCTCGTCAGCCGTCGCGGGCCGGGTGAGGGGTTGTTCACGTTCCCCAGCGGCTTTGTGCTGCTCACTCTTCTCAATGTAGCCATGCCTTCACCGTGCCCCTCAAGCCCGCCGCGGGTTGCGGCGTCGTTGAGAGAAGCTTGATCAGTCATACGATCGCGGCAGGGGGCAGTGCGCGATGAACTGACCCCTCACCCGTCACGCTCCGGCTGATGAAAGCGCCGGACCCTGACACCCTCTCCCCTCGGGAGAGGGCTGTTGATGCGTGGGGGTGGCAGGCGCCTTCGGCGCGACCCCCCGCGTCCTCGTACCCGAGTTCTCGATATCGATCATGTGTAGCCGACTGTTTGTCACTTGTCCGACCTCGCCTTGCCGCTCAAAATCTTCGGTTCGTTTGCTCAAAACGTGCTATTTTTGCTCCATTTAGCGCATAATTTGTGCCAATTTACGCGAAAAACGCGCATAATTTGCACCCTCAAAAAAAGTGATGTGCTTTGTTTTCAGGTACTTCTAAGCTTCGTTCCCACTATTTTTCATTTTTTGTAGTTCCCTACATTCCCCCATACCCCGGACCGTTCCGCGTTCCCTCGCGCCTCGGCCCTCCCCGGTGCCCATCTGCGACAATCTGTCCATAAAACGACCACCACGGTAGGCTATCACAGGTGCGTGGGCTTGTCAAGCGAAAAATACAAAAAAGTGAGCGGTTGGTGACGGCAGGCGGTAGCGCGGACCCCAAAACCAGCGGTCTGCGCTACCAAGCTCATGGCGAGTTCGGTGCATAACAAGCTTGTAATGAATCAAGACCTTTTTGGGTCGGCCAGCCGGGCTTGAATTTGACAGGTGCAAGAAGAATCATGGAGGTACCGTCGCAGCGTATGCGATAATCCTGTTGAAGTACCCAGGATTGATTGGGAGGAGCTGCCTTATGGACGAAGGTAAGTTGCTCGAACGAATTACCGTTAACCCACAAATCTTCGGCGGGAAGCCCATTATTCGAGGCCGGAGGCTGGCGGTGGAACACATCCTGGCCATGCTGGCGGCGGGGGACACCCCCGAGGTGATTCTGAAGGGCTATCCTTGGCTGGAAAGTGAAGATGTCCAAGCTTGCCTCGTCTATGCCCGACGCGTCACAGCCAATGAGCGAATTGAGCCGCTGTCCATTGAGGTCGCGCCTTGAAGGTTCTTCTCCCGCCACTGCCGTGAACGCTCGAGCGCGGGAGGTCGCAAGGCGAGGCTCGGGACGCAAACATCAAAACCAATGTCTGCGCCATCCGCGTAAGTGGTTGACTCATTTCAGTGCGTATAACGGCCTCGAGTTCTGCCGCTGCGGTGGTTGCTTCCCGTTGCGGGTTTGGGATCCGCGCTGGGACTCCCCTGTCTAGTCTGCCGACGGGACTGGCGCACTTCGATCAGCCGGGTCACTTCCGGAACGAGGCGTTTCGGGA
The DNA here is from genome assembly GCA_049508935.1 of Terriglobia bacterium. GTDB lineage: Bacteria > Acidobacteriota > Terriglobia > UBA7540 > UBA7540 > CAVROP01. The sequence goes on along the minus strand of JBELAJ010000105.1, from coordinate 12,690 downwards.
TGAGAACCACGGTTTGGCCCCGCTTGCGAAATGCCGCTTCGTCTTCCGCGGCAGCTTCATCTTCGGTTTGTTGCTCGTAATGTTCCAGCACGCTTCGAACCCGGCTTTCGTCCCAGCCAGCCGGAAATCTGTTCTGTTTCATCGCTGCCTTCTCCTCAGCCGCCTGCGGTAAGCACGGAGTGGCTTGCCGCGCAGCTCATACGCAGTAATCACGAAAATACTGTCCGGCTTCGGCTCACGGACGTAGACAACTTTCAGGTACCGGCCACCGACTGTCCGGCCTATCACTACGCGGGCGCCCTCTCGCCCCGGACGATCCTCTCCTGGGTTCGCCAGGACGTCTTCAACCTCTTCCTCTCCCGCGCCGTGCTGAAAGATGTGCGGCTGACCGGTTCGAGAGTCGAGGTAGAAGCTTATATCCACCCTTCCCAGTATAGGAAAGGTAGGTTATTCTGCGCAAATTAAAGCCCGCGGGCGGGCGCAGAGCAAAGCTCTGCAGTCTTCGGTAACTGAGACTCCCCCGAAATCTCGTTCGGGCCGCGCCCGTGGTCGGAGAATTACAACCTACCCAATGTCCAAGCCGGTTGCATTCCCCTGCGGACAACGGCCGACAGAAAGGCATAACAAACATATTAACTTAATAAGTACTTGACAACAATCCGCCGACCTGTTACTCTGCGCGTAGGTGAATGGTGCTGCGAGCCCAGCTGTGTGACGGATCGGTTCGAGGCAAAGCAGTAGAGTCGGGCCCTTCCCATCATTCACAACGCGACTAGCGCGCGGTTGATACTGCGTGAGGGCGAGTCGCGGAGGCGGCCAGGGACTATAGACTGGCCATCGAGCAGTAGTTGTAACCTCGATTCGGCCTCACTCAATGCCACAACGTTGGCAAAAAGATTACCAATGTTCCCAGCTGGGCGCAAGCCCAGCTGGGAACATTTTTTCTGAGTGAGGTCAATATGCAGCCTGCCAGTCCAGTCCTGAGTTACATCAAATCCTTTAACCTACCCGACCGAATCAGCGGGAGCAATCTGGGTGCTCTCATCCGTGTCCAATTTCCGGATTTCCAGCCCACGAACTACGGCTGTCGGAATCTCAGGGAGTTCATCGCCAATTTCCTCCCGGGCATTGTGGAAGTCGGCAGGAGTGGGATGGACTGCCTTTACAGCAGAACTCCGTTGGTGCCCCTTCCGCCTCACGACGCTGTAAGCGCCGCAAATAGTGCTTTTCCGTCGCTCGGCGCGAAATCCCCAGTTGCTATTTGGAAGACGTTCGCAAGCCCGCGGACCAGCTATAGGCTCTACGGCAACGCGAAAACTGGGGAACTGCGGGTCCTTTTTGGCGGACCAGCCAACTTAGATGAACCTTGGAAACTAATCCCGTCGTGTACTGCTGAAAAGCACGTGGAGATAGCTCGGGACTTTGTCAAATCCATAAAGGACGGCAACCAGGCGGAGCGGTTAGGTGCCTGCATTGGTCAACCAGATTGGTGGCTTGACTTCTACAGGAGAACCACCGAACTTGGGGTTGTCGAACAGTGGAGTAGCTTTCGACGGGGGAAGATTCTTGGAGAGCTGGAAGCTGCTTTACGAAGGGCCGGCGTGCCAGCGACTCATATAGCGCGACTCTCGCCTACGCCGAACCGGACAGCTACACGTCGGGGCGCTACTCCCAAGGAGATTGTACAGGATGATTCAGCGGACAGACTTCGAAGAATCGCTACGACTTTAGTCGGTCGGATGAGCTTGGATGAGCTCCGGCGCCTACCTGTGCGTTTGGGAGACGTCCTCGACGAATTGGCTCGGTAGGCCGGAGTATGGTTCGTGAAACACGCAATGCTTCTGGGGTTCGACATCGCCGCCGAAGTACATGTCAAGCTTCGGTTTTTTCACCTTTTCGATAATGAACAACTCTTCTGGGTGCCGAGCCCGGTGCTTGTCGGTGATCTCGCAATCCCCAACCTGCTTTTCTATCTCAAGCCAGCGCTCGCAAAATTGGACAGCCGAATCGATCCGGTCGTCATTATTTCCACGCCTGACGTTAACACCAGGCTCTCCGGTGTACTGGATGATCTTGAGCGAGGTTATGGGTCCGGCCTGATCCGGGTAGAGTGCCCTCCTAACGACAAGGGTAAGTTGCAATTGGCATTAGAGACCCACCTGGAAGCGGTACCAAAACCGCGTATCGCTGACCATGTTATAGAGAGTATTCTGGGCCATAAAGAAATACTGTGTGTCCGTCTGATTTCATCCACGCGAGTTGCGGCCCTTCTCGCCCGCGCCAACTTAGTTAGGGCGGGCCTGAAAATCAAGGAGGTTGGGTTTCATAACACGAAAGCCAGAAAAAAGGTCAACCAACTAGTGAGGGACGGCGCAGCAACCTTCAGCCGTCTTCTCTACGCTTCGGAGGGGCTCGGACCACTTGAGTCGACCACCCTCGCGAAATGGGGAAATCGGGCGCACGTTGGGCTTCATGCAATCGACGTGGTGCAATCCCTATTTCGATTTCTCCTGAACGAACAAAACAGGCTTGAACTTGAGGCAGCTCGCGACGCTCAGTCATTACAGCTTTCGCAGCCCGTACCCGTCGTTCCCGGGTTCTCCTTCTCAATCCATCAAGAGCCGGCTCAAATGGTTGCGGGAGACTTCTATCTAATCGAGAAGACCAATGATGGTGTTGTGGCGGTAGCCATAGGGGATGTGACGGGCGAGGGAGCGGGCGCAGGCACTTTTGCAATGTCTCTATACGGGCGGCTCAAGCTCCTAACTGATCGAGGTGCGCCACCTCCAGAGGTATGTCGTGAGTTGAATCGCAACATATTGAGCATAGGCTCCGACTGTATTCGTGCAGCCACTACCCTCTTCTACGGTCTACTTGATCCACGCTCCCGCACGTTGACTTACTGTAACGCAGGTCACCCACCTCCTCGCATGCGCCGCGCCAGCGGGGAAGTCATAACCCTTGATCCGGATGGACTGGCCCTCGGCTACCTTGAAAACACTGACTACAAGGCATGTGTAGTAACCATGGAAGCAGGCGACCGTCTAATCCTTCTGACCGACGGATTCATTGAATTGCCTAAGGCAAGTCAAATTCAATTCGGCGATAGGGCTCTCGCCAACACCCTGAGGGATTCGGGTGGTCTAGATGCGGAAAAACTAAAGGGTGCAATTGTAGAAGCTGCTTTGCGTTTTGCGCCGAGGGGTTTCGATGATGATGGGACCCTTATAGTTGTGGCCTGCGACTACGCTCAGTAGGGTCAACATTCGACTCGGAAGGACGGTAGACGTGGGGGATGTACTTTGTTTCACAAAGTACTTGACAAACTTCGGTGCTGGCGGTATAAACGCTCCATGACCTGCGCGGGGCCAGTTCGCTCACGACATTCCAGACCGGCGCCCATGCCTACCCACGCTATCGACGATTTGCGTTTCATCCGCGAGACCATGGAAAGCGCGGCCTCGTTCACCGCCGTTCCGGGGTGGGGCGGGGTGATGATCGGGATCACGGCCTTGGGGGCCGCGCTGGTTGCCTCGCTTCGCGCGCCGGTGGTTTGGTGGGTTGCGGTGTGGGGGCTGGAAGCCCTCTGCGCGTTTGCGGTGGGGGCGTCGGCTGCGTTCTGGAAGGCGCGCAAGGTGCAGACGCCGCTATTTTCAAGGCCGGGCCGGAAGTTTGTGCTCGCGTTGCTTCCCCCCATGCTGGCGGCTGCGCTGCTCAGCGCGGTGGTCTACCGAGCCGGAGTATTTTACCTGCTGCCGGGCATCTGGCTGCTGCTTTACGGAGCGGGCATCGTAACGGGTGGGGCTTACTCCGTCAAGGTAGTCCCGATGATGGGCCTGTGCTTCATGTTCGCGGGAATGGTGGCGCTCGTCAGCCCTCCTGCCTGGGCCAACTCGATTATGGCGGCGGGGTTCGGCGGGCTGCACATTGTCTTCGGGACGATCATTGCAAGGAGGTACGGTGGCTAGACAGAATTCCAACGCCGGGAGCCAGGCTGCGGGGGCGACCCGCCTGGTGCAGCAGGCGCGGCAATTGCGGAGCAGAGCGGCTGCAGGCTCGCCCGCTGAAGTGGATCGCCTGATTCACGAGCGCATTCGTCTGGGCATGGTCAGCGCTCTGGCGGTGAACGAATCGCTCAGCTTCAACGATCTGAAGAAACTGCTCAAGACTACCGATGGGAACCTGAGCGTGCACGCCCGCCGGCTCGAGGAGGCGGAATACGTGGTTTGCGAGAAGTCTTTCGTGGGCCGAGTGCCGAAAACCGTCTACCGGCTGACCCCGACTGGCCGGCAGGCTCTGGAGCGATATCTGGATGACATGGAAGCGTTGATCCATTCCATGCGCCCGCGGTAAAGACGCGGGTAAAAATTTTTTGAGCGAGTGCTTTGTATGATAAAGTCCTTTGAAGAAGCCTCTGACGAATCGTTGCCTCGGGTTGGGCGAGGGCGGCCACAAGGGCCGCCCCTACATCCCCTCATTCATGCCGCCATCATTATGGACGGCAGCGGCCGTTGGGCGGAAAGACGAGGTCTGAAGCGCAGCGCCGGGCATCGCGCCGGAGTGGCCGCGGTTCGCCGATCCGTCCAAGCCGCGCCCGGCCTGGGGATCGGAACGTTGACGTTGCACGCTTTTTCTGCGGATAACTGGCAGCGTGCCGCGTATGAAGTTCGCGAACTGATGAGCATTTTTACAGAGTTCCTGCGCAGTTCGGTGGCGGAGTGGGTGGGCACCGGAATAAGAACCAGCGTTATCGGACGCCGGGATCGAATCGAGCCATCGCTGGTCGCGGCCATCGAAGCTGCCGAGGCCGCGACGCGGCAGGGGCCGGGATTGCACCTTCGCCTGGCGATTGACTACTCGGCCCGCGAGGCGATAGTTCGGGCGGCGCGATCCCTGCCGGAGCCTGAGGTAGCCACCGCTTTCGAGTTCGGGCGCTTGCTTGGCACGGACGGCCGCCACTCGGAGCCGCTCCCCGAACTCGATCTGCTGATTCGCACCGGCGGCGAGCAGCGATTAAGCGACTTCATGCTGTGGGAGTGCGCTTACGCGGAACTTGTCTTCTCGGAGCCCATGTGGCCGGACTTCGATGCGGAAGACCTCGCGGCCGCAGTGCGCGAGTTTCATTCCCGCGACCGGCGATTTGGGCGCATTCTGGAAGGCGTGCCAGCCGAGACGTGATCTCGGCCTGCCTAAATCTTTCCACCAACAGTCCTCCGCCTCAAAAATCGTAGGGCGGGCGTCTCGCCCTCCGTGGCACGGGCATTCCTTCGCTCCGCTCAGGACAGGCTCTGCCCGCGCGTGGGAGCGGGACGCCCCCGTGACCGCGGGCGAGACGCCCGCGCCACGTCACTCGCTCCACGGAACGTCGGGACGCCAGGGTCGCAAAGCAAAGAAAGGATGCCCTGAAACTCGTTAGGGTTTAGTCTGTAAGGAGGGGAGGGCTTCATATGACAAATGAGCTGAAAGGCAAGGTTGCAGTGGTCACCGGCGCGTCGCGGGGAATCGGCTATTGCATTGCCGAAAGGCTGCTTAAAGAAGGTGCGAAGGTGTATATCTGCGCCCGTAACGCGCAAGTCTTGAAACAATCGCTTGAAAAACTGCGCGCGCAGGGCGCTGTCGAGGTCGAGGGGTTGGCCGCGGATGTGGGCCGCTATGAAGATTGCCGAGAGCTGATCCACACAGCCGCCAGGCATTTCGGAGGTATTGATATACTCGTGAATAATGCCGGAATAGGAATTATGAAGCCTGTGGATCAGCTCACCCCGGAGGAGTGGGATGCCACGATTCACACCAACCTGTCGGGAGTGTTCTACTGCTGCCGGGAGGCCATCCCCATTATGCGCCAGCGAGGGGGAGGCTACATCTTCGACATTTCCAGCCTGGCGGGGGTGAATCCTTTCCCCGGCGGCAGCGCTTACAATGCCTCGAAGTTTGGGCTCAACGGATTCAGCGAGGCCATGATGCAGGACGTGCGCTACGACGGCATCCGGGTGAGCTACATCATGCCAGGGAGCGTGGATACGGATTTCGGGGGAGCGCCGGGCAGCAGGCGGCACGACAGTTGGAAGCTCTCCGGCGAAGACATCGCCAAGGCGGTGGTTGATCTGTACACATATCCTGGGACCTCGCTTGCCAGCCGTATCGAGATGCGGCCTTCACAGCCGCCACGCAAGAAATAGAGCCAGCACGCTGACACACCACCCCTTGGCCCACTCATCAGCGAGGAGGGGAATTAGTGTGCAAACTCCCCTCCTTGGTAAGGAGGGGCTGGGGGTGGTTGCTGTGTTATTGCAGCAGGTCGCCTATCGCTAGAAGGCCTAGGCCCGCAACTTTCTGAAAGGACACGAAATCACGGTCGCGCGTAATCAAGGGTACGCCGTGATCGAGGCAGCTTTGAGCGATCAGAGTGTCTGCGACTTTCGGCCGGAGCCGGAGACGAAACATTTGGGCTCGAAGTTCTCCCGCACGCTCCCAGTAGCCCGGACTGATCTCTAATCGAGGAATCTGGGTCACCAACTCCCCCAGAGAGGGCGTGGGATCTGGGTCGCTGAGCAACTCGGTGACGGAGATCGGCGAAACGCAGAGTAATCGATCGCTCAGCGCTTGTCGTACCATGTCAACGTCGCGTCCCGCTTCGCCAACCAGCAGAGCCACCAAGGAACTTGTGTCGGCACAGATCATTCTTCCCCTCGCATTTCTTGCCAGGTGAGGCTGAATTTGACTTTTCCCTGCAAAGCACGCAGCCGATCGTAAACATCATGAGCCGCCAGCAACTCCAGCCCCTTGCGCACTGTGGGGGTGGCGCCCGCCTTGGTTGCCCTCTGGGCCCTGCGAAGGAGGTCTTGAGGGACAAGGATGGTTAGTTTCTTCATCTGTTCTTTTGCCATGTTCCAATTATACCAGCATCGATACCGTACTGCTATACGGCAAACGACCATGAGAATGCGCGAAGCGCCTTGGAGTGCGGCGGCTTGACGCCGCCTTCGCACTGCGCCGACCGAATATCGTGGTGAGGAGAATTCAAAAGGGGTAAGACCGGTGCGTTGTGCAACTCTGCGCCCCAGGGTGATTTCAAGGCGGCGTCAAGCCGCCGCACTCCAAGGCGCCTTCGGCACAAGGGCTTTCAGACGAGTTGCGCACAAAAAGCTATGTTCCTTCCGGGACCTGTGGCAGAATCCTGGAGCGGCAGACCCAAAGTCAGTTCGGCCTCCAAAATGCCTATATGTCAGTGTGGGAGGGCGAGTACGGACACTTTGTCGCTGTGATCCCGGAAAGGAAGGGAGAAAATGCGCACTCTTTTGGGTTGTTCGGGACAAGTGGCGTTGGGCAATCTCAGCCGCGATACTCAGCAAAAGCTGGGGCAGGTCGAGGCGACCTGGCTGGAATTCGTCCCCGAGTCCGTGTCTCTGGAGATTCGCCATGTCCAACCTGACGACCGGCCTGTGCTCCCGGAGATCGTCCGGGAACTAGTTGAGTTTCTCGACCAACTGAACGATAGCGAACGCGCTGAAGTGGCGGGGGGAGCCATTTTCTACCAGGACGCCGTCAAGGGACAGTACGTTAGGGTCAAAGTTTGGAACGGTGGTTTCTTAACCATTTCCTGGGCTCGGCCGGATTACGAACACGCGGACTGGGAGCGATATCGCAGCCAGCCTGTCTCGGTTGTGCCCGAGCCCTACCAGCGACTGAACGGCAAGTTCAGCTTCGAGGGGGTTCCAACTGCTGCGGACGACATTCGCGAACTTCTGGAGCGAACTGCGGGCCTGTATTCGGAGGGCGACTTCGAAATTGTTGCCCGCGTCGATCGCATCGAGGCCTCCCTGCGGGATGTCAATGCGAGCGTTTTACCCCTCGTTTACGGGCTCCAGGTGCTCGCCAAGCCGGGAACCCTGGAAGGTGAGATTGACGTCAGTTCATTTCGGGCTGGGGACCTTGAAGAGTGCTGTCGCTTTGCGTTCCGCACCGGCGAGGCATGGCTGGTGAGGCCGGCTTTGTGGCAAAGCTGTGCAGAGGGAGAATAGACGAAGAGCGAAACTGGAAAATGGAAACTGGAAAATAGAAGCTAGGGATGGCTCTTTCGTTCCATCCTTCGATCACCTCACCCAGTTTCTACTTTCCAATTTCAATTTTCCAGTTTCGAGTTTCCAATTTCCATCCCGAGGTAAGTATGGACTACGGATTTACAGAGTATCAAAGGGCCATCCAAGGCCTTGCCCGCGAGATCGCAGAGAAGGAAATCCGCCCGGTGGCGGCGGAATATGACCGCGAGGCCAAGTTTCCCTGGCCGATCGTGAAAATACTCGCGCAGTCCGACCTGTTTCGAGTTTTCATTGATGAGAAATACGGTGGAATGCCGGAGGGGACTCCGATCATGAACATGGTGATCGTGACGGAAGAACTCTCGAAGGCCTGCGGCGGCATCGCGCTCAGTTTTGCGGGGACGGCGCTCGGCGCCCTGCCGATCATCCTTTCCGGCAGCGAGGAGCAGAAGCAGAAATGGCTTCCGGACGTGGCCGCCGGCAAGCGCCTGGTGGCCTTTGCGCTCACCGAACCGCAGGCCGGTTCGGATGCCGCAGCCGTGCGCACTACGGCCCTGCGCGACGGCGACCACTACGTCCTGAACGGCACCAAACAGTGGGTCACCAACGGCGGCGAAGCCGAACTCTACTCTGTCATCGCTCTCACCAATCCCGCCAAGGGCCCTCGCGGCGCCTCCTGCATCGTGGTTGAAAAGGGCGCGCCTGGTTTCACCTTCGGCAAAAAGGAAGACAAGCTGGGGATTCGCGCCTCCGCCACCCGCGAACTGGTTTTTCAGGATTGCCGCGTGCCAGTAGAGAACTGTCTGGGACGCGAAGGAACGGGCTTCATAACCGCCATGCGGACCTTCGACGTATCACGTCCCGGAGTGGGCGCGCAGGCGGTGGGGATTGCACAAGGGGCTTTCGACCTGGCGCTCGAGTACGCCTGCACGCGCAAGCAATTCGACGCGCCGATTGGTTCCTTCCAGGGACTGCGCTTCCTGATGGCCGATATGGCGATGAAGATTGAAGCGGCGCGCGCGCTCGTCTATGCCACCGCGCGTTACATCGATACGCAACCCAAAGAGCGGCCCACGCTTTACTCCGCCATGTGCAAGTGCTTTGCCTCCGATGTGGCGATGGAAGTCACCGTAGACGCGGTGCAGGTTTTCGGCGGCTACGGGTACATGCGCGACTACCCGGTGGAAAAGTACATGCGCGACGCCAAGATCACTCAGATCTATGAAGGCACCAACCAGATCCAGCGCGAAGAGATGTCCAAAACGCTGATCAGCGGCTTCCACTCGAGACGCTCCGCCGGCGATGCCCGCGCGGCGTAGGAAAAGCAGAAAGCAGAAATTAGAAACTAGAAACTGGAAAATAGAAACTGGAAACTGGGAAATGAAGGGGTCATTCTCCAGATTCTAATTCACGCGAACCAGTCGCTATTTTCTATTGGTGCTGTCCAAGTTTGAACGTAGCGCCGACCTTTAGGTCGGCAAATGCTGGCCTAACTAAAGGCAAGCGCTACGCCGAAACTAGGAGATTAGCTTTCTATTTCCAGTTTCCATTTTCTATTTTCCAGTTTCCAGTTTCGGCTTTGGTTACCATGGCTGCAAAATCACACACCGCCCCGCCGGTGCCGGCGGCTATCGCCTTTCGTCCGGAATATCTCGATTTCCGCCGCGGCATCCATGTGGGGAATCTCGAGGATAACGAGCGGATCACGCGCATCCTGAAACTCGCTCTCGAATCGCGCTACGCCCAGCCCTTCGTGACCGAACGCTGGGGGCGGGGTGTCTTTTGGCAATGGATCGGCTACCTGCCGCGAGCCAATCGCGAAGCCATGCCGCTTTCCGCGCACGTCAGTTTCGGCTGCTCCAAGTTTTTCATCAGCGTGGACACGGAAGAGAAGCTCTTCAAGTGCGGCATGCAGGTGGAAAGAGGCTACCTGAAGGCGCCGCGCGACTACCGCGAGTGCCAACTGCGGTCCGATTGGGATTGGCACCGGTTGCTGCGCGCACTCCGGCCACGCAGCCCCATGGAGCGTGAACTCAAACGCCTGGTGTTGCGGGAAGGTTTTATGCTCCGCGGCGGCAGTTGGGAAAGCGAGGCCCCAGGCCTTGAGCGCAACAGTTTTCCATCCATGACGAAACTTCGAGGGCTCCTGAAGGCTGCGCCCGCGGCGCACTGGGCAGGATTCCAACTCTATTATCCGATGACCGAAAGCGAGGTTCAGGCATCGACCGGCCTCGACCTCGTCGAGTCGATGCTCGCCGTCTTCCGCGAGGTTACCCCCGTCATGAATCTCTGCATGCAGGTCCAACTCACGGCGGCCTCGCCTTGAGAAAACCGCGCCTTTAGTTAAAGACGGACGTCGGGGAAGACTTCTCCGTCTTCGCCTTCGCGGCCTTCTCCTTCGCGGGCGATGAGGGGGTCCGGGGCGACTTGGCCGCGGTGGACGATGATTTTCCCCAGCCGAAGTGATACACAATGCCTATCGTGTATTGGATATTATGTGCGTTGCCGCTGATCGGAAAGAAAGCGTTCGAGGATGGAGTGATTCCGTAAGGCAAGCCGAGGGTTGGGGAAGTGGTGACGTGATCGCGAACGTCAAGCCGCACGCCCCACTTTTCCGTCACATTGTAATCAAGGCCGCCTCCGAAGTTGACACCCCCGTCGCCTTCGGAGGTGAGTTTAGCTACTGGCGCATAGGCAAACCCCGTAGTGTTAGCCAAAGCAACCGCGGCACTGCTGGGAGAAAAGCGATCGTATTCGGCGCCCACGACTGCGTAAGGGCGGATGCCCCGAAAAGTCGACGGCGAGTGCACCACCAGGTCGCCGCTAAACCTGTTGTCCCTGAGGCCGTAGGATTTTGTGACGGGCAGGGTGGGGCTGTTCTCATAAGTCAATTCGAGATTATTCTGGCTGTAGCCGTATGAAAGCTCGAGACCGAAGATCTTGCTCCTCTTCAGCGGCAGTTCGAATCCTACGTTCGCTCCTCCGCCGGCAGCATAGGTTGTTTGATAGGGAATATAGGCCTCTTCGAAGGACCGGGCATCGCTGAGCCTGTTGCCCCCGCCCGTAACAAAAACTAAACTAGTCTGTGCCTTGCCCACAGCGGCAATGAGGCTGAGCGCCGCTGCGACGATCAAACCTTGCAGAAGTCTCTTCACGGTCATATCGGGTCAAACCTCCCGGGTGTCTGGAACTCAGGTGCTTCGATGCGCTGTGTTTGTCGGAAGTTGGTTCAGTTGTGCACACCACCCCGAAAAAACCACAAAAGGATGAGGTCTCAGGGGCGCCCCCGAAGCGGCGGAGCATAACTAGCCTAACAGTATGCTGCTGAGAATGCAAGAAACGTCAACGGAGTCTAACCTCGAAGCACCTTGACGCTGTTCTTTGGCAATCCTACACACGCCGGATGTCGCTACGAGGGGCTATGGGCGACAAACCCCTTGCCTGCTCGGCTGCCGCCGGGTAGCATGGGCTTATGCGTCCAAAGGCCGAGCGCGCCTAACAAGTCAACACTCAAGTGAACAAGGCGGGCCGGGCCAACGAACTACCTATTTGGGGGGCTCGATGGTTGACATCGCTTCTTCACCACTTTCCTCAACAACCCCGCTGACGGTACTCAGCGAGGAAGAGCGGATGTTCCAGGCGGCGGCGCGCGAATTCGCCGAAAACGAAATCCGTCCGCACGTCGAGACGATGGACCGCGAGGGCGTTTTCAATCACGAGTTGATTGGGCAATTTTTCGAGCAGGGGTTCATGGGTCTGGCCGTTCCGGAAGCCTTCGGCGGCGGCGGGGGAACGTTTTTCATGGCCACTCTTGCCATCGAAGAGTTCTCGCGGGTCGATGCTTCGGCAGGCGTGGTGGTCGACGTCCAGAATACGCTGGTGAACAATGCCATCGAGCGTTGGGGCAGCGAAGCGCAGAAGCAGGAATACCTCCCGCGTCTGGTGCGAGACACGGTGGGGGCTTACGCACTCTCGGAAGCGGGTTCCGGCAGCGATGCGTTTGCGCTTGCCACCCGCGCCCGCCAGGATGGCGACCACTTCGTCTTGAACGGGCGCAAGCTCTGGATCACCAACGCCAAAGAAGCCGGATTGTTCATCGTCTTCGCGAACCTCAATCCCGAAGCGGGCTACAAGGGCATCACCGCGTTCCTCATCGAGCGCGACACTCCGGGCTTCAGTGTGGGCAAGAAAGAAGACAAGCTGGGGATACGCGCCTCTTCAACTTGCGAATTGCTCCTGGAAGACTGCCGCCTTCCCCGCGCGAATGTGCTGGGTGAAATGGGCAAGGGCTACAAGGTGGCGATCGAAACTCTGAACGAGGGGCGGATCGGCATCGGCGCGCAGATGCTGGGCGTCGCGCGCGGCGCCCTCGAACACGCGATCGCTTATGCCAAAGAACGCAAACAATTCGGCAAGCCTATCGCGGAATTTCAGGCTATTCAGTTTCAGCTTGCACGCCTTGCCACTGAAGTGGAAGCGGCGCGCCTCGTGGTGTACAACGCCGCTCGACTCAAAGACGCGCGCCTGCCGTTCCTGAAAGAAGCCGCCATGGCCAAGTATTTCTGTTCGCAAGTGGCCGAGCGCGTGGCCTCTGAATGCCTCGAGGTCTATGGCGGCTACGGCTTCACTAAGGACTATCCCGCCGAGAAAT
>JBELAJ010000104.1:0-19192 GCA_049508935.1 Terriglobia bacterium | reverse complement strand
CCAGCGCGAAGCTTCCGATCACCGTGCCGTCGTCCGCGTAAAGGTCCGTCATCACGTCCGGCCGGTAATCTTCCAAGGCGCGAACCTGCGGCAGGTCAGACGAGTAGACAAACACCAGCCCGGCCAGCGCGCCCAGTCCGGCAGCGAGGAGCAGAAGAATCAGAAACACAAATTGCCCGAAGACCTTGCGGCTGCTCACCTGCGGAGGAGTTGGCCGCACAGGCGGAGGAGGCTCGGTAATGGAAAGAAATGGGTCAGGCATGACACTTCGCCATGGTTATTGTAGGTTGCCTCGGGCTCGCAGTCAAACCACGTTATCAGCTCTCAGCCATCGCCGTCGGGGCGGGCCTTGTGCCCGCTGTGGTGCGGGCGTCTCGCCCGCTGTGGCGCGGGCATTCCTTCGCTCCGCTCAGGACAGGCTCTGCCCGCGCGTTCCTGCGGGGGCAAGACGCCCCCGCGACCGCGGGCGGGACGCCCGCGCCACCTCTCATGCCTTGACCTCTTCTGCCGCCGATCCTTTGTTTTCTATAACATTCTCGCTTTGTTCCGGCGATTTTGAGGTTTCGCCGACGTTTTCCTCTTTCGGACTTTCTGTCCGAGCAGTCGTAGCGCTGGCCTTTAGGCCAGCATCTGCCGACCCTCCGCTACGCTCAGGGCAGGCTCTGAAGGTCGGCGCTACTTCGGCACCTTCCAGCCCTACGAGCTTACTCAGTTCCTGCGCTTCCCGGTCGATCGACTCATCGCCGGGAGGGCTGGCCTCCTGGGTAGGGGCACGCCATGGCGTGCCCGTACGAGCGGTTCGCGAACCACCCCTACTGTGTTGGGCATGTTCTTTGCGCATGGTCAGGATGATCTTAACCTTGCGGTCGATCGAGCGGTCGAGAGCCATTTCCTGCCGCACCAGCATCTCCCAAGTCTCACCCGCCGGAGCCAGGCACGCGTCCCGCTCGATCGCGTCCTTCTCCTCCTGCGCCTTCACCTCCTCCGCGAACGCCGCTTCCACCGCCGCGCTTTCCTCCTCCAGCAGGCGGACCAGTTCCCGGTACCGGGTCTCCACACCCGCCTCCCCGCCCATGCATTTGTTCTCGTAATCGCGTAACCCTTGCTCGTCGTTCTGCGCCTGATACTGGGCCCGATCGATGAACAGCCATAGCAGTTGGCGAAGCCGCGCCGCCCGCCAGCCGATGGCCCCCGGCTGATAAGTTTTGAGCACCCGCGGCTGCCCCCGCGTGAAAATCCCCCGGCCAGCCTGCTCGCGAATCACCCCCAAGAGCGACAGCAGCAGGCGCAGTTGCACGCAGCGCTCGGTAGGCTCGCCCACGGCAAGGTCGGTCGCGGCGAAATAGGTGGCATCGAACGTGGCGGCGGCGATCTGGCTGCGGCGCACGCGTTGCCGCTCCTCGACCTCCTGGAGGGCGCGCCGCATCAACCCCGTCTCCATGCGCTCGATTCGGTTTCGCCGCCAGTAGAGCTTGCCCAGGTCTTCGAGTTGCCGGTCCCAGAGGGCGTCGCCCGGGCCGTAAGAAGTCGCGAGTTCGCGCTTCAGGGCCGCGTAGCGTTCGGGATCTTCGCCGAGGGCCCGCATCACGGCGGCCTCGTTCTCGGGCGCCGCATCGCAGCCGTGCTTGAGCGCGTTCATTTTCATGCGCTCCTTTCCGGCCTCTCTGCGAGGTCCGGTGGAGCGCTCGGAATTGTGCCGCGCGGCGTCGAGCCGCCGGGCCGTAAGACAAGTGGACTTGCGTAAAGACATAGTATTCTCCATCAATAGAAAAGTTCGGGGGCAGGGGCGGCAGAGGAACCGTCCCCACAAAAGGTGAGTGAAACGTTCACAGGGTTGCGAGGCTACCAGAAGGCAAGAGGCCAGTCAATAGCACTTCAGTACACGTACACCTCTAGGCCACGTAACCAGACACCCCTCTCCCTTGGGGAGAGGGTGGACCGCTGCCGGCGTTTTCATCAGACGGAGCGGGCCGGGTGAGGGGTCACTTCCTCCCCTCGCAACCCTCAGCGATTTCAAATGGGAAACGGCAAATTCAAATGGTTTGCAATTGACCGATTTTTCAAATCTTAAATCATCTGACCTTTGCCATTTGCATTGCTTTAGCTTTGCTGATCGCGTTTTGAATCTCGACTGCTCCTGATGATCCCGCAAACGACCCCTCACCCGTCACGCTCCGGCTGACGACACCGCCGGAGCGTGACACCCTCTCCCCAAGGGAGAGGGCTGTTGGCGTGGGTTTGGCTGGCGCACAGCGATACTGTGCACCGTGCTGGGCTTTGATACGTCATCACCGCAGAGCCGCGGTCTGCGGCAGCCCGCGGGGGTCCACCGTCCATAGCGGGCTCGAACCCTCACGGCCACCCGCCCCTAAAAGAGACGAACTACCTCGTAACATGTGAGGATTCCCTTCCCACGGTCCAATATTGGGGACAGACAAGAAAAGGCACGACTAGGGTGAGGCTCCATAATGGTAATTGTCCAAGGCTCTGGTCCGGGTTTCGGCAATGTCTGTTTCTCTGCCTTCAATGCTTGCAACTCGTCTTTCGTCCTTTTAAGCTCGGCTTCCAGCTCGTATACCCGTTCTTGGGCAGGCTGAGGGGGGCACTCTATTTCTTGCGCAGCAAGGTTGACCAACGGGCTAGGGCACGTGAAGTCTGCATTTCCCCTAATACTCACGCGCCACGAACCAAGGGTCCCGTTTGAACCCACGATCTGAGGGCCTTCGTTATCGGGCTTGGCGATGCAGCCCACAAGCTTCTCGCCGATAATAATCTCCGGGTTGGAACACGTGAATGTAACTATCGAATCGGCTTCGGTCCTCACCGCGAAAAGTCCGCGCCAACCGGAGAGAACCCCGCCTGAAAGTACCTTGGCCCTAGCAGTCTTTTGGGCGGGGTGTGTTTGGGCCTCTGCCACTATAGGAAAAGGCCAAATGACAAAGGCGATGACCACGGCGGACACACACAAACCTAGGGAACGGGAAAGAAGGACTGCACGGTTTCGCATTGCTTAACTCCTACCTAGCGAGTTTCAGAGCAGACTATTCAATTCCGGGTTCCGTGTCACAGATGCTATCCATCTTCGTGAGAAAGTTTCGGCGCAGGTCGCCCTTCAACGGGTCCCGCAGTCTTCCCAAATAAGCCCCGAACTCCTCGCGCAAGGCATGATAAAACTTACTGCGATTAAGAACGCAGCCACCAGGCTCCTTGCGGAAAATATGGTCCGGCGGGTCGCTCCTTTTTATTAACCAGCCGTGTCGTGTTTCGGCTTCGTGAAGCAGTCCGTTCCGTACGTTTTTGGCGAAGTCCCCGCGAATTTCATTGTTTCTAAAGTCCGCATTGAAATATGGTGAATTGCCAAGGAAGTCCTTAAACGCTCTAGCCGTGGATGGCGCTTTAGTGCAAGGCCCATTCGTGTAGGCAGAGTCTTGAGTTGAGACCTGCCTACTTTCTTGCCTTCCACCCTCATAGAATGATTGCAGCGTTTCGACTAGCAGACAGCACAAGGCCATGATGCTGAATCCTGGCCGAATGATTTCACTGTTGGAGCACGCACTTTCCTTTTCAAGAAGGGCGTCTATGCAACGGAAGAACCTTTCTTCCATTCTGCGTTCCAACACCCCGACTGCCTTTTCCCAACCTGTCTGATCGTCTCCGTCAAGGAGAGGGCGCAACTCAATTCGCCACTGATCGCAAGTGAATCCAGCGCAGAGTTCCATAAGTCCCCCCATATGGCCTCACAGTGGCAAGAAACCTCCTGCCAACAGTGCAGCAGTACACGATCTGGAAACAGGCCTCGGGCACTTATACACCTGCAGGCTGGTTATTTCAACAATTAGGAGAGGGTCCATATCCTTTCGATAGGGATGGGGGGAGCGGTTACCCGCCCACCCCTCCCACACCACCGTGGCTGGCGCAAACTGCCCGCACCTCCCCACCTGTCGGGGCCAGTGCGACCTACATCACGAATCATTGAGTGAGTCGGCCTAACCGGCGGGGTCTCTCGGACGTCGAACACACTGTACTCGCTAGAGAACAGGAGGGAGTATCCCAGTGCAAACGCTTCTACAAGACGTGCGCTACGGACTTCGGCTGCTGGCCAAAAATCCCGGCTTCGCTGCGATTGCGATCGTCACGCTGGCGCTGGGGATTGGCGCGAACACCGCGATCTTCAGCGTCGTGAATGCCGCGCTCTTGCGCGCGCTGCCTTACCGCGATCCGGGTGAACTGGTCTACGTGTGGTCGGCGGAGAAGGCACGGGGGATCAACCAGAGCACCGTCTCCATCCCGGACCTCGGCGACTGGCGGCGCGAGAACCGCGTTTTTGACGGCCTGGCCGGGTGGTGGAGCGGGAGCTACAACCTTTCGGGCGGCGACGAGCCGCAACAGGTGGCCGGCTGGACGGTCTCGCCGAATTTCTTTGAGGTCTTTGGTGCTCAGCCCGAGTTCGGCCGCGGGTTCGCTCCCGGCGGCGACCAGCGCGCGGATGAACGCACGGTGGTGCTGAGCCACGCGCTCTGGACAGGCGCGTTCGGAGGCGACCCGGGAATACTGGGCAGGACCATCATGCTGGACAGCGAGCCCCGCCTGGTGATCGGTGTGATGCCGGCGGAGTTTTCCTCGCCGTTTCCGGATGTCCAACTCTGGGTTCCCTGGCCGGCCCGGGCGGAGACCACGGCTGAGCGCGGCGACCGCTTCCTGAGAGTGATGGCGCGTCTCAAGCCCGGTGCGACCATCGAGCGCGCCCAGGCCGATATGGACACGATCGCCCGCCGGCTTGCGCGGACGTACCGCGAAGATTCCGGAGTCACGGCATATCTGGTTCCTGCCGGACAACAAATTACGGGAAGCGTGCGGCCGGCGCTGCTGGTGCTGTTGGGCGCCGTGGGCTTCGTCCTTCTGATCGGCTGCGCAAACGTGGCCAACCTGCTGCTGGCAAGGTCGGCGGCGCGAGAGAAAGAGTTTGCAGTGCGCGCGGCGCTGGGCGCCGGCCGCGGGCAGGTGATGCGTCAATTGTTGACCGAGAGCGTGTTGATTGGAATTCTCGGGGGCTCCGCCGGTGTTCTACTGGCCGCGTGCGGAGTCCGCTATCTGCGCCTCGTCCTGGCCAGCCAGATTCCCCGCGCCCAGGATATCAAGTTAGACGGTCATGTCCTTCTGTTCACGTTGGGATTGTCTCTGCTTACGGGACTTGCGTTTGGATTCGTGCCAGCCCTGCGGGGCTTCAATAACGATCTCAACGAGTCGCTGAAAGCTGCAGGCCGCGGCTGGAGTTCCGGAGCATCGGGCGGCCGGGTGCGCGACTTTCTGGTGATCTCGGAGATGGCGCTGGCCCTGGTACTGCTTGCCGGGGCTGGATTGCTCGTGAACAGCTTCGAGCGGATGCGAGCCGTGGATCCGGGATTCAATCCGGATAAGGTTCTGACATGCCAGATTTCGCTGCCGTCGAAATATCACAACCCCCAGATCGCGGCCTTTTACCAGGAACTGCTCGAGCGGCTTCGCGCGCTTCCCGGGGTGAAGGCGGCCGGCGCCACGATGACCCTGCCGCTTAGCCAATCCGGCGGAGGTTTTTGGAGTGGATTGAATATCGAGGGGCGCCCTGCCGCGACCAGGGAGTCGATCCCGATTGTGAGTTTCGTTCAGGTGACGCCCGGCTACTTTCGCGCCATGGGCATTCCGCTCGTCGTAGGCCGCGAGTTCACTGAATTCGATAACAGCAGCCAGAGCCCCAAAGTGGCTATTGTCAACGCCACGCTCGCCCACCGCTTCTTTTCAGACGGTGACCCGGTTGGCAAGCGCATCTGCCTTGGCGAGGATTGCTCGAAGGCGCAGTGGCTTTCCGTGGTGGGAGTGGTGGGCAACGCAGCGCTCGAAAGCCTGACTGATCCGCGATTTCCCCAAGTGTTTTCCCCGCAGGCGCAAGGCGTCGAGGGAGGAGTTTCAGGGGGCATGGACCTGGCGGTGCGCACTTCGTCTGATCCCTTGCGGCTCGCCGCCGCCGTTGCGAGCGCGGTCCACGAACTCGACAAGAACCAGTCGGTGGCCCATATCCAAACGCTCAACCAGGTGGTGAGCGCGTCGCTCGCGCAGCCTCGCTTTAACTCGCTGCTGCTTGCAGCATTTGCCGCGCTGGCGCTGCTGCTGGCCGCGGTGGGGATCTACGGTGTGGTCTCCTATTCGGTCGCGATACGGACACGCGAAATCGGAATCCGCATGGCGCTGGGCGCTACGCGTGCCGACGTGCTGAGGCTGGTCGTCGGGCACGGAATGAGTCTGGCGCTCGCCGGAGCGGCGATCGGACTCGCCGGAGCCCTCATCGTGGCGCGTCTGATGTCAAGCCTTCTTTACGGCGTAAAGCCGAGTGATGCGCCAAGCCTACTCGCCGCGTTCGCGGTCCTGGTCAGCGTGGCGCTCCTTGCCTGCTATATCCCAGCGCGGCGAGCCACAGCGGTCGACCCGACGGTGACCTTGCGTCAGGAATGATGCCCGGCACAACCTCGGAAGGTGCCTCACGGCGTCAGAGTGTGTGAGAGAACTCGTTTTGCTGTCATTCCGACGAGCCGCAGGCGACGAGGAATCTCGCTCTGCGCTCGAAGAGACTCAGAGCCAGATTCCTCGCGGAGTTTACCCTGAGCACCCAGAGCGAGATTCCTTCACTTCGTTCAGGACAGGCTCTTCGCTGCGCTCAGGATGACAGCGAAGGGCTCGGAATGACACCCGCTTTGAAATCAAAGAACAGGATTAACTACACGGCGAGGATTTTGCGGCAGATGCGGATGAGGCGGGTGTGGGGAATCGTTTGTTGAGCGTTCAACATCACTAATTCGCCCTCCCGGAAGCTGCTGTAATACCAGCGCGCCAGCAGGCTCAAATGCTCCCAGGGCGGAACGGAGGCCGGCGCAGAGCGAGGCTCTGCGATCGGGGGAGTTTCAAGGCCCGGAGATCGCAGAGATTCGATTTGCGCCAGCCATGCGTCGCCCGCAAGGGAGTCAAGCAGGCTGTGCAGTTGCCGGTCGAGAGGAACCGGCGAGGACACATTCTCGTCCAGCGAAAGGGTCACGGGCCCGCGCAACTCACCTTTCCAGACCCGGAAGAAGCACACGCTCTTCGCTTCCGCGCCCTTTTGCATCACCAGCGCATGAAGCTCGTTCAGGTTGCGGGCTAGCTCGGATTTCTGACGAATCAGCGCGGTGATTTTCTCGAGCTTGGCGTGAGTTTTGGCGGCCTGCTCGAATTCGAGGGCTTCGGACGCCCGCGCGCGCTCCTCCTCGAGCGTTCGGAGCACTGCCTTGCCCTGCCCGTCCAGGAACTCCACGACCTTCCCCACTTCACTTTGATATTCGTCATCCGTGCAGCCGGCATAGCAGGGCGCGAGACACATCTTCATCTCGGAATATATGCAACCGGGGTGGGAAGGATTGGGATCCAGTTCCTCGACACAGCGGCGGATCTTGAAGAAGTCCAGGAATTCAGCCGCAAAGTGCTCCGCGGCAACTTGCGACGGAAAAGGGCCGTAATAATAAGACCCGTCTTTCAGCAGGCGACGCGTGGCGTAACAGCGCGGGAAGCGGTTGCGCAGGTTAAGATTGAGGAGGGGCGGAGGCTTGAGGCGTAGTCGCGCGCGGTATTGACGAGGGTAATATTGCTTGTTAAGAAGGTAATTCAGCCATTGAGCCTCGAAAGTGGACCCAACAACCTGCCATTCAATCCGGCGGGCGAAGCCGCGCAGGCTGAACATCCGGGAGTGCTCCCGCTCTGGGGACAATAGCCGCCCCAGGCGCCGGCGAAGGTCCCGGGTGCGGCTGAGATACGGCGTAGATGCAACTTCCGGCTCAGCAGGAAAGAGCGCGAAGACCGCCGGAGAAGAGGGGAAGGAATCAAAGAACGAGTCCGGCTCGCTCCCCGGATCGAATGGCACGGTGAATTTAAGCTCCATACCCCCACCGGCTATATTATCCCGCTTCAAGCGCCAAACGGAAACACCCCCAACGAATTCTCACACCTCAGAGGCAAAGAGGATGGAGAGCAGCATTCTCTCGGCGTCTCAGAGACACCGTAGGAAGGGTTTTGGATACCAGCTACTTCGTTTGCGGAGCAGGCGCCGCTGTGGCCAGCCGGTTGAGCACGTCGCCTAGTTTCTTCACTTCCGCGCCATAGCCGGCCCAATCGCCTTGCCGTTCGAGTTCGAGGGCGTGTTGGTAGTGCTGGTTGGCCTCACGAATGAGCGTTTGAATATCGACCGCGCCGGCGCCCGGGGCCTTCGTAGGCGCCGTGGTAGCCGCACCCGCCGGCGCAGGCGCTGCCTCGCTGGTGATGACCGCGCCGCTGAAGATCTTGCTCAGCGCCGCGTCCAGCGTATCTTCCATCAGTACGTGGTCCGAGTAAGAGACGATGACGCGCTTCAATTGCGGCAGCCCGCCGCCGGCCTCCGCGGCAAGGTAGAGCGGTTCGACGTAAAGGACTGAATTCAACACCGGGACGACAAGCAATGTGCCGCGGATGACGGTCGACCCACCCTGGCCCCAAAGGGTAAGAGCCTCGGAGATTCCAGGATCCTGATCGATCCGTGATTCGATCTGCTGCGGGCCGTAAACCAGCTTCTGCTTGGGGAAAGTGAAGACCAGGACTTTGCCGTAATCCGCGCCGTCGCACCGCGCGGCCATCCAGGAAATCATGTTGTCTTTGCGGGCTGGAGTGAAAGGCACCATCAGGATAAACTCTTCGTGTTCGCCCACTTCCGCCAGCTTCATGATGGTGTAATACGGCGTCATGGGCGTGGCCTGTCCGCGAGCCGCGCTTTGCGCCACGCGCCACAAGTCTTCCTTGTTGTAGAAGACGCGCGGATCGGTCATGTGGAACAGAGCGTACTTGGCAGCCTGGATGGAAAAGAACTCCTCGGGATAGCGGATGTGGGCGCGCAGGTCGTCAGGCATGGCCGAAAGCGGAGCGAAGACTCCAGGGAATATTCGCGCATAGGTCTGGATGAGAGGGTCCGAAGGATCGCTGATGTAAAAGCGAACCTGCCCGCTGTATGCATTGATCGTGACCTTGACGGCATTTCGGATATAATTCCCCACCTCTTCCGTGGGCTCTGAATAGGGATACATCTCAGAGGTGGTATAGCCGTCCAACAACCAGAATAGCGACCCGTCGTTCGCGATGACCATGTAGGGGTCGTGGTCGAAGCTAAGAAAAGGCGCGAGGCGTTGGGCGCGGTCCAGGACGCGGCGGTAGATCATCAAGCGGCTTTCGGGCTGGATACCACCCGAGAAGAGGATGTTCTTTTCGCCGAAAGCCATCGCGAAAAGAAGCCTGCGCCAGAAGCCGTCGATGGAGATTCCACCCGCCCCCTCGTAAGTTGAGTAGACGTCATGATCTCCCTGGGGGTAGTCGAACTCCTGCGCCCGGGTTTTCACGAAGCAGTAGTCGTTCTGTAGCTCGCCGTAGTAAATCTCTGGCCGGGTGATCTTGATGGAGGTGGTGGAGACGGGGGGGATGTTCTTGATGAATAGAACCGGCAGGCCTTCGCTGGTGAATTCGTTCACCGGGCCGAGGCAAAGGCCGTAGCCATGGGTGTACGCCAAGTGCTCGTTGATCCAACTGCGGCTCGGCAGGCTGGCCACGGAGAGCTCGCGCGGCGAGAGCGAGACCTGGCGGTAAATCCCGTTCAGCCAATAACGATCGTTATCCACATGCGGAAAGTTGTAATAAGTGCGGATCTCCTGGAGCTGGGAGAAGGTGGTGAGGAGCGGCTTGTGGTCCCACATGCGGACGTTGCGGAACGTCGCCTCGTTTCTCCTGATCTCGTCCAAGCTCAAATCCTCGACGGCGGAGAATTCGCGCTCCTCGAAACGATCCAGCGCATACGCTTGGCGGGTGAATTTGATGGCGTTGGCGATGTAGGGGCGTTCCCGGTCAATTTCATTAGGGGCCACGATGAAGCGCTGGACGATCTCGGGGTAGACCGACCCGCCGAGCAGGGTTACGACCACGAGCAGTCCTAGGGAGTAAAGCGCTGGCCGCACGCGCCCCAGCTTCGCGCCGGCCACAAAGGCCACGGCGGTCAACAGGCAAAGGAAGAGTTCCGCTTTTAGAACCGGCAGTGTGGCTTGCACGTCGGTGTAGCCGGGGCCGAAGATGATGCCGCGCGGCGAATAAAACAAGCTGTACATGCCAAGTCGAGCTCGATAAGCGAAGACAACGAAAAGCAGGCCCGCGAGCACCATCAGGTGCGCCCGCGCCGGCCCCATCACTTTGGGTCCCCGCTGCGTGACCCACACGCCGCCTTCCACAAGGTAAAGGAACAGCGCGCTCACCAGACACACGATGACCGCCGCGAGCGCCAGGTAATAAAGAAACCAGTTGAAGGGCAGGCGGAAAAGATAAAAGCCCAGGTCGAGTCCAAAGAGCGGGTCCTGCTGGCCGATCGCTTGCCCGTGCGTGGCCATCTGGTACTCGAGCCAGTGGTTGCTGCCCCATTGCCCAATGATGTACCCAATAAATAAAACGCCCGCCCAGATGACCCAGCGGAAAGCCGTGCCAAACCGGTCAAGCGCCGGAAACTCGATGAAATCGCCACTCACCCGAAAGCCGTGCCGGTGGGCGAGCGTGTGGGCAACCAGCAGGTTCAGCGCAGTCGCCAACATGAAACCCACTCCGAATAGTCCGCTCAGTTGAAGTTGGGTTCTCAGGATCGTCCAGTAAATTAAGCGAAAGCCCTCCTGCTTGAACCATAGCCAGTCCACCAGCAGGTCGATCCCGTTGGTGAGGAGGGGAAGAAAAATCAGGAAAAACAAGGCAAGTGCGATGATGATTCGTGTGCGTAGTCTGAGCATAATGGGCTCCGCGAGGATTTTTTTACAAGGGCATGTTTGCACACTGCCCGCGGGTTGTCAAAAAACGTCGAGCAACTCCCCTCCTTGCTAAGGAGGGGCGGGGGTGGTTGAGAGTCACATTCGGAGAAAAGGTCGCTCTGCCATCTTGAGCGCGGCGACGTTGGAGGGTGTAGGATAATCGGAAAGAACAAACAGGTTTCACGCCAAGACGCAAAGCACGCAAAGGCCGCAAAGAAAAGCCGTCCAATTCGCGGTTCTTTGCGCCTTGGCGTGAGCTGTTTTGGTTTTTCACGGCCTATGAAATATCAGTCGGGCGCAGACTGCACTTGCTGGCTCATTCGGTCAGTGAACGGATTTCCTTGAGATCAGGGAAGTCCGGCCACGCGCCCGCCAGTTTCCACACCTCGGGCGGCCACTCGGTGCGCACGCGGCTCTCGACTAGTTCGGCAAGCCACCGGCTGACGGAGACTTTGGATCTCCGGGCCGCCGCCCTCACGCGCCGTTCGGCAGCATCGTCGAGGTAGATCGTCACTTGAGCCATTTCACTCCATCAGGGTCGATCCCATACATATACTGGCAATTATACTTGCTTTTCAAACAACAGGCAAACAAGCGACGCTCGCCGCCGAAGCCGCCTAGTGGGGCCGCCCCGCGACGTCGACTCGGGTATATCGTGGCCCGAGCTTTTGGTGTTCTTGTGAAAACGACCGCCCGAGCGAATTGCGATAATTGCCTCCTCGAAGCAATCGGCGTGCCACCCTACGGCAGTAATCGAGAATCAAATAGATGTAGGGCGAGCCGCAATCACCACCGCTGGTGAACCAGTTCCCGGATTTTACTGTCGTACAACTCGCGCACCGTAGCCATTTGTCCGTCGCTGAGCGGAGGCAGATCGCTGGCGCGGCAGTTTTCCTCGACTTGAGCGGGACGCTTGGCGCCCGGGATGGCGCAGGTGACGGCATCGAACATCAAGATCCACCGCAGGGCCAGTTGAGCCAAGGTGGCGCCGGGCGGAACGAGGCTTCTCAGAACCTCCACGGCCTCGAGCCCAATCTCATAATCTACTCCAGAGAAAGTCTCGCCCCGGTCGAACGCTTCTCCGTGCCGGTTGAAGTTTCGGTGGTCATCCTTGGCAAAAGTGGTGTGGCGGGTCATTCGTCCAGACAGGAGCCCGCTGGCCAGGGGCACGCGCGCCAGGATGCCCACGCGCCGCCGTTTCGCCTCCGGGAAGAACAGTTCCGCAGGGCGATGCCGAAACATGTTGAAGATGATTTGAATGGTTTGCACACCAGGAAACTCGATGGCTTTCAGGGCCTCTTCGACGGTCTCGACGCTTGCCCCGTAGTAGCGTATTTTGCCGGCGCGTACGAAGTCATCCAGCAGGGCGAAGAACTCCGGCCGGTAAAGGAGGACCGGCGGAGGGCAGTGCAATTGCAGCAGATCGATGCAATCGGTTTCGAGATTCTTCAGGCTGTCGTCGATGAACCGGGTAAGGTTCTCCTTGTTGTATCCCTCGGCGGTGTGCGGGTTAAGCCGGCGGCCCGCCTTCGTCGTGACGTAGATGGTCTCTTTCCGCTCTTTGCGCAGGCGCGCCACCAGCCGCTCACTGCGGCCCATCCCGTAGACGTCTGCGGTGTCAATGAAATTGACGCCCAAGTCGACAGCGCGATGCAAGGCGGCGAGGGATTCTTTATCGTCAACCTCGCCCCACGCGGAGCCAATAGCCCACGCTCCAAAACTGATTTCCGAAACTTTCCAACCCGTACGTCCGAGTTCGCGATAGCGCATATCTCCTCCGGCACAAAGAAGGGACTAGGGGCTAGGGACTAGGGGCTGGGGACTAGACAACAACTGCGGAGCTTCTGCCGACTCCGGAGCCCCTTGCCGCCAACCTATTGTTCCCAACTCCTGATTGTTGTCCAACTCATCGCACACTCATTTGCCTGCTGGCGCCTGTTCCCTAGCCCCTAGCCCCTAGTCCCCAGCCCCTAGTCCCCAGCCCGAGCCCAGCCTTTGGCGCGCTCGAGGGCGCGTCGCCAGCCCGCACAAAGTTCCTCGCGGCGTGACGTTTCCATAGCAGGTTCGAAGCGCCGCTCGATTTTCAGTTGAGTTTTCAACTCCGACTCGTCTCGCCAGAATCCGGTGGCCAATCCCGCCAGATACGCTGCGCCGAGCGCGGTCGTCTCCGTGGTGGCAGGCCGCTCGATGGGAACTCCAAGTATGTCAGCCTGAAACTGGCAGAGAAAATCATTGCGCGCGGCGCCACCGTCCACGCGCAAAACTCCCGGCTTGATGCCCGAATCCCGAGTCATAGCGTCGAGCACGTCGCGCGCCTGGTAGGCGATGGATTCAAGCGCCGCTCGAACCAGGTGCTTGCGGTTCGCCCCACGTGTCAAGCCCAGGATGGCGCCGCGCGCGTAGGCGTCCCAATGGGGCGCTCCCAGTCCGACGAAAGCGGGGACGAAATAAACGCCATGGGTGTCCGGCACCGAGCGGGCCAGTTCCTGCGTCTCCGAGGCATCTCGAATCAGCCCCATCTCGTCGCGGAGCCACTGAATGGCCGCGCCGGCAATGAATACGCTGCCCTCGAGCGCATAGGTAATCTGGCCGTTTCTTCCCCAGCCGATGGTGGCCACCAGTCCCGACTGCGAGCGGGGAATAGCCGGACCGGTGCTCATCAACATAAAGCAGCCGGTGCCATAGGTGTTCTTGACGGCGCCGGAGCAGAAGCATTGGTGGCCGAATAACGACGCCTGCTGGTCGCCGGCCACGCCCGCGATCGGCACCCCCGGCCCAAACAAGTCCGTCTCGCCGATGATTTCGCTGGATGATCTCACCGCCGCAAGCAACGACTGCGGAATGCCAAAGAAGCCAAGAATCTCTTTGTCCCAGGTAAGGGTGGCAATGTTAAACAGCATAGTGCGCGAGGCGTTCGAGAAATCCGTCGCGTGGACCTTGCCGCTGGTGAGATTCCAGATCAGCCATGAGTCAATGGTGCCGCAGGCAAGCTCGCCTCGCTCAGCCCTTTCACGAGCGGCAGGAACATTTTCCAGCATCCAGGCAATTTTGGTCGCGGAAAAATAGGCGTCCGTCACCAGGCCGGTTCTTTCCCGAATAACCCTGTCGAAGCCCTTTTGCCGGATGCGGTCGCACATTTCCGCAGTACGCCGGCATTGCCAGACGATGGCCGGATGGAGCGGCTTGCCTGTGGCACGGTCCCAAAGAACCGCGGTTTCGCGCTGATTGGTGATGCCGACGGCGGCAAGGTCCCGGGGCGCGGCGCGAGCCTCCGCCAGAACCGCTTTCGCAACCTCGAATTGGGTCTGCCAGATTTCCTCGGCATCGTGCTCGACCCAGCCGGCGCGGGGATAATGCTGCTTGAATTCTCGACTAGCGGAAGCGCACACCGCACCCTGGCGATCAAACAAGATGGCGCGCGAACTGGTGGTGCCCTGGTCGAGGGCTAAGACATACTTTGGCATGTCCTTCCTTTCGGCGACGGAGGGGTTCGTCGGAGCAGCCCTCTCGGCCACCCGAGCCCATCCGCAAGGGCCGCCCCAACCTTATTCTAACGCATTCGCCGCACCTGCGTAACGCACAGCACTTGAACTATTTATGCAATAGTGCCATACTAGCCTCGTTCACCTTTAACCGAAGCTATTGTGCAATGGAAACCTATTCTTCAGAAATAACGTCTTAGGAAGAGCAGGGCGCCGCATTGGCAGGCGGCTCGATTCCAACGCGTGACAGGAGTATCTATGGCAGATAAGACCCCAGGCCCCGGTACGATGTTCGGTTTGAACGAGCCGGTCCAAAGTGCGCCGTCCACGCCGGCAGGCGCCCCCCAGGTTGTGTACGTCCAGGCGCCGCCCCCCGGTGCTGCCCCGTCTGCTGGTGGTGGCATGCGCTGGCTGGTAGGCTTGCTGCTCGCGCTTTCGGTGGTTAACCTCATTCTGGTGCTGTACTCACGGAGCGAACTCAAGACCATCGCCTCGAAACAAGCCGATCAGTTGGATCTGCTCACCCGGCGCATGGACAACAGCGATTCGCGCTACGCCCAGTTGCGCGGCCAATTCCAGGTGACTTCAGAAAAACTGGGTATGACCGAGCAGGAACTCGCTCGCGCGCACGCGGTAGCGGCCGACATCGAGAAGAAACAGCAACAGGCGGTGCAGCAACTGAACGCCGCCATCGCCAGTAAGGCCAGTGCCGACGATGTGAATAAGGCCCAGGCCGACGCCAATTCCAAGATTGGCGGGCTTTCCACAGACCTGGCAGGCACCAGGAAGGACTTAGACACCACCAAGTCCGAATTCGCCAATGCTCTGTCCGGCACCAAAGGCGAGTTGAGTGGCGCGATCGCGCGCACGCATGACGAACTGGTGGCGCTGGCCCACAAGACGGACCGCGACTATTTCGAGTTCAATGTGGCGAAGAAACGCAGTCAAAAAGTGGGGACCGTGACGCTGCAATTGCAAAAGACGGATACCAAGAAAAACGTCTTCACCGTCAACTTGCTGTTCGATGACAAGCCGCACGTCCACAGGGACAGGGCCATGGGCGACCCGGTGTACTTCTACGTGCAAGGAGCCCCGAGCGCCCTCGAATTGGTAGTCAACAAGATGGGCAAGGACTCCATCGCCGGCTATATCAGCACTCCCAAGGGCTTCTTTTCGAATGCGACGAACGTATTGGCTGCGCGCCCCTCAGCGTAGTCCCGTCTGCAACAAGTTTTCCCGCGACCATGTCCCTCTCTAGCTCGCGCAGGGCCAACGCCCGGCGCGAGCTTTTGCTTTGCCTCATGGCACAGACCTTACCTTCACTGCTAGAATGACGCCTGATGTAGCGCTGATCTTCCGGTCAGCACGGCGCGGATGCCGACCTGAAGGTCGGCGCTACAAATTGTTCCGAGCAACCAACGATGATACGGGGGCGTTATGTTCGCATTTCACGGGGTAGATTATATGGAAATCGACGCGCTCTTCAGCGACCAGGAGAAGCTGGTGCGCCAGACGGTGCGCGAGTTCGTGGACCAGGAAATCATTCCTAACATCGAGGAATGGAACCGGGAGGGCAAGTTCCCGCGGCACCTTGTGCCTTTAATGGCTGAGTTGGGGTTTTTCGGAGCCAACCTGGAAGGCTACGGATGCGCGGGAATGTCGAACGTCGAATACGGGCTGCTGATGCAGGAACTCGAGCGCGGAGACAGCGGCTTGCGCAGTTTCGTCTCCGTGCAGGGCGCTCTGGTGATGTATCCCATACACCGGTATGGCTCCGATGAGCAGAAACAGCGCTGGCTGCCGGCGCTACAGCAGGGCAAGGCCATCGGATGCTTCGGCCTGACGGAGCCTGACTTTGGCTCGAACCCTGCCGGCATGCGGACGCGCGCCGTAAAAGACGGTGACCACTACATCCTTAACGGCGAGAAGGCCTGGATCACCTCCGGGACCATTGCCGACGTGGCGGTGGTGTGGGCGCGCACGGAGGAAGGCATTCGCGGCTTCCTGGTCGAGAAAGAAACGCCGGGATTCACTTCGAAAGATATTAAAGGAAAGTGGTCGCTGCGCGCCTCGGTGACCTCCAGCCTTTCCCTCCAGGATGTGCACGTGCCCGCAGACCACATGCTTCCCAAGGCGCAAGGATTAAGGGCGGCCCTGAGCTGCCTGTCTCAAGCACGCTACGGAATCGGCTGGGGAGCCATCGGGGCAGCCATGGCCTGTTACAATGAAGCTCTGGAATACGCCAAGATCCGAAAGCAGTTTGACGACCAGCCCATCGCTTCCCACCAGCTCATTCAGGCCAAGTTCGCCGATATGATAACCGAGATTACGAAGGCGCAGTTGCTGGCCTTGCAAGTGGGACGGTTGAAGGACCAGGGTCGCGCCGATTTTGCGCACATCTCCATGCTGAAACGGAACAATGTAAAGATGGCCCTCGAGGCAGCCCGGACGGCGCGCGACATCCTGGGCGCCAACGGCGTGGCGGACGAGTATCCGATCTTCCGCCACATGTGCAACCTGGAATCGGTGTTCACCTACGAGGGAACGCACAGCATCCACACCCTGATCATCGGCGAGCGGGTGACGGGAATTCCGGCGTACAAATAGAGGGTCGGAAGTTCATGTAGGCTTCCCTGGCTGCAAGAGCCCGACCACCCCCGGCCCCTCCTGAGCCAGGAGGGGAGTATAGTTCCCCTCCTCTCCGAGGAGGGGATTAAGCAGTGGCGGAGCTATTCCGGCAGTTTCCGTCGGCGGGCAGGGGCTGTGGCCTCGAGCAGCTCGAACTTTCCTTCCAGGCGGGCCAATCGTTCGCCGTGGCCGGCAACGTCCAATTGCAGGCGCTTTACGTCGTCGGCCAACCGCACGATCCGGTCCTCGATGGTGACGATTTTCTTGAGACCTGCGTAGAGATCCTGAGCCAGGCTCATGCTTTGGCCTCCTGGAACTTCTCCAAGAAAGTGAGCGTCTCGTCCAGCTTTGCAATGCTGCGATCCATGGAAGCATTCGCTTCACGGATCAAAGCGGCGAATGACTCTGCGTCGAAATCCGGAGGCAGATCGAGGTAGAGATCCAGAGCGGAGCGCAACTCGTCGGAAAAAGTGGTCTTCCGCCGACGCGCTCGCTGGAACAGTCGCTTGCGCTGCTGCGGGGTGATGTACACGGTAGTCGGAGTTGCCATTCCTCGCTCCTATATATTTCAAGCATATTTCACCCCAGGGAAGAAGTCAAACTAGCGGTACTGTCCTAGTCTGATTCGTAACGCCGGTCTCCAGGCCCGCGTTTGCCGACCTAAAGGTCGGCGCTACGCCTGAACTAGGACGGTACCAGAGCAGCTTATCGTGCCACGCACGCGGGCACGGCTGCCCCCGGTAACCCCTGCAAGTTGCGACGAAATGCAATCTTAAAGAAACATTCCTGTAACATTAGCGGTGCTATACTTCCAGCGTGCGTCCACGAGTCGTAATCATAGAAGACGAAAAAGATATCGTCGAACTGGTTCGGTACAACTTTCGCAAGGAAGGGTTCGAGGTCGAGAGTTTCGGACGGGGACACGAAGGGTTGGATTATCTTCGTCGAAACTCCGCTGACATCGTCCTTCTGGATATTCTCTTGCCGGACGATGATGGATTCAATATCTGCAGGCGCCTTCGCGCCGACGATCGTTTGCGGGCTTTGCCGGTGATCTTCCTCACCGCCAAGGGCGAGGAAGTGGACCGGGTTCTGGGGTTGGAGATTGGCGGAGACGATTATGTGGTCAAGCCCTTCAGCCCGCGGGAGCTTGTAGCGCGAGTCAAGGCGGTGATGCGCCGACAGGAGCGGGTGGCGGAGAAGCGGGAGGTGGTGGAGGTCGGAAGCGTGCGGCTCGACACGCGAACTCAGGAAGTCATGGTGCGCGGCCGGTCGGTGCAGTTGAGCACCCTCGAGTTCAAGCTCCTGTTCCATCTCGCGTCTCACCCTCGCCACGTCTTTAACCGCGACCGGCTGTTGGATGAAGTCTGGGGACGAGACCGCTTCGTGACCCCTCGCACAGTGGATGTCCACATCCGCCGCTTGCGTGAGAAGATTGAACCCCTCCCCAACCGGCCGCAGTTTTTGCAGACGGTGCGCGGCAGCGGCTACCGTTTTTCCCCCCAGCCGCATGACGGGGGCGAAACATCCTGAGCTTTCCCTCCGTGATATAATCCGTCCGCTGTAAATCCCTTTACCTCAGGCCCACATGGTCTTCCGCAGCCCGATTTTCCGTAAACTCCTCAGCGCGGCGTTCGTCTTGATCGCGCTGACCCTGGCTGTGCTCGATTTCAACCTGGCGCGATCCACAACCCAGCACGAAGTTCGGGCTGTAGAACAGCGGCTCACCGCTGTGGCGATGGTGCTGACGTCTGAGGCCGCCAGTCTTCCGCCGGAGCGGTTGGAAGAATGGAGCAAGTCCGCCGCCGAACGTTCCCACTGCCGGGTCACGGTTATAGACCCTCAAGGCGTGGTTCTCGCCGAATCCGACCAGGACCCCGCAAACATGGAGAACCACGCCAATCGTCCTGAGATCCAGGCAGCCTACCTGAATCGAGTGGGCAGCGCAATTCGGCCCAGTAGCACGTTGGGTCGCGACCTTTGCTACCTCGCCGTCCCACTCCAATACCAGGGCCGCGGCGGGTACGTGCTGCGGGTAGCGGTGCCGATCGAAAACCTCGACGCGGCTATCGCGGAGGTGCGTTGGCGAATCCTGACGGCTTCTGCAGTGGCCGCTTTGATCGCGCTTCTTATTGCCTATTTCTTCTCCCGCTCCTTCACGCGCCGGATTGGCAGGTTACGCGCTTTTGCCGAGGGTCTGGCGAAAGCGAATTTCACCGAGGGCCC
>JBELAJ010000103.1:0-19207 GCA_049508935.1 Terriglobia bacterium | reverse complement strand
CTCCAACATAGTGACGGAATGAAATCGCAACCCTTTTCAAATCCAGTATTTCACTCAGCCGGCCGCGGAAGTTTGGTTAGGCGACCCGGCCGTCGAGTTAGCGTTGTCGGTCCATCTCAAAGAGGAAATGAGCGTCCATGAGGTTCAAGGGCATTTGCGCGGTATCGAAATGAAAGCCTCCTCGCTCGGCCAGCGCCAGCATATACAGGTGAACATGCGGGTCCTTGTGTCCCGTAAATCCGATGAATCGAACCTTGCCGGCCTGCTTGGCCTCGATGCATGCTTCCGTCGCGCCGCCCTCGCCAAAAATGCGGTCCGGGTCCTCGAACCGGACGACTTCGTGGTGCTGAATCAGATCGATGTGGTCGGTTCGGAGCCGTGACAGGCTGGATTCGATCTGGCGCGCCGCCGCCTCTTTGGTGCGGCCGTCGATCTTGGTCATCAGGAAGACGCGTTGGCGATAGCCGCCTTGCGACAAGGCCTTTCCCATTCGCATCTCACTTTCCCCTTGATTGTAGTCCCAGGCGTTATCCATGAAAGTGATGCCGCGATCGACAGCAGCGTGAATGAGCATGATCGAGTCGTTCTCTTGTAGAGCGGGCTCGGCGATATGCGATCATGAGGTTTTGACCCAGATCGCCGAGACCCTAATCAACGCCGGCGCGGGTCTCGGGAAGTGAACAAGTACGCTCAGACCTTGCGGATTGGGTGAGGGCGACCGTCGTTGCGCCGGAATCTCGTCAGAAGCCGCCTGGGCGACCGACGCGCGCTCCACAGCGTAAACGAAATCAGCAGCCACGTGATGGTGGCGACCGGCAACACCCACCAGGCCCCGTGCCGAGCGATAAAGGCCCGTACGACCATAGCAAATCCGAAAAGGCCGACACCGCCGTAGGCGGCGCCGGCCGCATCCAGGCCGACCATCTTCTTTGCTCGCTCGGAGCCGCAAAGCCGTCTCTTTTCCTTTTGATGTGCCTCGAGCAGGGTTGCACTGGCTGGAAAGATGGCGGGGAACGCCGCGGCATCAATTCCGATGAGAAGTGAAAGCATCGACCATCTCGCGGAACGTTTGCCTGAGGACCCCACGCGTGTTGGGCTCGCCTTTCAACAGGGCTGTCGCGTAGGCCTTTGCCTGCTCAAAGGTGATGTGGGGTGGCAGCGGCGGCACGTCCGGATCCGTTATTGCGTCAATGACCACGGGGCGGTCCGAAGCCAGCGCCTCGTCCCATGCTCTTCCTATGTCGCCGGGCGAGTCCAGGAGTATGCCCTTCAAGCCCAGCGATTCCGCGTAGCGTGCGTAAGGGAAGTCCGGAAGATCTTGTGAACATTTGAACTTTGGATCACCCGCCATCGCTCGTTGCTCCCAGGTCACCTGATTAAGGTCGTTGTTGTGCAACACGAGCACAATCAAGCGTGGATTGCTCCATTTGCGCCAGTACTTGGCGACGGTGATCAGCCCGTTATTTCCATTCATCTGCATTGCGCCGTCTCCCACCAGGGCGATGCCGACGCGTTCCGGAAAGGCGAATTTGGAAGCAATGGCATACGGCACTCCTGCTCCCATTGTGGCAAGGTTGCCGGACAGGGACGCCATCATGCCGCGGCGGATTTTGAGGTCCCGCGCGAACCAGTTCGCCGCCCAGCCGGAGTCTGAGGACAGCATACAACCTTCCGGAAGCTTCGGCGACAATTCCCAAAACACGCGCTGGGGATTGATGGGATTCGCCTCGTCCATGGCTTTCGCTTCGAGCACCTTCCACCACTCGGTGATGGCGCTCTCGATTTTGTCGCGCCAGGAACGGTCTTCCTTTCGCTTAAGGAGCGGAGCTGGCGCCCGCAGAGTTTCGGCGCTGTCGCCCACCAGGTTCACTTCCGTCGGGTATCGAAGGCCCAGCATGCGACCATCGATGTCGACCTGAACGCCCCGGGCCTGGCCTTCCTTAGGCAGGAACTCGGAGTACGGGAAGCTGGTGCCCACCATCAGCAATGTGTCACAGTTCATCATCAACTCGTCGCTGGGCTTCGTACCCACGAGCCCTATCGATCCGGTGACGTACCGCAGATCGTCCGGCAATGCAGCCTTCCCGCCCGCGTCGAGCGTGAGGCATACCTCAATCACCTGAACGATGCCTTGACGGCAAGGATCATTGACAGTCGCCGAATCATGCTCTCGTCAACGCGTTTGGATGGACGTCATGTGCTACGCTTCTGCGTCTTGAATCATCGCACTCGGAAAGAAGATGTGCGCGCTGCTCGCGACGTCATTCTGGAATTAGGAAAAGAGGTGGAGCAAAGCATGTCTGCGCACGGCGTGGGCCCTCACTAAGATTCTCCAATTCAGCGACAAAAGGCGTTCCGCTTGAAAGCGCCTTGTTAACGGTTATATAATTCGTAGCATCGGGGATCGGGGACCTAAGCCCATCTGCTTTTATTGATTCTTTCGACGGCTGGGAAATAAGCAACCGGCACACTACACGGAGGGCCTTTTCATGGCAAACCATGCGGCACGGCTTATGATTCACATCGACGCTGGGCCAGAAGCCGATGGAGAAGAGCAAGCACGGCTTGCCCAGCGCCTGCGCGAAAGCCTCCTGGAGAGGGATGTGGACGCGGTGGAACAAGTTCCCTCCGGCGCAACGCCGGAGGGCGCCAAGGGTGACGCTGTCACCTTGGCGACCCTGGCCGTGACTCTTGGCTCCAGTGGCGCTCACCGAGGCCATGAAGGCACTACAGAACTGGCTGTCTCGGCATGAGCGGGCCAGCGTCACAGTCGAGAGCGGCGGCGAGAAGATTGTGGTAACGGGCAGTCCGTCAAAGGAGCAGCAACAGCTCATCGAAGCTTTTATTGGCCACCACGGGCAGCGCTGATGAGTCAAACCAAGAGCGCCCTGATCATCGCGAACTACAGGTACGAACATCCGGACCTGCGCCAGTTGGCAGCGCCGGCCCAGGATGCTGAGTCGTTGGCGCGAGCGCTGGCGGACCGCGGCCTCGGCGGCTTTGAAGTGAGCACGCTGATCAACGAGCCTTCCTATAAACTCAACCTGGAAATCGAAAATTTCTGTGAGAATCGCAAGCGCGACGATCTCCTGCTGTTGTATTTCTCGGGCCACGGCATCAAGGACGCCGACGGACAACTGTACTTCGCTACGGCGGACACACAATTGGTGCAGCACAACGTGCGGCGCGCCACTGCCGTCTCAGCTCAATTCGTTAATGAGGTGATGAGCCACAGCCGGTCGCGGCAGCAGATTCTGTTGCTGGACTGCTGCTACAGCGGAGCCTTCAAGCAGGGCATGCTGGCGAAGGGAGATAAGCGGGTGGGCGCCGGCGAGCAGCTTCAAGGGCAAGGGCGCATTGTGCTAACCGCTTCCGATGCTCTTCAGTATTCTTTTGAGGGGGACCACGTTCAAGGAGAGGGCGTGCGTTCGGTCTTTACACGCACGCTGGTGCAGGGGCTCGAACCAGGCGAGGCGGACCTGGATCGGGACGGCCTCTTCTCTCTCGATGAAGTGTACGACTACGTGTACAGCAGGGTTTCGGACGAGCAGCCGGATCAGAAGCCGACCAAGATGGGGTTCACCGAAGGCCGGATCTTCATCGGCTCGAATCCTCGTCCATTGGCTGGCAGACTTCCCCAGGATATACTCGACACACTCGAGCACCCGCTTGTCTGGGTGCGCGTTGGTGCCGTGCAACAGTTAGAAACGCTGCTGGAGTCGAGTAGCAAGGGGCTCGTGCTCGCGGCGCAGGCGAAGCTGAGCTTTCTGGCGGCGAACGACGATAGCCAACAAGTGCGGGCGGCAGCCGCCAAGTGCCTGGCTTCGCGCGTCATTGTGCCCCCATCGCCCGAGGAGGCCGGTCCGGTCGCAGAGTTAAAGATAGAGGTTGAAGTGCAAGCTCCAGAACGAGAGCGGCCCACCCGAGAAAAACCCACAAAGACGAGAAGGGGCAAAGCGCAGACTGACTGGCAGAGCAGGTCAGTCGAAGGCAACAAGCGCAGAGCAGAGAAGGCAGAAGTTCAACGGAAGGGGCGCGCGAAGCCCGCGTTGCCCGCAGCGCCCGAGGTCGTTCAGGCAACCAGAGTCACCAGCCCTGGAAACGAGAGAGAATCGCTGTCTCTGCGTGGCCACAGTGACGCAATATGGAGTGTGGC
This sequence comes from Terriglobia bacterium, assembly GCA_049508935.1. Taxonomy (GTDB): domain Bacteria; phylum Acidobacteriota; class Terriglobia; order UBA7540; family UBA7540; genus CAVROP01. The sequence continues at coordinate 15,051 of JBELAJ010000103.1, read as the reverse complement.
TTGGAGCCTGGACGGGGCGCGGCTGGCCACGGCGAGCGACGACGGAACCGTGAAGGTGTGGAACGCAGAAACTGGCCAGGAACTACTCACGCTGCGCGGTCATGGCGGCTGTGTCAGGAGAGTGGACTGGACGATAGATCTGGACGACACCCCGCCGGAAAACTGGCTGGCAGCAGCGAGCACGGACGGATGGTTCAAAATTTGGGATGCCGATATCGGCGAAGACGAAATGGACGATGTCGTCGGAGGGGAAGGTTGGCTTATGGCCTGGAGACCCCGGTTACACGGGGAGCCGAAGCCGAAATCGGACGCAAGTTGGCTGAATCGGCTCCGGAAATCCACGCCAAGCGAAGAGAGAATGGAATTGACGTCGCTGGCCCACAACGTTTCTGCCGGCGAGGCGTGGGACGATTCGCCCTTGGGCGGCGTAGCGGTCCGCAAGGTCCGCACAGGCGAAACGTTGCCGATCCTGCACCATCGAGAGGTCGTCCGTAGCATCGCCTGGAGCCCGGACGGCATGCGGATGGCAAGGGGAACCATCAACGGAACGGTAAGAGTATGGATGGTGGAGAAAGGCAAGGAATTGCTGAGCATGGCCGCCCACGCTGGCCCTGTCACCAGCCTGACCTGGAGCCCGGACGGGTATAGGATGGCAAGCGCGAGTGAGGATGGCAAGGTAAACGTTTATGGCACGCGCGTCGGCGAGCTTCTGCTGAGCGTAACGCCGCCCAGCCATCCGAGTAAGCTCTGGGGCGTCGCCTGGAGTCCGCGAGCAAACTCGCTGGCAACCGGTAGTGATGACCAGACGGCCAGGGTGTGGAATGTCGAGACAGGCGGAGAATTGTTGACCCTGAGGGGCCATTCAGGCGCTGTTCGGAGCTTGGCCTGGAGCCCGGACGGCAAGCGGCTGACGACGGGGAGCGACGACAAAACAGCGAAGGTGTGGGACGTCTCGCACTAGCGCGCCACCCAGGACCGTGACCCGCAGCGAACGGTGTGGCGTAATTCCAAATTCCCGTCTGTGGAGGCGTGCCGCCGATATCAGGTACGTGAGATTCCCCCTCCCTCAAGAAAAGTGCGAGACGCTTTCCTCCGGCGTTTGCAGAAAGCATAGCGAAAAATGCTCCCGCACCCGTCAATTGGTCTTCAGCGTCTTCCTCTCGACCGTCAACTTGTGCTCTTCACCTTCCTCGTCCAGCAAATAACACGTCTTCTTCTCAATGGCGAACTTTACCGGAGTGTCGATCGTCACACGGAGCGGCTTATCATCTTTCTTGGTCATCCGCCGGATGACCACCCACACGTATTTCCCGTCGTCAATCGTGTAGTACGTTACGTCGTTGCGCAGCGTGACGATCTTCGGTCCGGTTACGATTGTGGGCGGAACGCCGATGGCACTCGAATCTCTTTCCGTGACCGCATTCACCAGTGTGCCCGTTGTCCATGCCCGGTCTTTTGCTGGAGAAGGCGGTGAGCAAACAACAAGGAAAAGCGCACAAAACAGGAGACGCCTCATGTGTCCTCCGTAACGCGCGGATGCCCATCACCCGCCCTTAACGGCCGTTGACACAGCCGTCAAGGTTGTGACTGGTTCCCGGAGAACATTGTACTCCGATTAGCAAACGCGAATAGGCAAGTCCAGCCCAATTGCGCCGCGAGGAGGGATGAATCAACGGTTCACGAGGCAGCTTGCTGCCGTGGTGTTCCCGAACCCTGCTTCGTTCATACGCCGGCCAACCGCATTGGCGAAATACTGAAGGACGAAAGTCAACCTCAGGGCTGCTTTCTTCTCGCTCGCCCTCAGCAAACGCCGCACTGCCAGGGAAAGGAACTGCACGCGAAAATAGAGGATCAGGAGCCGTTGCTCTTTCGAGTAGCCCTGTCTTACACCCGCGGCGTTCTTGAGGAGATGGGTCAGGGCGAGGAAGTCGCATTTTAGTGCCTTGGGCAGCCGGGAGTAATCGAGCGAGGCGCCAGACTCTTCGAGAGCGTCTCGCAGGCACGGAAACTCCAAACGAATCACATTGGCGATGGATCGGAAATACTCTTGATCGGCCTGCCGGCGCAGAATACTCTGGCAGGACAGTTGGAAGCAGAAGAAAACCATGGCCAGCGAGAGTGTCAAAATCAGCCATGAAAGGATCATCTTCGATTAACCTCCTCTAACAAGTTCATAAGAGTTATCGGAGGGATTAACCATCGACGGATGGTACAGCAGTACCGATACGCAAGTACTTGACACTTGCTGCCCGGTACCTTACATTCAAACCATACCAGCGGTAGACTCAGCAACGCGGAACCATCCATGGAAGCCGTTCCTCAAACCGACCTCCGGCAATCACAACGTATACCCGCAACAATCTCAATCAGGCTCTTGCTGCAGTCCGAAGGCTGCAAGGTGGAGCATGAAGCCTTCACAATCGACCTCTCGCCCCAAGGCGCAAAGGTGCGGACTGCCCTTGCGTTGCTCCCTGGCGGAGCGGTTGGAATCGTAGCTGGAGGGGATTCCCAACACGCGATCGCGGCTCGCGTAGTGTGGGCGAAACGTGTTGGGACTGAAAGTTGGTCTCTTGCCGGGCTCGAATTCGTGGAGACCTTACCAGTCTAGATCATGCGCCCTGCCTCACTCGGTCGCGGTTGCAGTCTGTGGGCGCTGGGCGTATACTCACAGTCGATCAATCGTTGAAAAAGGAAATCGGTTCAGAAGGCAGCTTTTGTGCCCCAGGGGCGCTGCTTTAATGCCTTGCAACGGAGGGAACCATGCCAGCCCGGAAACCCTTGGACTATCTCTTGCTAATAGCTCTGGCTGCGTGCGCGATTGTGCCCGCTCGAGCGCAGTCAAACTCAACTTCAAGCGTGACCTCGGCAACATCGGCGCCGAACGAGGGTGCATCCGGATACAACCAGCCGCCGAAGAACATTCTGGATGTGATGCTCGCGCCCTCGCCCCCCCGACCCAGAATGAGCCCGACCCACGACGCGATTCTCCTGGTGTCCTGGCAGGAGTACCCGTCGATTTCGCGGGTGGCAACGCCTTTCTTGCGCCTCGCCGGCGTCCGCATAGAGCCAAAGAATCATAGCAAGCATGACACTCCGGGCGGGTACGGCATCACTCCTTGCGCCAGGAGCTTCGAGCTGGTGCAAATCGCCAGTCGCGCGCAAATCCATGTGGCGCTTCCCGCGGGGGCGTGCCCGGGCGATCCCCTCTGGTCGGCCGACGGGAAACGATTCGCCTTCGTGAATATTGCGCCCGAATCGGTCGAGCTCTGGATCGGCGATGGCAGAAGCGGCGAAGTCCATCGCGTGCCCGGAGCCCGGCTGAACCCCATGTTCGACGACGCGCTCGAGTGGATGCCGGACCAGAAGACGCTGTTGGTCAAGCTGGTGCCGAAGGGGATGGGCGCGCCGCCGCCCGAGCCCGTCGTGCCTATTGGTCCGAGCATTCAGGAAACAACGGGCGAAAAGGGGCAGAGCAGCACTTACGAAAACCGCGACACGCTTGGCAACAAGCACGACGAGGATCTGTTCGATTACTTTGCCCTCTCCCAACTTGCCTTGGTCAATGCGGCCACCGGCGCGATCACGCCCATCGGCAAACCCGCCAATTACGAATCGTTGGATCCCGCTCCGGATGGTCAGCACATCCGCGCCACCGCGATTCACAAGCCTTACTCCTACGTCACCACCTACGAGCGGTTTCCGAAGGAAGTTGAGGTTTGGGACGTAGCCCAGAGTGCCCACGTTCGTGTTCATACTATCGCCTCGCTGCCCCTGGCGGATCGGGTTCCTATTCACGGCGTTCCGGTAGGCCCGCGGGAATTCTCCTGGCGCGCCACCGGGCCGGCCACACTCGTCTGGGCGGAAGCACTGGATGGCGGAGACTGGAATGTCAACGTTCCGAACCGCGACAAGATACTTCTTGAGAAGGCGCCGTTCAACTCTCCGGCTGTCGAAATCGCGCGCACCGAGCAGCGGTACGCCTGGTTCGCCTGGAGCGAACAATCGAGCACCGCTCTCTTGACTGAGTACGATGAGAATCGGCACTGGATAAGGACGTTTGTGTTCGACGTCGATCATCCGCAGCAGAAGCCCCGCTTGCTTTGGGATCTCTCGATGGACGAGAGATACAAAGATCCGGGCTACCCAGTCTACCGCCAGCTTGCGAACGGGTCCTGGGTAGTCCGTCAGGACGTCGATTCCATCTACCTTCAAGGAGAGGGTTCTTCGCCGGACGGAGATCGGCCGTTTCTCGACCGGCTGAATCTCAACACGCTGAAGTCGGAACGTCTGTTTCGCAGCGATAAGACTTGCTTCGAGCGGTTTCTTTCCTTTACCGGGCCGGACTCGCAGACATTCATTACCTGGCATCAATCGCCTTCCGACCCGCCGAATGCGTTCACACGCACAATTGGGCAATCCGTCGAGGCTCCCGCCGGAGAAGCGGCCTTTGCTTCCTCGAGCGTCGCTATAACCCACATTCCCGATCCCACCCCGGCCGTGCGCGCGATCAAAAAGCGCCTGGTGAAATACAAGCGCGCCGACGGCCTTGACTTGTCCTTCACGCTGTATACGCCGCCCGGCTATCAAGAGGGCACGCGCGTCCCGACCATTCTTTATGCCTATCCTCTCGACTACGCCGAAGCTTCCACCGCCGGTCAGGTGACGGGCTCGCAGGCAACCTTCACGCAGTTGTGGGAGTACAAACTCTTGCTTCTTGCCGGCTACGCCATCATCGACGACGCTTCGTTCCCCATCATTGGCGATCCGAAGAAGGCCTACGACACCTATCTGGAACAGCTCGTGGCAGACGCCAAGGCCGCCGTCGATGAGGCTGTGCGCCTGGGTGTGGCCGATCCCGACCGCATCGGAGTCACCGGACACAGCCACGGCGCTCTTATGACTGTGAATCTGGTGGCCCATTCCGATTTGTTCCGTGCCGGTGTCGCGACGAGTGGCTCCTATAACAAAACGCTCACGCCTTTTGGTTTCCAGAACGAGCGGCGCTCGGTTTGGGAGGCCCCGGACGTCTATCTGAAAGTCTCCCCGTTTTTCTCCGCCGATAAACTGAAGACGCCGCTCCTCATCATGCACGGTGCAGAAGACGCGAACCCCGGCACGATACCACTGCAGTCGAACAAGCTGTACGAAGCAATTCGAGGCAACGGCGGTACTGCCCGCCTCGTGCTGCTTCCGCACGAGCCCCACTTGTATACAGCGATCGAGTCGAACGAACAGCTTGTTTACGAGATGCTTCGCTGGTTTGACAAATATGTAAAGAACGCGATGCCACAGACCAGGTCCGCAATTAATTAGAAGTTGTAACCGACTGGTTCCGGCACGGGGCATACCTCCGGTCCTTGAGGGAAACGGGTCTCGCGCCAGCCCCCGTGCACCGTCACGGCCAAGATGGCCCTGCCACGCTGGCGCCCCTGCCGCCGGCTTAGGCCTGTAGGGGCGGTTCGCGAACCGCCCCCTACGGCGAAACCTGCGGCTCCGCCTCCCCGTTGGCCGGCGCAGACTCCTGCCTAATGGAGAATGGGGGGAATGGTGCCACGTACCATTTCACTCTGGTACCGTTTCACTTGCCATGAAAAGAAGCAAGCCCTATGGGTCGGGAGGATGCGTAAGCAGGGCATACTCCGCGCCGGCAGAAAATTGTGTGCCTGCCGACTGGAAGAAGAAGATCATGTATGCCCGCCTGGTAATTACATAGCAAGCAAAAACACAACGCTTGTCGTGTTCTCTAATCCTTGTTTATTTCTGCTCTTGAGTTCGGTAACGGAAGCCATGTTTCGCTTGGTTTTACGTGATCTCTCGTAATCCACCTTAGACCGGGAAAACAACATACGCGCCGCTTTCCCGATGCAAGCATATCACACGCGTTCTCTATGCGGCGCGTGCGCGTTTCCGGTTGCTTTGCTGTAGTTATCCAGAGAATCCAGTTCTGGCGCGCCGTTGGCGTGATATCCGCCCACGATGCCTGCGCCCGTGGGGCAACTCTCAGGGCTTTCGACAGCTCCATGGGCATCCTGGTCTCCGATTCTTCTCCAACCCGCGTAATCTCCACCGTTACCGTGTCTCCCGCGTCCGCGCCAGCAGCATCGCGCAGGGCTTTGTTCACCTTGAGCCAGTGACCTCCTTTGCCGATTGGTTCGAGAGCGGCTCGAAAAGGGAAGCTATTGATAGTTCCCTCAACCATCGTCATACTTCGTGATGGAAGTTTCGCACTCGCGTTCTTGGGCAGAGTGACAAGCGCCCACGATCCGATATTTTCGCTTTCCTTAGGCCGAAATAAGTTGGCCCTGAAACGAATCGTGATTTGGTTTTCTGGCAACTTAACCAGTTTCACATTCGCATTTTAGCGCGATTTTCATACCGCGGCAGATCTGATCAGCGCTTGCCAGTACCCAGGTCGTCGGAGCATCCGGCTTCGAGTCGCGGCCACTGGGCGATGGGGCGTCCGCCCGGCCACACTGGTTCCCAAGTCGGCGAGCCGCTGCTAGTCCGCGTGTAGGTGCACGGTTGCGGCCAGCCAGCCGGCGAATCCTCCCAGGTCTCCTGCCGTCCGTAGACGGTCAAGTCGAGCAAGTGGTAGTTGTTATCCATCACCTCGACGCCGCGACTCGTCGTCCAGTAAGTCTCGAAGACATTGGAACCTTGTCGCAGGTAGCAGACGATGTGCATCCTGCCCACCCGGCGTCCAACCAGAAGGGTTTCGAGTGAGTCCTGGGGGGCCGAGTACCAAGGCATCTCCCAGCCCATAAAGCCGCGGTACCGGACGCTCTCTTCGTACGGGCCCTGGCAAAACGTGGCGTAGGTAACGTCGCGAGAATGAATATAGGACAGCTCGCGAACCTGCGATGTGACCCAGGTGCACCCCTCGCACTGCTCCGGCGCAGGGCGGCCGGCGTGCCACATGAAGTAGTAGGCGATGAGCTGTCGGCGGCCCTCGAACACCTCGAGAAGCGTCACCGGGCCCTGCGGGCCAATCAGGGTGATGGTGGGGTCCACTTCCACCATCGGCAGCCTCCGGCGGGCTGCCGCGATCGCGTCACCCTCGCGCGTGTGCGCCTTCTCCCGAACCCGCAATGCGTCCAGCTCCGCCTGGAAGGTGCTCCGATCGACTATTTTGGGCGCTCGAAGTTCATCTCTCCTGGTCTCCTTCATCGTTCCCTCCTTTGCTGCACAGGATTTTGGGTGGAGATGCCGCGCTCATGAGCATTTGCATGCTTTCGCCTCCGCGTCGCGCCTTCGGACGGCGGCTCCTTGAGGATCGGTTAGTATATCGAGCCACAGCGGGTGGGGCGAGGTCTCGGCCTCGTAGTTGTCATGCCAGTTCCACCACTTGTACGGCGGGTCCTGGGGGTAACCCTCTGGCGAGTCCTCCCACGCCTCCTGGCGGCCGAGCGGCGTGATATCGAGGTAGCTCCAGGTAGTGCCCATCGCCTCATCGCCGCGGCTGTTGATGAAGTAGGTGCGGAACACCTTGTCGCCGTCGCGGATGAATACGTTGTGGCCGTGCCATTGATCCACCCCGAAGTCAGCGTCGAAGCTGTCGGTCATGGTGTACCAGGGCATTTCCCAGCCCATCCGCGCCTTCAGCCGTGCGATGTCGGCCTGCGGCGCCCGCGAGGCCCACACGAGGGTCGTGTCGCGCGCGTTCAGGTGGGCGAGGTGGGCGACTTGGTCGGCGCCCAGAGAGCAGCCGCGGCAGGCATGCTCGGGCCAGCCGAACACGCCCGGTTCGAAGAAGGCACGGTAGACGATGAGCTGACGGCGTCCCTCGAACAAGTCGAGGAGGCTCGCCTTCCCCTTAGGCCCGTCAAAGCTGTAGTCCTTCTCGATGGCCATCCACGGCATCCGGCGCCGCTGGGCGGCCATGGCGTCACGGGCACGAGTTAATTCCTTCTCTTTGACGAGCAGTTGCTGGCGCGCCGCCTCCCATTCCTCCTGCGACACGATCGGGGGTGTGCTCATCGCGAGACGACCTTTCGGTGGCTCCTTATCTCTCTCTTTGCTTGTTGTCATATCATTCCTCCTTTGTTTTTTTGATGCAGGCCGAGACCGCTCGCCCTGAAACATTTTCCACGGCCAGTTTCGGGTTACCGACTTTGCGGGCTGACGTTTTCACCGCTACTTGCATTCGCATTTGGCGTCGCTTCTGCCGGGTGGTTCTTCTTGCGAGACACTTTGACGGCAAGCGCCGCCAAGCCCCCAGTCGAGAGCGTTCCGGCCACGACCAGTCCTAAGGTTGCGAAACAGAATGGGCACATCGTTCACCTCCGACGCGGCGAAGCTTCCATCGCTAAGCCGCTTCCATTGGGGTGACGGATGACGTGGGCAGATTTCTACAGGGTCGGCAGAAAATATCAGCCCCGTTTCTGGAGCAGGAACTCTCGGACCGCTGGGTCTTCCGCCAACCCGATGGCCCGATCGTAGGCATCGCGAGATTCAGCAGTTTTCCCGAGCAGGCACAGGAGGTGAGCGCGAACCGCCCAATAGGGTTGATAAGCCGAGACTGCGTCCTGGTCGATTGCATCCAGAAGTGCTAGTCCCCGTTCCGCCTCATGTGCCTCTGCAAGCGCGGCGGCGTGTGCGGTTCGCACGCCGATGGTCGGAGATATGCGGTTTAGCTGTTCGTAAAATCGCACAATCGCAGTCCACTCAATCCGGCCGCTGTGCACACGTTCAGCATGCACCGACTGAATCGCCGCTTCCAATTGAAAACGTCCCGCATGTCCCTTCATGGACGCCTCTCGGAGGTGGCGTTCCGCCTCTTCTATTAAAGGCAGGGACCACCGTTTCGGCTCCTGCTCGGACAGAGGAACGTAACGACCATCACGGTCGCGCCGGACGGCGCGCCGCGCTTCACAGTGCAGCATGAGAGCCAATAAACCCTGCACCTCGGCTTCGCCAGGCATGAGCTGCAAAAGGACCCGAGCGAGCCAGAGGGCTTCCTCGGTAAGATTGCGGCCGCGTTGGTCAGCGCCAACCATATCGTCCCAGCCGATGCCAAACGCAGCGTAAATCGCTTCCAGGACGGCGTCCAGGCGCTCCGGCAGATCCCGCTCCTGCGGTACCTCGAACGGAATACCACCACTGCGGATTTTTGTTTTCGCGCGGAACAGGCGCTGCCCCATGGTTTTCGGTGGGATGAGAAAAGCCTGGGCAATGCGCGCGGCATCCAGACCCAATACCGTCTGGAGCATGAGGGGTGTATGCATCGCCGGATCGATCGCCGGATGGGCACAAACGAAGAGCAGCTTCAGGCGTTCATCGGGAAACTCGGTTGTTATCGCAGTCTCCATGGAATCTTCCTTGAGCAGCTTCAGAGTTGGCTCGCGCGCGCGCGCCACGCGCTGGTGGCGAATAACGTCAATGAGCGAGCGACGCGCCGCAGTCATCAGCCAGGCTTCGGGATTTTGCGGCACGCCGTCCTGCGGCCAATGGGTGAGAGCCGACACTAAGGCGTTGCTGAGAGCGTCCTCAGCGCTGGCCAAGTCATGCGTGTGCACGGAAAGATAGGCTACCAGACGGCCATAGGATTCGCGCGCTACGCGCTCGATGGTCCGGTGCGTGTCCTCCTGGTTGCCTCCATTCACCCTGAGAACCCCCGCCGCAGGGCTTCCTTCGCCAGCGGCCGGACTTCAACTGCGCCCATCGATGCTCCCGGGCAGCGCGCCGCCCATTCCAGGGCAGCATCAACGGAAGGGAGTTCCAGGATGATGAATCCTGCAAGCTGCTCCTTCGTATCAGCGTAGGGTCCATCCTGCACGCGGCGCTTTCCTTCCCTAACACGCACCGTTGTTCCTGTCTCGGGCACTTCAAGTGCATCGGCGCCGACGTAGACTCCGGCCTCCACGAGCGCCTTGTGGTAGGCCCGCCAGGCGCCGAGATGAGGATCCTTATAGTCGTTCTTCCGCATGCCAAACTCCTCTGGCGTGTGGTAGATCAGCAGGACAAACTGCATCGGTTTTCTCCTTTCCCGCAACTCCCGTGGGCCTTACGGCACCTATCCCCATGACGGGCGAGGATCGGCCTATTCGACATATTTTAGAAAATTGGCAGGAATTTCAACTAGAGTCAAACGCGCGTGCGCTTCCTGACGTGTGACGATTGCTTCGAGCTGTTCACCATGAATGCTCAACGCCTTCTCCGCATCAGGCAAACCCAAGCTCTGGGCGGTTGGGGGCGGTTGGCTCCGAAAGAGCCTGAAACGAGCGACAGGATTTCAAAGTATGGCTCCACAGCATTCACGATATCTCTTGCGGTCAGTTGCGGCGGGCCCGGCCCCTCGCGCTGTTCATCAGCGCTGCCAATCAGACTGAGCCACAGGCCGTCTGTTCCCAAATGGCCGTGTACGATTTCAGCAAACCTCCTTCGTTCTTGGTCCGAATCTAACGTATGAAAGCACCCGCGATCAAATGCAAAGCCAAAAGGCGCCCCTTCAATGCGGCTTGTCATGATGTCACTCACTATGAAGTCGCATTTGACGTTACTTTCTCCGGCTTTCGATTTTGCCTTCTCAATCGCTTCCTCCGATGCATCAATTCCCACTACATGGAAGTTTTGTTGCGCGAGCCATATGGCGTTATCGCCGGTTCCGCATCCAATTTCGAATGCTTTGCAGGGTTTTATGGGCGTTGCGGCTACGGTCTGAATCAGGTTGAAGTCAGGTTTGCCAATATCCCAAGGCGTGTCGCCTCCCGGCGGATGCCGTCGTAGCCATTCGGTTGATTCGTATCTTTGCTTGAAACGAAGTTCTTCCGGCATTTAACCCCCTTTGCGACTCCGGCCCTACGTCCAGAAAGGCCCGCCGGCCCCAAGCCCCGCGCTCGTGACGATCGGGGCGTTCGCTTTCGCTGCTCTTGGTATTTTAACTCATAAAGAATCAACCCGTGGGCACAGCGATGCGCTTCTTTGCGGGTTATTCTTCACTATCGTATCGTTGCTCCTTTCAGTTAGCGGACGTATAATTTCGTCCTACCTCACTTATGTCTCATCGAGCGCCAGTTTTCCCGTGCCGCACTGATTGAGAGGTGGATAACATGCAGCCTCCATTTTTGAGCTCAGCTCCGAAGCCCTCCAGAGGTCATAGCCGCCGGGAATTGTTCCAGCGAGGTGCGCTGGCCGCCGCGCTGGCAGCGGTGGGCGGACGCATCCGGAAAGCCGTGGCGGCCCCGCTTGAGTACGGCGCCAATCTCTATCGCTCGATCGGCGTGAAACCGCTCATCAATGCCAAGGGCACTTACACCATTATCACCGGCTCGGAAACGTTGCCGGAAGTGAAGCGAGCAATGGACGATGCCTCACGGGCCTATGTCCAGATGGAGGAGCTCATGGATGGCGTCGGCAAGCGCTTAGCCGAGCTGACGGGCGCCGAGTGGGGCATCGTTACGGCCGGCTGCTGCGCCGCGCTTACGCACACTACGGCTGCTTGCCTCGCGGGCTCGGACCCCGAGCGCATGCAGCGTCTTCCCAACCTCGAAGGACTGAAAAGTGAAGTGGTGATCCCGGCCTACTCGCGCAATGTTTATGATCACGCCATCCGCATGTTGGGTGTTAAAATCGTCACCGTTTACGATGCTTCGCAGCTTGAAGCCGCCTTCAACGAGCGTACAGCATTGGTCTACATTCTGGGAGGTCCCGGGGACGACGGGCCGATGGGAACCAAGGTCGTCGCGGAAATCGCCAAGCGCCACAATGTGCCTGTGATCGTGGATGCGGCGGCGGAAATCCTTACCATCCCCAACGTTCACTTGCAACGCGGCGCTACGGCTGTTGCTTACAGCGGCGGCAAGTGCATCCGCGGACCCCAGGCGGCGGGTCTCCTGCTTGGCGAAAAGAACCTGCTCGAGGCAGCCTGGGCCAACAGTGCGCCCCACCACGCCTTCGGCCGCTCGCTCAAGGTCGGCAAAGAGGAGATCATGGGCATGCTGGCGGCGGTGGAAATGTGGGTGAAGCGCGACCATGAAGCTGAATGGAAGGAGTGGGAGAGTTGGCTCAATAGCATTTCCACGCGGGTATCGCAAATCAACGGCGTCTCGACACGCATCAACCAGCCCTCGGCGGGCTTGTCAAATCGCTCGCCGAGCCTTTCCATCGAGTGGGATGGTGCGCGCCTGGGGATCACCGGCGAGGAACTGGGCAACTTGTTGCTCGCGAGTCAGCCTCGCGTGATATTGGCTGGAGCCAGGGGCAGCCGGCCGGATAACATGTCGAGTTCTGCCTCCATCGTTGCTTACATGATGATGCCCGGAGACGACAAAGTGGTGGCAGAACGGCTCTGCGCCGCGCTCTCGAGTCCGCCGAAATTCGAAAGTCCCGTCGAGCCCCAAGGCGCACCTGTCATGGTCGCGGGACAATGGGCGGTGCAACTCGAGTTCCAGCGAGGTTCGGCGGCTCATACGATATTCCTCGAGCAAGAAGGCTCGAAGCTGGTCGGCACACACCGGGGTGAATTCTACAGCGGCGACCTGAACGGAACGGTGGCCGCCAATACGGTCCGTTTCAGGAGCTCGCATCAGGCTGAAGGCACCCGCTTGTCCTATGAGTTCACAGGAACTGTGGAAGGCGACACGATGGGGGGCAAGGTGAACCTCGGGGAGTACGGCGAGGCGAACTGGAAAGCCGAGAGGCACCAGTACCGCAGCTTCGGACGCCGCAACTCGTAACCGGGAAATTACACGAGTCTTTGATAGTTAAACAAGAGGACGCTCATACGAAAAACACTAAGTCTACTTCGGTGGCGGGATGACCGGCCTCGGCGTCACCGCGTCCCAGCGGGGGTCGCCCGTCAGCCTATATCCCTTCTGCAGGGTGTTCCAATCGGGACGCGTGATTCCATTAAGGTCGTAGACTACCTTGCCGTTGTGTACGGTAAGTTCGCAGATCAGTTTCTTCGTACCTCGCAAACGCGCACCGTACATATCAGTGAAACCGAAGTCGCCATTTTCCAGTCGCAGCACTGCCACGTCTGCCGGCGCGCCTACGGAGAGGTTGCCCAATTCCTGGTGTTGGATCTCGCGGGCAGGATTCCAGGTGGACCGCAGGATCACATCGTCCAGCGAGAGACCCATCGCCAGGAATTTATCCATTACATTCAACATATCCTTCATCCCGGCATTCATGCTGCCGATGTGGAGGTCCGTGGAGATCGAATCCGGATAGAAACCCTCCTTGATCGCCTCGATAGCGACGGGCCAGGCAAAACTGCCGCCGCCATGCCCCACGTCGAAAATCACTCCTCGCTTGCGTCCCGCCGACATAGCGGGATTCAAGCGCCCGGAATCGTCGAGCTCATTGCGGATGCCGGAGAAGCAGTGGGTATAAATGTCGCCGGGCCGCAATTTCTGCGTCCAGAGGATACTCGTGGGGCGCTCCGGGCGGTTCGCTCCGAAATCAACCATTACCGGAATACCCACTTTCGAGCCGACTTCGACGGCGCGCTCCACCGGCGTCCACTCCGGGCCGGCGTAATGCGCAGTTTTGATCCCGACGATCAGATCCTTATAGCGCAGGCACATGTCCGCAGTGGGCGCGACTTCCATATCCGCGAGATTGTTTTCAAATTTCGGCCCGCGCATGCCCGCTCCAACGATGTTCAGGAACGCCAGCACCCGCGTATGTGAGCGGCTGATGATGTGTTCCCTGAAGTCCTCGAAATTCCGCCAGCCCGCGCAGCCCGCGTCGGCCACGGTGGTCACACCCACCCTGAAGGTGAAGCCGTCAGGAAACACGCTGTTGTCTCCGGCGTAGGAATTGCGCTCCCCCGTGCTCGCGTAAACGTGCACGTGAATATCCACCAGCCCCGGCGCGACGTACAAGCCCGAAACATCCACTGTCTTCAGAGCGGTCGAGGCATCAAGGTGCTCCGCCACAGCCGCGATGCGGCCATTGAGGATCGCCACATCGCGCACACCGCTAATATTGTTCTTGGGGTCGATTACGTGCCCGCCCTGGAGCAGTAAGTCATATTGTGTCTGGCTTAACCCGAGCGGCGTAACGAACGTGGAGATAATCAGCATAGCTAAAGCGTAAAAACAGATGATGCGCTTATTCATAGATCAAACTCTAATCTCCCGGCTTTTATACCGTCAAGTCGCGAGATGACTCGTGCAGTTTGACTCGGGATTCCCAAGTCCGCTGGAAAATCCAGAGTTGTCTCTGCTCCGAGCCGATTCGGAAGGATTTCGTCCGGATTGGCGGCCCATGACACAGGTACCCCTTCTTCGTTTTTCTTGACGGCCTGCTTAACCTACATGTAACATGTCTGTGGGCTAAAACAAAACCAACAGATCTTGGGTGCGCAAACTCTTGGGGTTAGGGAGTGTCCTTTCACTCATCCGGCCGACCCCTAACCTAATCCAACAAGCACCGGCAAGTTCGGGCTCCTCGTTCTCACCGCCACGCCGCGGACTGGAACTCTAGAACGCTACAATACCTTCACCCAGGGCTTAGGTCCGAAAATCAAATTCTGGTTGGGAGGAAAAATATGAAAACGGTCAAAATAATTACCAGCCCCATAGCGCTTTCATGTAGTTTTGCCCTCGCGCTCGTTGCGACCCTGGCCATGCCGGCGCTCGGCCAACTCGCCTCTTCCACCAGCCTGACCGGCACAGTCACCGACACCTCCGGAGCCTTGGTTCCGCGAGCGAACGTCGAGGCGGTAAACAATGCTACACAAGTGCCCTATACTGGTGTCACCAACGCGAGCGGTATTTACGACATCCTGTATATCCCTGTCGGGACCTATACGATCACGGTGAATGCCCAGGGCTTCGGCACGGTTGTGCATAACAACATCATTGTGGAGAACAACCAGACGGTGCGCAGCGACTTTGAACTCAAGGTCGGCTCGGTCCAAACCAGCGTCACCGTCTCCACTACCCCGCCACCGATTGCCACTGACAATGCCACCATCGGCCAAACCATCTCCCTGGAAAGCATTGCCCAGTTGCCGATCAACGGAGAGGATCCGTTGAAGCTCGCCACCTTGAACTCGGGCGTCGCGCTCTACAACACCGACAACGCGCAGGGTAACCCTCCGGG
>JBELAJ010000102.1:0-19237 GCA_049508935.1 Terriglobia bacterium | reverse complement strand
ACCCCCACAATAGCAATCGCTCGAGAAGCGGTGTCTTCCATAATGATCCTCCCCAATGGTTTCCCTTCAACCTGTGTAGAGCCCGGGCGTGCCCCGGCATGCGCCAGCGAGCTAACATGCTACGCGGCCGCACGTGCACTCTTGGCGACTCGGCCGTAGAGCACGTCGGCAACGTAATCCAAGTCCGCGATCAGGCCCGCCTGGGCGCGATGGATGGCAGGCAGTCCCATAGTCGTTTGAAAAGCGGCCATCTCTGAATCGGTCACGCCACCGGCGCCCGCCACAACTTGTAAGCCTTCCGCCGCAACCTTGAGTGCCGCCTCACGCGCGAAGCAGCGGGCTATCGTCTCCAGAGCCGTCGCGTCGAAGCGCTGGTTGGCTTTTTCGTGGAGCCGGCCTTGAAGCATCAAAGAGGCACGGCGAGACAAGCTGCCCGCGCACTCCGCATAAGCGATCAGTTCGCCCACGCGAAGCAGAACATGCTGGTGGCGAGTCAGGCGTGCCACGCGGGCTCTTTCCATTACTTCTGCTAAGGCATGCAAGGCCAGGGCGGCGATATCGGCGCCGACACTCGGGTGGCTGGCATGCAGCGCCTCGAACTTTTGTGCCTGTTCGTGATAATGCCGGCCGCGCGTCTTCAGGTGCGATTGCCAGCGGTCACGGCTGATCGTCATCTCCATGATCTCGGAGGTGCCTTCGTAGATCCTGGTGATGCGAACGTCACGTTTGATCTTTTCCACCATGTATTCATGCGTGTAACCATAGCCGCCCAGTGCCTGGATGCTGGCGTCGGCGGCGCGATCGCCGGCTTCTGTCGCCATGTACTTGGCAATGGCCCCTTCGGTGTTTAAGCTGCCTTCGCCAGCGTCGATGCGCTCAGCGGTTTCTTCAATGTAGGCACGTGCGGCCTCCAGCCGGACCACGTTCGGAACTATCAGCTTGTGTGTGTATCCCTGCTTTTCGGAGAGCGGCGCCCCGGCCTGGATTCGAGTGCGGGAATAAGGTATCGCTCGGTCGAGAGCGGCCCATCCGGCGCCGAGGCCAAACGCTGCTACCATGAGTCGCGTGTAGCCAAACACGGCCTGAGCCTGGATTAATCCCTGTCCTTCCACGCCCCCGATAAGCCGGTCGGCATCCACGTACACGTCCGTGAACGAAAGCGCCGCCGTGTTGCTGAGTCGGATGCCGTGCTTGTCTTCGGGTTCGTCGTGGCTGAATCCCGGCGCCCCCTTTTCCACCACGAACCAACTCGGACCGCCGGGTGTGTTCGCCAACACGGTGCAAGCATCGGCGATCCCGCCGTTCGAGATCCATTGCTTGCTGCCGTTGATTTTGTAACCGACAACCTTGCCGTCCTCTACTACCCGGTCGGCGGTGCTTTCGAGCGCGCCCAGATCGCTGCCCGCATTCGGCTCGGTGGCGCCGTAGGCGAACAACAAACCTTCTTCTGCGATACGAGTCAGCCACAGTTTCTTCTGCTCCTGAGTCGCGCCGACGGTGATGGGGTCGCTGCCGAGAAACGTGGCCAGCACCGCCGTGGCGACGCCCAAATCGATTCGCGCCATCTCTTCACACACGCAATACACGTCGAAGGCGCCGCCGCCGAAACCGCCGAACTCTTCCGGAACGAACAAAAGCTGAATGCCCAACTTATCCGGGCTGCACATATGCCGGACGATGTCCAATGGACATTCGTCACGGGCATCCAACTCCTGCAGCTTTTCGTCCGGCAGGTTTTTCTTGGCAAAATCCTTGAACGCTTTCACACTCGCCTTCAACGTCTTTTTTGTGATCATGTGTGGTTCTCTCCTTCACCGAGCCGCGCCGGCGGCACTTGACTTGCTGCCGTCCATTTCGCGGATCTTGTCCGTTAGCGCCGGCAAAAACTCCAGGATGTCGTCAACAATTCCAACATTCGCCACCTGGAAGATCGGGGCTTTAGGGTTCTTATTGATGGCGATGATAAAGGGGTTGCCCTTGAGGCCCGCCAGGTGCTGGAACGACCCGCTGATACCGCAGGCGAGGTAAACCTTCGGCCTGACAGTTTGGCCGGATGAGCCTACCTGGCGGGATTTCGCCAGCCACTTGGCGTCGACCACAGGTCTCGAACAGCTCACTACCGCCCCGATGGCGTCGGCCAGATCCTGAGCGATCGCGACATTGTCTTTTTCCTGAATACCACGGCCAATGGAAACTAGAACCTGGTGCTTGGTGATGTCGACATCACCGGACTCGGCGACGATCGTCTCCAGATACCGTCTTCCTGCTTCCAAAGCGCCGACCTCCGAGGACTTGTCGACAACCTGCCCTCCGGCGGGAGCACTTCCCACCGGCTTGAATGCGCCTGGACGGATCGTAATCACGGCTCCCGATGAAATGTCACAACGAACGTGAGCACTCACCTGTCCCCCGAATTCCTGGCGAATCGCTTTGAGATTTCCCCCTTCCACCCCTTCGATGGCCAATACGTCGGAGACAAAGGC
The DNA here is from genome assembly GCA_049508935.1 of Terriglobia bacterium. GTDB lineage: Bacteria > Acidobacteriota > Terriglobia > UBA7540 > UBA7540 > CAVROP01. Next base: position 16,754 of record JBELAJ010000102.1, on the reverse strand, counting down.
TGAGTTCAGCTTGATGGAAAGGCCCGGTCCGAGGTCGATTCCGAAATGCGTATGAGGAACCAAGAAAATGCTGTCGGGCGGAAGGACGCTCACCAGGGCCTTCCGGACGAGTTCGGCATTAGGGTAGGCAAGCGCTTCATTGGCGATTTTCCAAACCTGACCGTAGGACGCGCAGAGAGCGGAGGAAACCATATCAAGATCGGTGCCCCAGCCGGTCACAATGGCCGTAAGTGAACCGGCCGCATCGATGTTTCTTGCCGCAGCCGCGATTTCCAACGCGGAATCATCGGCCGCGCCATTCCGGTGTTCGATGTAGGCGAAGATTCGAGCCATTATTGCAACCCTCCTTGGGCTTTCAGCAGTTCAACGACCTCGCTGATGTTCTGTTCTCTGCTGCCCTTCAGTACCTCGGCGCCCTTGCCAAGCGCGGGCACAAAGTAGTCCAGCCGTTTTACTTTCGCGGCATCCTCCCCCACCGCGCCCGGGTCAATATCCAGTTCTGCTGCTCCGAGGGTGGGAATGGGGACCGAGGCCACTTGCCGGATCCCTCGCATGCCGACGTAGCGCGGTTCATTGATGCCCGTCTGAATCGAAAGCACACACGGCAGATCGATCTCATTGACCTCCTTGTTGCCGCCCTCGATTTCCCGACTGATTTTCAACTTTTTGCCGTCCGGGATTTCAATAGCCGTCACCAGGGAAGCGAACGGATAGTCGAGCATCGCCGCCAACATTCCACCAACCTGGGCCGCGCCGTCCTCCGCCTGTACGCCGGTCAAGATAAGTTCAAAGGGATTTTTTTGAACGTAGGATTTCAGGGTTGTGGCAACGCCCTTGCCGTCGGAGCCCTCGAAAGCCTCGTCGGAAATCAGCACGCCATGACTCGCGCCCATGGCCATCTCTCGGCGCAGGATTTCCTCGTCGTCCTCGCCTCCGACCGTTACCACTGTGACGTTGCCACCGGTTTTGGCGACGATCTGCAAGGCCTCTTCGACAGCGTAATTGTCTGGTTCGTTCACCGAATACACGAGGTCGTCGCGTTCGATGTCGTTTCCCACAGTGTTAAGCTGAATCTCGTTTTCCGAAGTGTCGGGTACTCTTCTCACGCAAACTAAGATCTCCACTTTGGCACCTCATAACTTGGTTTAAAGTCCCTTTGCTCATGTCCTAGTTGCTCAAGTCGCTGCCTGAGGATTGAAGGTAGATCCATGGAAGTCGTCCTCTTTTTTAACCGTTTAAAGTTAAGTTTTCGCTAGCAATTTGAGTTTCCCACAATTGGCTTGACAAGTCAAGTGAATTAACCGAATAAGTGAATTAACCTAGTTTAGTTAATGAGAAGAGCCTCTTGCCTTACCACTCCTTTGCCTTGTGCTCGCCTAGTCTCCTTCACATCGCTGTCCGGCTATCGCGCACGATCTGTTTGTCGACCAGTTCAGCCAAGTCGATGGCGGTCATCTTTCCTTCGAGGCCAGCGACCTTGATCGCATCCTCGATATTCACCATGCAGAAGGGACAGGCGGCCACGATCACGTTGGCGCCGGCTTCGGCGGCCATCTTGACCCTCACTACGCCCATGCGCTGATCTTCTTTGGGTTCGTAGAACAGCATGAGTCCGCCACCCCCGCAGCAGAACGAGCGGTCGCGGCAGCGGCTCATTTCGACGCGCTTCAGTCCGGGAATCGCGTCGAGTACCTGGCGTGGATCCTCGTAGATCTGGTTGTGCCGCCCAAGGTAGCAAGGATCGTGGTAGGTATAGACGTTCTTCTCGCTTTGCACCGGATGGAATTTGATTTTCCCGGCCTTCACTTCCCGGGAGATTACCTGGCTGATGTGCTCCACCGGCGGTATATCTTCGTAATCGTGTTTCAGCGCGTTGTAGGCATGGGGGTCGTTGGTCACGATACGCTTCGCTCCGGAGGCTTTGATGGCACCCGTGTTGTGCTCCCGCAGGGCCATGAACAGCGTCTCTTCGCCAAACCGCCGTACTTCGTGGCCACTATCCTTTTCCACCGCGCCCAAGATTCCGAATTCCTCTCCCACATGATCGAGTATATTTGCCGTGGCCCGGCCAATTGACTGCATCCGGTCGTCGTAAGAGGTGATGCTGTCGACAAAATACAAGGTGTCGGCGCGGCCGTTCCCATTCTTTCCGTCCAGGATTTTCACCGCACAGGTTTCCTGGAACTCTTTGGCCGTTGCCCAATCGGCCCTTTTCTTGGCCATCTTACCGTATGGATTGCCGCGGCTCTCGAGTGCCTTCAGAGGTTTCTGGAGGGACTGCGGCACGTTCCCATCGTCGATCATGCCCCGCCGCAAGTCGACGATCTTGTCGATGTATTCCACCAATAGCGGGCATTCCTCCTCACAAGCCCCGCAGGTGGTGCAGGACCATATTTCGTCTTCAGAATAAATGCCGCCGACCAACGGCATGCTACCGTTTGAGCGGCCGAAGACCGGATAATGCTGAAAGCTGTAGTCCCTTCCCTTGATCGTGATAAACCGTGGCGACAGCGGTCTGCCCACGGTGTTGGCTGGGCAGTTGTCCGAGCACCGGCCGCAGTCGGCGCAGGAATAGAAATCGAGCATATGCTTCCAGGTGAAGTCCTCGAATTTCTTGACTCCGAAGGATTGCACTTGGTCCAAATGCTGATCACCCACGCCCCATCTCACGGGCTTCACCGTTCCGCGCTCCAACTTAGCGAAGTAGACATTGAAGATGGAGGTGATCACGTGGAACTGAATTCCAAAGGGCCGATAGCACATCAGGAAGTAAAAGGCTGATGCGTGCAGCAGGCAGGCCCCGAGTCGAAGATTCCAGATTGTCGGCAAGGAAGTCGAAAGCAGCGTCTTTTTGAACGCCCACGCCAGCGACAGGAAAGCCAGCGGCTCGACGGCGAAGCCTTCTTGCGTTCGAACGGCGGCGTGCGCAGCTGCGAAGAAGCTGTCGGTCACCATCATCAGGGCGATCAGCGCCAAGAGGAAAATGGCGTCGGCGGGGTGGCCTTTGCCATACGTTGCTGGCACCGCATAGCGTGCCGGTTTGAAGACTAGCCGGCGAACCGCCGCAATCACCATGCAGAGGAAGACGACGGTCGCGGCGTAGTCCGTCAGAATGTCGTAAATGTGCCCTGCGCTGCCTGAAAGGCCTGGGATACCGAAATTATCGGAGATCCCCAGAATGAGCACAGAGAAAGTTCGAATCGCCAGGACAATGAAACCCGCAAAGATAAACACATGAATGGTTCCTGCTGTCCTGTAGCGCGGGTGCTTCCACTGCCCCAACCAGAATTTCAATAACCTCGTCAATCGGGTCAATGGCCGGTCAAAACGAAAATCACGTTGACCCCGAAGGAGCGGCGCCAGGCGTTTTGCCACAATAAAGGAAAAACATGCGATACCGAGAGCATGGATGAGGAAGAACAGGATTCGCCCCAAGATCAACCATTGGGTCGCTTGCCCCTGTGAGTGGATGCCTTCCAACATATTGCTCGCCCTTTCCCGCTTCTACGGGTTGGTGTACCGTTTGTAACCGAGAGGGATGTGTCGAATCCGATGTGTAGCCACTTGGCCGATTGCGTCCACCGTGATGCATTTGGCCACCAAGTCCGTGCCAACTTCCCATTCGGGCTTGCTTGGCGTTTCCACGCGGCGGATCTCCTTTGGAGTCCACGCCTCTCTGGTCGATGGCTAGAAGTAAATTCCCAACCCCAGTCAGCCGGACATTGAGGGGAATTGACATGCCGGGTCTAGAATCGGAAAGCAAGTCAACTTGGACCCTTCAACTGTGCTACAGCAGCCCTGAGAGAATAGCGAAGGGTCGTCAGTTAGCTAGACCTAAATCCCCGCCTGGGGATTCGGAGTACAATAGTACTAGCAAACTCTTAGCCGAAAAGTTCTCTAAACCAATTTAACAAGTTTCAACTGCAGCCTTTCTACGTGATGGCAACGCTTGAGTTTATTGATCTGAGTCAGATTGCCTCTTGGATACGCAAGAGAGAGTATTTGCAATTGTCAACCGAATGCCCGATTGAGGCGGAATTAAACACATGTTTTTGAGTCAATTTGCACACTTGCTCGGATACCGCGGGAAATCGGGCACCGATAGCTGAATTTCTCAACATGGACATGGGGAGGGGTTTGGGTGTTCGCCCTTCAACATTCCATGTACTCGCCATGACAGCCCAAACTCAAGAAGTCAATTTGCACTTGCTCGGATACCGCGGGAAATCGGGCACCGATAGCTGAGTTTCTCAACATGGACATGGGGAGGGGTTTGGGTGTCGCCCTTCAACATCCCATGTACTCGCCATGAGAGCCCAAACTTAAGAGACATTGTGTTTAGAATCGGCGGTCCGGGTGCACGGCATAGAAGTTGAGGGTTTTGGCCTCTCCTGCCGAGCGGGGGGGAGAAGCTTGTAGCGCGGGTATCTCGCCCGCTGCGCCTCTCGCCCTCGGACATGGGTGAGGAGGAGAAATACCCTAATTTGAGTTTTGGACGCTACAAGGTTAGAATGCTTCGGACTGGGCAGTGAGAAGCGGCAGGAAAGATGAGGATATGGAATTCACCGGAGGGCCGGGTCTTGTCTATAAAAGCGCAGCAAACGTGCTCAGATTCTTCAATTCGCTCCGACTGGACCCGTGAAGAAGTGCGGGGAATCTATAATAGGCCACTCCTTGACCTGGTTTTCTCCGCTCAGCAAATCCATCGCCTCCACCATCAGCCGAACGAAGTGCAATGCTGCCAATTGCTTTCGATCAAGACGGGTGGTTGCCCCGAGGATTGCGCCTATTGTCCCCAGAGCGCCCACTTTGCGGCAGGTGTCGATCGTCAACCCTTGTTACCCTTGGCCGAGGTTGTAGAGACGGCGCGCCGAGCCCAGGCCGAAGGAGCGACGCGATTTTGCATGGGGGCGGCGTGGCGGCAGGCCCCTGTGGGCGAGGAATTTGACCGTGTCCTGAAAATGGTTCGCGCCGTTGCGAGCTTGGGAATGGAAGTTTGCTGCACCCTCGGCATGCTCACTCAGGAGCAGGCGAATTGCCTGGCAGAGGCCGGATTGACGGCTTACAACCACAACCTGGACACGTCGCCTGAGTACTACCGTAAGATCATCACGACACGAACCTACGGCGACAGGCTCCGGACGATTGACGCGGTCCGCAAGTCGGGCGTGACGGTCTGTTGCGGTGGGATCATCGGCATGGGAGAGGGTGACGAAGACCGTGTAGGACTTTTGCAACAGCTTGCTTCGCTTAGCCCTCACCCGGAGAGCGTGCCCATCAATCTGCTGGTGCGCGTCGAGGGAACCCCGCTGGCGCAAACCGAGCCGCTGGACCCCTTCACCATGGTTCGCACCATCGCCACCGCAAGAATTTTGATGCCGGCTTCCAAGGTCAGACTGAGCGCGGGGAGAAGGTCCGTGACCCGCGAGTGCGCCGCGCTCTGTTTCCTGGCGGGAGCGAATTCCATCTTCGTAGGCGAGAAGCTTCTTACTACGCCCAACCCCGATCGTGACGAGGATCAGCAACTCTTCCGCGATCTAGGGATTCAGCCCATGTGTCGTGCCTAGAAACCTTTCCACCCTCGATCGCCTGGACTCGGAGCTTCGGGAGCTCCGCGAGCGTTCCCAACTCCGCTCGTTGAGCCTGCCGCAGGGGATCGATTTCAATTCCAACGATTATTTGGGCCTCAGCGAGGATTCCCGACTGCGCGAGGCAGTGGTGGACGGGCTCGCGGCCGGCGCGCGCATGGGTTCCGGGGGATCGCGATTACTCTCCGGCAATGCTCGCGCCTGGGAGGAATTGGAGGAGGAATTTGCCGGCTTCATAGGCACGGAGGCGGCATTGTTTTTCACCTCCGGGTACGCGGCCAACTTGGGCTTGCTCGGCTCCGTAATTCGCAGGGATGACATGGTCTTCTCTGACTGCGCCAACCACGCCAGCATCATCGACGGAATTCGTTATTCCGGGGCTAGAAAGGTCATATTTCCGCATCGGAATTGGGATTTCTTGGAAGGTGAGCTGCGAAGGTTCGCCGGCTCTCCGCAGGAAAAATTCATTGTGGTGGAGAGCTTGTTCAGCATGGACGGGGACAGGAGCCCAATTGGAGATTTGGTGGCCTTGGCGGACCGTTACGGCGCGGAGCTGGTCGTGGATGAGGCGCATGCGGTGGGCGTATTGGGCCCGCAAGGGCGCGGTCTGGTGGCGGAAGCCGGGGCATCGCGGCGAGTCCTGGCCGCCGTTTACCCTTGTGGCAAGGCCCTGGCCAGCGCCGGAGCCTTTGTGTGTGGTTCCCAGAGGCTGAAAGAATTCCTCATCAACCGGGCTCGCACTTTTATCTTCAACACCGCCTTGCCTCCCTACTTCGCCTGCCAACTACGGGCGGCGATACAAGCCGTAACTAAGGCAGACGTGTTGCGGAATCGAGTTCGGGAGTCAAGTTGGTTCTTGCGTGAGCAGCTCCAAAAGGCTGGATTCAACACCGGGTCGAGTGATTCGCACATCGCACCCGTAATTCTGGGCGCCAACGATTTGGCGGTGGGCTACGCCGAGGGCCTTTCGAAGGCGGGCTTCACGGCGCGTGCCATCCGCCCACCCTCGGTGCCGGCGGGCACGGCGCGGCTGCGCCTCTCCGTGACAGCGAAGCTGAAGCAGGAAGATCTTCTGGCCTTTGCCGCCCGCATGTGCCAGGTGCGCGAGCATCTCGCCTTGCCGGCCACAGCTTCGGGGCGCGAATGAAGAGATTGTTGGTGACTGGAACCGATACCGGTGTGGGAAAAACTATCGTTTCCGCACTCTTATGTGCCGCGCTCGACGGGATTTACTGGAAGCCAGTTCAAACCGGCTCCCGCGAGGGAACAGATCGCGAAACCGTGCGCCGACTCGCGGCGCGCGCTGCCGGGGACGAAATCCCGGAGGCGTATTGTTTCCCGGAGCCAGTTTCGCCGCACCTGGCGGCAGATTGGAATGGGGTTCGCATTCGGCTCGACGCGATCCAGAAACCCCTGCTTCCCCAAACCAAATGGCTGATCGTGGAGGGTGCGGGCGGCGTGCTGGTTCCCCTCAATGATTCAGATTTCATGGTGGACCTCATGAAGCACCTGGGCTTCCCGGTGCTCCTTGTAGCGCGCACCGCACTGGGGACCATCAATCATACTCTCCTCAGCCTCGAAGCGCTCCGCCAGCGAGGGATACCGGTTACCGGCATCGTGCTTAACGGCGAAGAAAACCCGGATAACCGCGAGGCCGTGGAACGCTATGGCCGAGTTCCGATCTTGGGGTGGGTTCCACCCCTCCCAGAGATTTCCCGTCAAGCATTGCGGCGGGTATTCGAAGAACACTTTGACAAGACCTATTTTCCGATATGACTCCCCCCCGGCTCAACATCTGGCACCCGTTCACTCATCCGTCACTTGACCTGCAACCGGTCTTCATCGATCGAGCGGAAGGCGCATATCTTTATACTCGCGACGGCCGGCAGCTCCTCGACGCCATCTCTTCCTGGTGGGTGACCCTGCACGGGCATGCACACCCCGCCATTGCGAATGCCATTGCCGAGCAAGCAGGCAAGCTCGAGCAGGTTATCTTTGCGGGCTTCCGTCACCAACCGGCGGAGGAATTGGCAGAGCGGTTGAGCAAGTTCTTGCCGCCTGAACTCGAACACATCTTTTTTTCGGACGATGGGTCAACGGCGGTGGAAGTGGCTTTGAAGATGGCCGTCCAATACTGGTGGAACCTGGGACATCCGGAGAAAAGGGAAATCGTCGCGCTCGAGCACGCTTACCACGGCGACACCATGGGAGCGATGTCTGCCGGCGCGGATTCCGCCTTCTCCGCGCCGTTCGCAAGCCTGCGCATTCCGGTCCACCGGGTCCATTCCGCTTACTGCTTTCGCTGTCCGGTGGGACTTACCCGCGACCAGTGCCAGATCGATTGCCTCGACAAGTTGCGGGGGTTGCTCGCCGCGCGCGCCGGCTCCATTGCCGCGATCGTCGTCGAACCTCTGCTGCAAGGGGCGGGAGGAATGATTGTTCATCCCGTGGAGTTCCTCCAAGGAATCCGGCAATTGTCGGAAGAGCACAATGTGCTGCTCATCGCCGATGAGGTATTGACCGGCTTCGGGCGGTGCGGAAAGATGTTCGCGTGCGAAATCGCCGATGTTGCTCCTGACCTGATGTGTATTTCTAAAGGGCTGACCGGTGGGTTCCTGCCCCTGGCGGCTACGCTCTCGACGCGCGAGGTTTGGGAGGCCTTCGCTGTCCCTGACCGCCGTCGAACCTTCTTCCACGGGCACTCCTATACGGCCAATCCCATTGCCTGCGCCGCGGCCAATGCAAATCTGAGTATTTTCGAAACCGTACCGGTATTCGACCGCATCCGCTCCATCCAGCAAGTCCATGCGGAAAGGCTCCCGAACTTCCGGCAGCATCCGGCAGTTGCGAACGTGCGGAGCATCGGCACGGTGGCGGCGCTGGAGTTACGCGCCGATGACCCGGGGTATCTTTCCTCCCTCCGCCTACGGCTCTACGATTTCTACCTGGGCAAAGGCGTGCTTCTCCGTCCCCTGGGAAATGTCGTGTATATCCTCCCCCCCTATTGCATTACCCGCGAGGAATTGCACCACATTTACGACGTCATTCACGAGTCGCTGCGCTTGGTGGCAGGATGATTAAAAAGCCTCTCTCTTCTCTCCCTTAGATATATGCATAAAGGTATGATCACTTTAAGGATGCTCCATGAGGATACCGCCGGTGGGGAAACGAGATCTCGCAGTGTTCAAATACTGGATCCCGCTGAAAAGTCGGTCGAATAGGAAATTTGCGCTGCAGGGATTTGAGGTATCTGAGCATCCACTCGCGGTGGTACGATGGCACAACGCGCCTGACGCTTGAACTTTTTGGGCTGCTGCGGGAATATTCTATCGAGCTTTAAAGCCGATAGAAGGGCTAAAGATTTGCGAGGTGGCCCCTTCCTGGATGACGATGGTTTTGCTGACGATCGTTTTCGTGTTTTGAGTCGTGCCCGACAATGGGGCCAGAAGCGGGTTTTGTGATTGAATTAATTACTGTGAGGTTGCCGTGATCCCTCGTGTTAGCCCTTCGCGCGTCGCTTACTTCTCCATGGAGATCGCTCTTGACCCTGCCATTCCCACTTACAGTGGGGGGCTGGGTATGCTGGCCGGAGACACGCTTCGCTCCGCTGCGGACCTGGGAGTTCGCATGGTGGCTGTCACCCTGCTCCATCGCAAAGGCTATTTCTCACAACATTTGGACGAACGTGGTAATCAATCGGAGTCCCCGGCCCTGTGGAATCCCGAGGAAATGTTGGAGCTGATGAAGCCGGTGGTCACAGTGAACATCGAGGGGCGCGAGATTAAGGTGCGTGCCTGGCGATACCTGGTGGAAGGCACGGGTGGAGACGTGCTGCCGGTATACCTCCTTGACACGGCCCTGCCCGAAAATTCCCCTTGGGACCAGACGCTCACAAATTATCTTTACGGCGGAGATCTCCACTACCGCCTGTGCCAGGAAGTACTCTTGGGAATGGGAGGTGTCGCCATCCTGTCGAAGCTAGGGCACCACCATATCTCGAGCTATCACATGAACGAGGGCCACGCCGCATTGCTGGTGCTGGCCCTGATCGAGCATCGGTTGGCGGGCCGCAATGTGCGCGACACCCGTCGAGAGGATGTTATCAACGTCCGGCACAAGTGTGTGTTCACGACGCACACTCCCGCTCCATCCGGCCATGACCAGTTCAGCGTCGACCTGGTTCGCCAAGTGTTGGGCAAGGATCGCACCGCAGCCCTCGTAGCCCTCGGCGCGTGCCTGGACGGACATCTGAACATGACGTATTTAGCGCTCATAGGATCCCGCTATGTGAACGGGGTGGCTATGCAGCACGGGGAGGTCTCCCGTCATATGTTCCCGCAGTATTCCGTCCGGGCTATTACCAATGGCGTTCACGGCCTCACCTGGACCACGCCTCCCTTCCGCGACCTCTTCGACCGTTACATGCCGGAATGGAGAAGGGATAACCTTTACCTGCGCTACGCGATCGGCATCCCTTGCGAGGAAATTCTCAAGGCCCACGCCCTGGCCAAGCAGGCGCTGATGGCAGAAGTTCAAAAACGCATGGGAATCCAGCTCGACGAGAAAATCTTGACCCTCGGATTCGCCCGTCGTGCAGCCACCTACAAGCGCGCCGACCTGCTGTTTTCGAAGCCCGACCACTTAAGGTGGATCGCGCAGAATGTGGGGCCCATTCAGGTCATCTACGGCGGCAAGGCGCATCCCGCGGACGGTGGCGGCAAGGAGGTCATCCGCCGCATTTTCCAGGCGGCGGACAACTTGAAAGACGTCGTCAAGATCGTTTATATACCCGACTACGATTGGACGTGGGCTCCGCTTCTGTATAGCGGTGTGGATCTGTGGCTGAACACACCCAAGCGCCCACAAGAGGCCTCTGGGACGAGCGGCATGAAAGCTTGCCTCAATGGCGTTCCGAGTTTGAGCATTCAGGACGGCTGGTGGGTGGAGGGCTGCTTCGAAGGCATCACGGGCTGGGAGATCGGTCATGGAACTGAACCGATGGAGAACGAGGATGCGGAGGCGGATTCGCTTTACGCGAAGTTAGAGACGGTCATCATTCCCATGTTTTATGGCCGGCCCCGGGATTACGCAACGGTAATGCGCTCCGCGATTGCCATCAACGGTTCGTTCTTCAACACCCAACGTATGGTATCACAGTATATTTCCAACGCCTATTTTCAAGAGGATGTGTCTTGAGGAGGCGGGGGGTGCTGTCGCTGCCGCCGGAAGCAAGTACTATTACATTCAAGCAGCGCTTCAGATGGACCGGGCATTGTCTGTCCAGAACCCTGCGAAAAACCTGATCTTCTGCCACGGTTGTGGGCGGGGCGGCGACGTTATTCGGTTCACCCAGTTGTGTTTTGATCTTCCCTTCCATCAAGCCTTCACGCGCCTCCAACAGGAACTCGCCCTCGCCCCTGCCTCTGAAGTCCTCGAGCAGACCGCACCCCTTCGCCGCAAAAGACAATTGGCAGCATCGGAGGTCCGCGGCCCAGCGCGATCGCACGCGCTGGGCCGGAACAGCCCTAGGCCCGGAACGGCAGATGGTTAAGCAACTGCGCGCTCTTCCGGTATCTCTTTCGGAGCCCTTGGCCGAACGTGGACGGCCTTAGTCCTTGGCCGAACGTGGGCGGCCTTCCGCTTCGGCTCCGGGGTCGATTCCTTCGCCTTAACCGGTTTGCTAACAAGCTCCATCAGCGATTTCTGAGCCGTGGCGAAATTCCGGACGCTTTTTTCAGTCAGTTCGCCCAGTGAGGTACGGGCCCCATTACGGGCGGACTCGACGCGCTTGCCGGCAGTCTTACCCGCAGACTCCATCTGCTCGACGGCCAGATTCAGGAGTTTCTTTTGGGCGTCGATGCACTTCTCCCCGCCTTCTCGAACCAGTTGTGTCAAAACCTCGTACCTCTCCTGGAGAGACTTGTGGCCCCCGCCCTCGGTCTTGGCGCTCACCTCGTGTACGGCCAAGTCGAGGAACTTCTTTTCGGTCTCGATGAAGTTCTCGATGACCCGGCGCGCCAGTTCGGCCACGCTCGCGCTGGCCGCCATCAATCCTTTGCCTTCTTGATAGGATTCCGCCGCCTCGTGCGTCTGCTCGGCAGCAGCTTCCAGCAAGCGCTTCTGCAGGTCGAGCAAAGTTACCAGGCGGTGGCGTAACACGTTCGCCACGGTACCTGCGGGCATGGGAAGCGGTACCGCCTCCTTCACTCTATCCACCACCAACACGGTCCCGTCGGCGGCCAAGTCAAGCACGATCTTTCCGGCGGCGCTGACGTTCTGGACACCCTTGTCAGCGATTGTGGCGATCACCTCTCCTGGCCAGACGAGGGGCTTGCTCAAGTTCTCCCGCAACATTCCGATCACCAGTGCATTCTGTTGGGCCGTAAGATCCAACAAGATTTTCTGGGCAGCCACGAGGCTGTCGATTCCTTGACGAGCCCAACCCACCATTCGGTTTGCTGGTGAGTGGGCGTTCCCTGACTCCTTGGTTTTAGTAGCCATGATTTGTTTTCTCCTTCTGCAGCACTTATACTGCGATGCAGTCACTGCATTGCAGTATAAGAATACGGCTGCCCGTTCTCGATGTCAAGCACAAAATTCGTTACCCAGAATTCAGGACAGATTTAAGTTCCCAGCTAATCCCATGATTCCGGCTGGCACAAGCCAAGAGGCTCGGCCTGTTTGCAGCCGGCACGGCCTCACAGAGGCACATACTGAACCTTCTCTTGATCGTCCGAACCTGCTGGCTCTTGGCGCTTTTTCTTCGGAGCCGTCGTTTGGCCCAACTCCATGGAGTACATCATTCTGAAACGTTCTTTGGCCGGCGTGCACTATATATACTGTACGCGCTGAGCCGCCCTGCGGCCACCGCAGAAGGAGATCCCCCATGTCCGGTTCCTGGAAAACATTCAATGCCCCCGGCACGTCCACTGGCACATTTACCGCGGACATCATGCTCTTGCTCACCGACGGGTCCGTGCTCATCCACAACGGCGACACCACTGCCGTTGGAAACGCCAATCAATGGCTCCGCCTCACGCCAGATCAGAACGGCAACTATGAAACCGGCTCCTGGTCATCGGAGCTTGACATGGAGTACGCTCGGCAATGGTTCGCCTCCGGCGTGCTCAACGACGGACGCGTCTTTGTCATTGGCGGCGAAGACACCAACGACCCTGCAGTCACAGGTGACTCTTGGACCGGCGAGATCTTCGATCCGCAGACCAACCAATGGACACCCATCGTCAAACCGGCGGCCTTCGAGTTCGTGCGCGGCGACTGCAACGGCTCGGTGCTTGCCGACGGCCGCGTCCTCCTTGGCGGCGCCAGCGTCACCATTCCCCCCTCCACTTGGTCGCAGCTCACCGCCATTTGGGACCCGAACGACAACACTTGGGTTCAGGCCGGGCTCGAGTTCGGAGCGGTCACCACCACAACCAAGGAAGATCCCTTTGAGGAAGAAACCTTCAACCTATTGCCCGACGGCAGCGTTCTGGCGCCCGCCGTCCGCGACACCCCAAAGGCGCAGCGCTACCTGCCCTCGCTCGACGAATGGGTGAATTGTGCTCCATCCCCGGTGAATCTTGCCGTTGTCACCATCCAAGGTACCGGCGAGTACGAGACCGGACCCATGATTCTGCTTCCCAGCGGCTCGGCCTTTGCCATCGGCGGCGGCGGTCAGACCGCAATCTATACGCCCCCGCCGGCTTCTAACCCTACCGGCCCAGGTTCTTGGACGCAAGGCCCATCGTTCCCCGCCGACACGAGCGCCAGTCCGAACTGGCCCACTTTAACCGCACTCGACGCGCCTGCGTGCCTGCTTCCCAGCGGCAAGGTAGTGTGCATGGGAGGCACTTCGGTTCCCCTCGGCGGAGAATACTTCTCCCTGGACCCGGTCTTGCTGCAATACGACCCGAGCAGCAGCGCGACCACGTTGCCGCAGCTCGATGTGCAGCCTGCGCTGCCCGCCGGCAACTACACCTGGCAATCCTGTTTCCTCCTGCTGCCGACCGGCCAGATCCTTCTTTCGGCACAGAGCAACACCCTGTTCCTCTACACGCCCGACCCGGCCACCAGCGCTCCCAATCCCGCATGGGCCCCGGCCAATATCTCCGCGCCCGCCACCATGGTTCAAGGCCACAGCTACACTGTCTCCGGCACGCAAATCAACGGACTCTCTCAGGCTGTCTGCTACGGCGACGACGCCGGCATGGCCACCAACTATCCCATCGTGCAGCTCACCAATCCCTCGACCGGCCAGGTGGTCTATGTGCGCAGCTACAATTTCTCCACCATGGGCGTCGCCACAGGCACCACGGTGCCCGACGACCTGCAGTCCTGCACCATCGACATCCCGGCGAACCTAGCTACCGGAAACTGGAACCTTGTGGTCATCGCCAACGGCATTCCGTCGGCGCCCGTTCCGGTCCAGATCGCCGGCCAGGACTGCTACTTCATCGTCGATAACAGCACCTTCAGCAAAGGTGAGGTCGATACCTATGTAGACGCGCATCCTCCGGTGAACGCGGTCTTCAATCCAGCCTTCTATGTGGTGGTCGAAGGCTATACGCCAATGGAGATGGGCATTATTTCGGCCGCGCAACTAGCCAGCCCGCCCAACGTTCCCAACGTTCCCTCGCCTTTCCCGTCGGATATGCTCATCGCCTTTGCCGGCCCGGTCATCCCGCAGGATCCTACGCTGCCGAACTCTCCGCAGCGCTTCACCTTCCCGTTTTCGATCACCTTCACCGACGACAGCATGTTTGGTCCCGCTGCCATCCCCGTCACGCTCAACGCCACCTTCTCCGCCGCGGGATTCACGGTATCGAACAGCGCGACCATCACGCTGATCCCCAGCCCCAATCCCTTCATTCTCCATGGCGACCAGACGGGAACTCCGCCCGAGCCGTGGTATCTGAGCCAGGACATCCGCGTCTTTCAAGTGGTCGCATCGGCGGGAAACTCGACCTTCAAGGTGTCGATTCCGAGCACCGGAGACGTGCAGACCAACGCCCTCAACTTCATGCAGACCGCGCTCACCAATCTGCGCACCGACACCACGGGCACGCTGGCCACGGAATTCAACCAGATGCCCCAGGACGAAGACACGGCCGTTCTGCAGTTGCAGCCAAACGATCCGGCTACCGGCGACCCAGTCTACAACTTCGCCGTTGCCCGCGTGCGGCTGCGCGACACGCAAAACGCAAGCAATGTGCGCGTCTTCTTCCGCATCTGGCAGGCGCAGCAAACCAACGCGGAATACAACACCACCACCTACGCCCGCGCCATCAACGGCGAAGGGCAGCCCATTCCGGTGCTGGGCGTGCAGGGCGACGAAATCATCACCATCCCGTTCTTCGCCCAGGCTCGCCAAACCAGCAGCCAGCAGCTTCACCTGCAACAGGACGACTGGAACCGTCACGACATCGATGCAAGCGCCGGGGAGACAGACTACTTCTTCGGTTGCTGGCTCGATATCAACCAGCCCACGGTTAACGTTTATCCGCAGCGCATCACCGGAGTCAGCGCCGACGGGCCGTTCGATACCGTGAGCCCGCTGTTCCCCATCCAGCAGTTCATGGTTGCCGCCCACCAGTGCCTGATCGTCGAGATCGCCTACGATCCCGATCCGGTTGTGCCGCCGGCCGATCCGTCCAACTCCGACAAGCTGGCGCAGCGCAATCTGGCCTTTGTGGGAGCGCCCAACCCCGGTAATCCCGCATCGCGCCGCGTGCCGCAAACGTTCGAAGTCAAGCCCACGACGCCCAAGCTACCCGAAGGCGTCAAACCCGACGAGCTGATGATCGAGTGGAACAACGTTCCGGCCGGAAGTTTCGCCGAGATCTACTTCCCCTCACTCGATGCTGCGGCGATCGTAGCCGAGGCCGATCTGCTCTACACCTCGCACCTTCTCACCACGTCGGATGCCCATACGCTGCGCTTCCCTGCCTCCGGCGTGACCTACATCCCCATTCCCAAAGGCGACGGTGTCACCTTCCCAGGCTTGCTCACGCTCGATCTTCCCGCCGGCATTTACAAAGGCGACACCTACACGGCCGTTGTCCGCCAAATCACGGGCGTCCAGGGGTTCACCTCACCCGTGAACGGGGGCATCAATATCCAGGTGAAACAAGAGGACCGGCTGCCAAGCCAGTGGCGCCGCACCACCGGGACCTTCAAGCTGACCATCCCCGTCTCAACCAAGGCGCTGCTGCTGGAACCGGAAGAGACCTATTTCTCAATCATGAAGTGGGTCAACGAGGCCATACCGACAACCAGCCGGTGGTATCTCATCATGCAGCGCTACCTCAGCCAGATCGCCGGCCGCGTCACATTCATGGGCGGCGACCCGGCCCAGATTCAGGCCACGGGCACCGGCATTTGGAAGAAGACGCAAACTCATTCAGGTCCCCACACCGAACACCGCTTTGTCGGCAAGATCGAAAGTCTGATCTACGACCGATTCGGCGACTTCGAAGCGTTTACGCTCGAAACCATGGGTGGAGAGATCAGACGCTTTGAAAGCCGGGAGCCCCACATCGCTGACCTGGCAAAGCGCGCATGGCAGGAGCGCTGGCGAATCTTGGTGGTCGTCGTAGGCCATCACTCTCAACGTCCAACGTCGGTCGTCCTATTGATCTGAAGAAATAGCCTAGAAGCAGGCAGCCAAGCTGCCTGCTTCTAGGCCGCACCACGCTGCCGTTAACGCGTGCCTCCTAATTTGCTCCGCCATCCTTACCAGTTGTCTCGCGACCCAGATTTTCGCCCTCAAACCTTAAGAAGTGGGGGCATTGTCGGCACCGTGAAACCGATTTGCAGGCCCAGTGGGGTCAACTCCTCCATTGGTCAAATATTGCACGGTAAGAACCAACACGCCCAATCCATTCAACAACTTGTGGAGGTGCCAAAAAAGGCAGCACCAGTCTTTTTTTGCATCTCTGGTAACCTCTTGATGGAATCCGTCTTTGGGCAGGCGGAAGAAGTCGAGCATCTGAGCGGCGGAATCGAACCGAACCTCACGGGATTTTTGCCGGAGGGCGAGCACGGCAACCCATATCGGGATGAGGCGGTCCTGGCCAAAGGGAGACCGAACTGTGGGTGAGCTACGATTTGCAGGAAGAATTTGCCGTTCCTGCGCGTGTAGCTCAATTGATCGGGCGATGGACG
>JBELAJ010000101.1:0-19255 GCA_049508935.1 Terriglobia bacterium | reverse complement strand
CGTGTCTCGCTTTTGCGCGGTGCAAAAACTGTAAGGAGTATTCCGCTGAGCCGAGCACCATAACCAACCCGCCGAAGCGCCATGGAGACGCTTCACTCTAACCCGCGGTCCCGCTAAACAACGGGAATTGCCGCCGAGTGAACCGCTCTGCGTCGTTATCAACGGATTGTGGACACCCTTATCGTGTTGACAGAGAATACCTGCGAGGCCAATAATAGCGCCCACTGTGTGGTTGCCTTCGGTTGCGGAGGGCCAGCGGCAGTCCCAAAATTGCTGATGGCCATCCTCGTGAATTCGTTCATGCCCCGTAGATAAGTCAAACGGGGCAGAGGTGGATGTCATGACGGCGAAGTCAGGGCCTAACGTCAACAAGGTGTTACTCATCGTAGGGGCGCTGTTGCTGTGGAGTGTTCCACTCATCAGGGCGGACGTGTACGGCGTGATCCTCGGGACAGTGACAGACCCTACCGGAGCTGTTGTACCTAGCGCGAAAGTCGTTCTCCAGAACAACCACACCGGGCTGGTGCGAGAAGCCGTGACGGATGCGGGTGGGAACTATGAATTTCTGGCGGTTCCGGTGGGAGAGGATTACGGTGTCGCGGTCGAGGCCAGCGGTTTCCGGAAAGCAGTGCAATTAGGGATCAAGCTCCAGGTAGACCAACGTTTCCGGGCGGACTTTCGCCTCGAGGTCGGGGCGGTGACGCAGCAAGTGAGCGTATCCGCCAATGTCGCTCAAGTGGAAACCACCAGCACCCAGCTGGGTGACGTGATTCAAGACAAGAAGAAGGAGGACTTGCCGCTTAACGGTCGAAGCTATCTTGACCTCATGGGGCTGCAGGCGGGGGTGGTGCCCATCAACACGACGGGGTCAGGCCAACCGGTTTCGGGCAATATCACCGGTGGGCTGCTTTCCGTGAATGGGGCGCGGGAGGACGCCAACCTGTTCATGGTGAACGGCAGCAGCGTCGAGGAGGTCGGTGCCAATGGGACGTCTATCCTGCCCACTCTCGACTCCATCCAAGAATTCCGCCTTACAACCAACTCCTTCGATGCCGAATACGGCAACTTCTCAGGCGCCATCATGAACGCGGTCACGAAATCCGGCAGCAATTTCCTCCACGGGACGGCCTTTGAATTCGTGCGCAATCAGAAGCTGGATT
Source organism: Terriglobia bacterium (assembly GCA_049508935.1). Taxonomy (GTDB): domain Bacteria; phylum Acidobacteriota; class Terriglobia; order UBA7540; family UBA7540; genus CAVROP01. The sequence goes on along the minus strand of JBELAJ010000101.1, from coordinate 18,095 downwards.
CGCGCAACTTCTTTGACCTCGACCAGGTCAATCCCATTACGGGCCAGGAAATCCCCAATAGCGCGATTGGGGTTTTCCGGCGCAACCAGTTTGGGGGAGTATTGGGCGGCCCGATCTTGAAGGACCGTCTTTTCTTTTTTGTGGACTACCAGGGAACCCGGCAGTCGCAAGGCCTTTCGACGGGCGTTATCCCTGTACCCTCTTCCCTGGAGCAAAGCGGGAACTTCTCGGACGTGGGCACGACCGGCTACGATGCGCTTACCGGTCATGTGCGAGGCGACAACAATGCTGCCGACGGCGCCATGCCTACCGTCCTCAGCCAAAGGCTCGGCTATACGGTGGTCTCCGGTGAACCCTACTGGGTATCCGGCTGCAACACCCTGGCCGATGCCCAGGCAGGTATGTGCGTTTTCCCGAACCAAGTGATTCCCCAATCCGCTTGGTCTTCGGCCGCTAAAGGTCTCGCGCATTTCATCCCCACACCCACGGCGACGCTCTCGAGTGGGGAGCCGTTTTTCTCCACCAGTAGCTTCCCGACCACCAAGCGCGACGACAAGTTTGCTCCGCGCCTTGACTTTGTCAACAAGCTCACGGGCACTTGGTCCTTCTATTATCACTTTGATGACGCTACGGCCACCAACTCTTATGCCAGCTCAAATATACCGGGGTTTACAGCCAGAAGCCCCTCGCGGGCGCAGCAAGTCAACATGAGCAACACTCAAACCCTCAGCAGTTCTTCGGTCAACGAGTTCCGTGCTAACTTTGTGCGGGTAGCCTACCCGGGAACACTTCCCTCGGGAGGAGTGGGCAAGGTTAGCTCCTTCGGCTTCTTGGAGAGCGGACTGGGTTTGCTCCCCCAAAATCCCAAGGTCGAGGGAGTACCCCACATTTCATTAAACCAGTTAGGCATTTCATTCGGAGCGGCGATGCCCAGCGGACTCGACGAAGATGTTTATAATTTTCAGGACAGTTTTTCGAAGATTATAGGCCGGCATACCCTCAAGTTTGGGGGAGTTTACGGGTACGGCCAATGGAACCTGCTGGGTGGAGGGAGCCTGGATGGAGTTTACGGATTCAGCGGCACAGAGACGGGGAATGATTTCGCGGATTTTTTGCTTGGCGCGCCGGATTCATTTGTCCAGGATTCCCAGGTCTGGATCGAATCCCGCGTGAAGACTGCCGGAATCTATGCCCAGGATAGTTTCCGACTGAGGCCCAACCTCACGGTGAACTATGGCGTGCGGTGGGAACTGGGCGAACCCTGGTGCGACGCTAAGAACCGGCTGCAAGCGTTTGACCCTGGCTTGCAGTCCAAGCTCTATCCCAACTCTCCAGAGGGATGGGTGTTCCCGCTCGATCCAGGAATTCCACGGACCATGGCGCCAACGCAGAAACACAACTTCGCGCCGCGCCTGGGACTTGCCTACTCGCCCGCGACGACGGAGGGTTTCCTGGGTAAGCTCTTTGGGGGCCCGGGCAAGACCAGCTTCCGCGCTGCTGCCGGCATGTTTTACACCTCGTTCTCCAGCTCCTGGCAGGGCGAAGAGGCGGGGGACCCGCCCTTCGCAAACTGGTACCTAAGCCCCACGTTGGTCTACCTGGAAGAATCCTTTAAGAGCCGCCTCAGCGGCAGCAATCCCGGACAACGTTTCCCGATTCCTCCCTTAGCATCCGATGTGAGTTTTGCCTCCTTCCAGCCGATCCCAAGTGTGGGTTATCAGCTCACGAACGTCACGCCGTATGACGAGGACTTCAATTTCACCATCCAGCAGGAAATTGCCAAATCGACGATCTTGACCATTGGGTACGTGGGCACTCGCGGGCACCATCTTTTCTCTCTGTTGGATTACAACCCGGCGAACGCCGCAAAGTGCCTACAGATTGCTAACTTGTATAACGCCGCAGGGCTAACAGGCTAAGGGTGCGGCCCTTACGGTGAAGACACCATCTATTCCATCGACGGCCAGAATTTCTACGGGACCCGCCCCTATTCGGTTACTTCCGGGCGTTACCTTAGCCAAGGCCTGCTGGACTTTTCCGACAGTACTTGGATGACAACCATGGGCAATTCCAACTACAATGCCTTGCAACTCACGGTCAATAAACAGGTTGGGCCGCTACGCTTCCTGGGTGCCTACACCTATTCAAAATCCATAGACGACGCGTCACAGACTTATGACCTGATTGACCCTTACAAGTTCGCTCTTAGTAAGGCGCTGTCGGTTTTCGACATGACGCACAATTTTGTGACCAGTTATACCTATGAGTTGCCGCTGCACCGCCTGACTCACAACCACAGCGGTGCAATCTACCGGGTCCTATCGGGCTGGGAGCTCGCGGGCATCACGCACTTCAGCACGGGGGTTCCGGTTTCGCTTTCCGAGAGTGATGATCAGTCGCTTTGTGGTTGCGAGACCTACGGCACTTCCTCGGTCGATTTTCCCAACTACAACGACGAGACGATCCAGCACTACAACCCGCGAACCTCGAGTGGTTACCAGCAGTTTTCGGTGAGCCAGTTTACCCGAGAGCTGCCCGGTGTACCGGGCAACGCCAACCGTCGCTTCTTTCACGGTCCCGGCCTGAACGACTGGGACATGTCGCTGTTCAAGAACGTCCGCGTCAACGAGCGCGTGTCACTGGACATTCGGGCTGAGTTTTTCAACGTGTTCAATCACGCGCAGTTCGATAACCCAGTGGGTAACTACACAGCGAGCAGCTTCGGAGATGTCCAATCGGCCAATAGCCCGCGCATCGGGCAAGTGGCCATGAAGCTTGACTTTTAGTGGATGCTCAAACAACATGGCAGGCGGCGGTCCGGATAAGCATGCTCCCCGCTTTTGCTGTGTTTGCTGGCGGGCTGATGGCTCATGCAGGTGACAGGAATTCGAGTTGTTGGCAAAGCAATCCAGCGCCGCAGGGGTACCTCTCGACAGGTCTTTGCAGCTTCCCGACAGGATGGAGGTGTTTGATGATGAGGACGGAACCCGGCTTCAAGTTGCACCGCCGTCGCTTCCTCCAAACGACGGCGGCGGCGACAGCCAGCTTTGGACTTTCGTCGTCCCTGTTCGCCCAACTCTACCTCCCCAAGACAGGCACAGTCCGCGACAGGATGTGGGTGTTTTGTAATCCCATTGACGCCGATTACGATATAGTCCGCAAACGGACAGTGATGTCCCCATTCGAGAGCGCCGTATACATGGGTGCACCGAACATCATCATGACCAATCAATTTCCCGGAGCGGGTGAGGAGGACATGTACCGGAAGATAGGGTACAAGCCCTGGGAATCGCCTTTCGAGCAATACGCCTTCCCCTTGAGGATGCTCAAGCGGGTGGTGTGGTCTATTGTAGGCGCAGGTGGCGTCACCAATGACTCCGAGAGAAAAGAAGTCATGGCCATGGCTTTCAACATACCCAACATTGTGGGAATCTACATGGACGACTTTTTCCATGACAAGTCGGATCCCACGCCGGCCAGCTTGACGCTCGATCAACTTCGCGACATTCGGCGGCAGCTCAGAGGTCCCGGAAAGAAACTGGATTTGTACGTCACCCTCTACACCCACCAGTTGGATCGGCCCATCGGTGATTACCTGGCGCTGTGTGACGTGGTCTCGCTGGCGACCTGGGAGCCGGCGGAGCTGGCGAATCTGGAAGCAAACCTGACCAAGCTCGAGAAACTCGCTCCCAAATCTCGAATAATACTCTCCTGCTATACTGCGGCCTTTAACGCCAAGCAAATCCCCCAATGGACAGCCCTGCCGGTTCCTGCCATGCAACAGCAGTGCGAGGTGGGTTTGCGATGGCTGCGCCAGGGCCGAATCGATGGAATATGCATCTATGGCAACTTCCTCGACTTCGAGTGGGAATGCATGCGGTGGGCACGGGATTGGATCCAAAAGGTCAGGGACACTCCGCTCTGATCCAATACTTTCTGTAACGGGAGGCGAGTGACATGTCAACTCATCGTGCGGGCTTACCGATGCGCCGTCGCCAATTCCTCCAGACTGCGGCGGCAAGCTGCGGCCTTTCGCTATCCGCTTTTGGGCAGCTTATCCCGCCCAAGGCGGGTACGGTCCGTGACAAGTTGTGGCTATTCAGCAACCCCAGGAACGCCGATTATGAGATTCTCCGCAAGCGCTCCGTCATGTCGCCCTTCGAGGCGCCGGTTTACATGGGGATTCCAAACATCTTTATGGTTCAGCAGTACCCGGAGAAGGCTCAGGAATCCTGGTACAAACCCTGGGAGCCACCCTTCGAGCAGTACATGGTGCCGTTAACGATGTTGAAACGTGTTGCGTGGTCCCTTACGGGAGGGGGCGGCACAACGCAGGACTGGGAAAGAAAGCAAGTTCTGAGCATGGCGCACAAGTTTCCCAACATGGTTGGTCTCTACTTGGACGATTTCTTCCATGATCCAAAGGACAAGGAGGTGGCGAGCCTGACTTTGGAGCAGCTCCGCGACGTCCAACGGCAGATCAAAGGGCCGGATAAGAAATTAGACCTGTATGTAACCTTTTACACTGAATTCCTGAACCGCCCCTTGGGTGAATACTTGAAGCTGATTGACGTGATTGCTCTGTGGGGAGAACCCGTCAAGGACTCGGCAAATCTGGCGCTGCTGGAAAAACTGGCTCCGAACTGCCGCAAAATGCTGGGGCTATATACGACGGACCATGACAAAAATAGAGTTCCAGCTTGGATAGGTATGCCGGTTCCCACCATGCAGCGGCAGTGCGAGGTGGCACTCCAGTGCCTGCGCGACGGACGCATTGAAGGGATTATCATCTACGGTGGAACCACCCTGGATCTGGGCTTTGCTTCCGTAGACTGGACGCGCGAGTGGATTCGGAAGGTTGCGGACACAAAGCTGTGATAGTGTGTTGGCGAGACACCGGCAGAGTGTGCCCGGTTCTCCGGGCAGGATTTCCGGGAGGTCTTTTGAACGAGAGCAAGGTCTAGGGATCTGACGCTTGGTGAAAAAAGGAGGCGTGCCGCATGACAAACAATGGAACGAGCCTGAAGATGCGCCGTCGCCAATTCCTGCAAGCCGCGGCGACGGCAAGCTGTGGACTTTCGCTGCCCGCTTTTGGACAGCTTATCCCGCCCAAGGTGGGCACGGTCCGCGATAAGCTATGGCTATTCAGCAACCCCACCAACGCCGACTGGGGAATTCTCCGCAAGCGCTCGGTAATGTCGCCTTTCGAGGCGGCGGTTTACATGGGGATTCCAAATATCTTTATGGTGCAGCAGTACCCGGGTAAGGACGAGGAGAACCAGTACAAACCGTTCGAGCCGCCCTTCGAGCAGTACATGGTGCCGTTAACGATGTTGAAACGTGTTGCGTGGTCGCTGACCGGCGCGGGCGGCGCCACGCATGACTCGGAAAGAAAGCAAGTTCTGAGCATGGTGCAAAAGTTTCCCAACATGGTCGGCGTCTACCTGGACGACTTCTTCCGCGACAAACCCGGCGAAGAGGTCGGAAGCCTCACGGTGGATCAACTTCGCGACGTCCAGCGGCAGCTCAAAGGCCCGAAGAAAAAGAAGGACATCTACGTTACCTTCTACGCCAGCCAGCTGAAACTGCCCATCGTGGAGCACTTGAAGCAGATCGATGTGATTACGCTTTGGATGTGGAAACCCGAAGAGCTGGCCAACGTGGATTCTTACCTCAACCAGCTCGACAAGCTGGTTCCTGGGTGCCGTAAGATCGTGGGCCTGTATACGACGGCGCTGAACGAAGGCCAGACTCCGGCGTGGACGGGTATGCCGGTTCCACTCATGCAAAAGCAGTGCGAGGGGGCCCTGGGTTGGCTGCGCAGCGGCCGGATCGAGGGCATTTGTGTGTACGGCGGCACAACCTTCGATCTGGGGTTTGAGGCTGTGGACTGGACTCGTCAGTGGATCCGTAAGATCGCAGACACCCAGCTCACGTAGCGGTCTGGCGACGCCGTGCTGGATCTGGGTGGTGGGGGCGAAAGGGCCTGCGCCCCCCAGGTATTCTAACCAACGGCACAACCGTCAATGTGCGTTCGTGATTGAGTCGAGCGGCGGTAGCGGTTGCCCGGATTAGTACTCTCTTGCAAAGGTCTCCAGGCGAGCCTCGAGGCGGCGCCAATATTCGTATTCCGCATCGCATCTTAGGAGCGCCTTCCGGAGCCGGTTCGAAGTGTACTCTGCCAACCAATTGGCGCGGTAAACTTGACGAACCTCCGTGATCTCGTCCATCAGGTCGGAATGACTAATTCCGGCGTACATTGATTCCCGTACGCCCTCGATGGATCACAAAAATCCGCTCCTAAGTGGTGGAATCTGCAATACATTGCCATCAGTTTCGGAGATTTATCGCGATTCCTCTTGACAACCTTTCGGAGATGGAGTACGAAAACTACGTTGCTTGCGGTAAGTGCGAATTCAATTCGCATGGGTCCGTGGAGTTCTCGGCTCCGCGTGGCCGCCGGACTTCCCGAGAGCTTCGCGTCGGTACACGGGTCTGACACATCAGCGCAATTTACTGGAGGACTAACCGCGTTCCGCCTGCGCGAGAAAGGCGGAACTTGCCTACCCTTAAGGAGGGAAGTATGAAATCTGAATCAGTATCGTGCAGTACGAAACTGTACTTCGTTTGGGTGATGCTTTTGGCAGTGGCAGTTCTCATCGGGCCTTCTGTGGGCGTCGCCCAAACTGGCTTAGCCGCTGTGAGGGGAGTTGTTACCGACCCCTCCGGGGCCGTAGTCCCCAATGTCACGGTCGAGCTTACGAACGTGGCCATGAATGTGAGCAGAAAGGAAGTCACTAACACGGTAGGCGAGTACGAGATCCCCTACGTCGTTCCCGGAACGTACCAAGTTACTTGTACTGCTACCGGGTTTGAGAAGTATGTCGCTCAGGACGTGGGGCTCGTTGCCAACGAAGTGCGGCGCCTCGACATTCAGATGCATGTGGGAGCGGCCAGCACGGAGGTTACCGTCACCGCCGGTGCAGCAGTGATTACAACGGAGGGCGCACAGATTACGGGTGGTTTCACGGAAGATAACTACAGAGACTCGCCCTTGTCCGTCGCCGCGTTTTTCCCTCAGGACCAGATGATCATGATGCCTATGGTTCAGTCCGAGCAAGGCGGCTTTGGCTTGGCGGTAACGGGGCTGCCTGACACTTATGTGGGGGAAATGCTCGACGGCGTGGAAAACGACGAGAGCGTCAACTTGGTGCAGAACATGCACGCTACCCAGGACCTTCAGATCACCAATGCCAACGCTCCGGCGGAGTTTAGCCGGCCGGTGAGTTTTACGATGGAGGGCAAAAGCGGCGGCAATGCCTTTCACGGCTCCGTTGATTTCGACGAAATTAACTCTGCCTTGAACGCCCGATTTTCGCTTTACCCTACCAAGCCGTCGTTTAAGACCCATGTGGGCTTCGCAGAACTTGCCGGCCCCCTGAAGAAGGACCGGACCTTCTTTTATTTTAATTACACGTTGGTCAGGGTTCCCGCCGCGAGCTTTTACTACGAGAATGTGCCGGACCCGAATGAACGCAACGGCATCTTTACGGAGTTGTCGACGCCCATCATTAACCCGTACACGGGTGCCCCGTTTGCAAACAACACAATACCGCAGGGTATGATGAGCAGCGTTTCGCTGAAGGAACAGAGCGACTATATTCCTTTGCCCAATTTGGGCATTCAAACGATAGCCGCCAACAATTACGGCTACTATTGGCCGCACCCCGAGGACCTCTACAAATACGACAGTTACAACATCCGCGTGGACCACAATTTTTCCTCTAAACACCAGCTCTTTGGCCGGTACATTGATCGCATAACACCCTATCTGCTGCCTGGGAACTTTCCCGACGTGGGGACCTGGACGCGGAACCGCTACCACCATTCCATCATTGCCTCCGACACCTATAGCATCTCGCCGTCGTTGGTCAATAACTTTCGGTTTGGTTGGATACTGGACCACATCCATGATGGTATCGAGGAGCTAGGGGTGACTCCGGTGACCGGGAACGTAGCGGTTGCGAACATCGGCCTTCAAGGTGTCAACCCAAACGGTTACAAAGCGGAGGGATTCCCCGACACCTCTATCACGGGGATTAGTCAACTCTATGAACAACCGGGCGGCATCAACCAGAACACCACCGTCTTTTCTTACGCGGACTCTCTGAGCTGGGCGAAGGGGCGCCATGTGGCCAAGTTCGGAGGCGAGCTCAGAGCGTGGCATCAACCGCTCTCCCAGTACCCGGATGGCACTTACGGCGAGTTCACTTACGACGGAACCTTCACCGGAAACGCTTATGCGGACTTCCTGCTGGGGCTGCCGCGCGCCAGTACGCGATTAACTCCCCTGGTTAATCGAACCTCCCATGCCTACGAATTGGGGTTTTACGCGGAAGATACCTTCAAAGTTAATACCAAGCTGACGCTCAACTACGGTTTGCGCTGGGAGTACTTCAACTGGCCGACCTACAACGATGGGCTGGTGTATAACTGGGATCCCACGACTGGCGACGTGATTGTTCCTCAAGCTGCAATCAGCAAGATCAGTCCGCTCTACCCCACCAGCATCATAAATGTGGTTGCGGGCCAAGCGCTGCCTAATCCTGAGAAGAAGCTGTTTCGTCCGCGTCTTGGGGCTGCGTACCTGCTCACGGACAAAACCGTGGTCAGGGGTGGATTCGGGATGTACTCCCAGCCTTTGGGTACCGGCGAAGTCATTAGCCAGGGCTTACTTACCGCCCCAGCCCCGTTCTCGATAGCGGAATCTTACACCAACACGTTCACCGCGGGGCAGCCGTTGTTCACCATGCCCAATCCTTTCCCCTCCAGCTTGTCGTTGGCGAGCGTCCCTGGGCAAAGCGTGCTGGGCTACCCGGCCAACATGACCAACGGAATCATCTACGAGTTCAGCGCCAGCGTCGAGCGGCAAATCCATAACGTTGGACTTTCGATATCTTATGTTGGGAACCGGGGCAAAGGTATGGATTACGCGCTTAGTACTAATTTACCTCAGCCCAGCCTGATTCCCTGGACTCCGAGTCGAAACCCCTGGCCACAGTTCATTGCCACCGATTTTGAAGAAAGGAATGGCCAATCCAAGTACGACGGGTTAATGATCGAGGCCAAGAAGAAGCTCGGACACCTCACCTTCGACGCTCATTACACCTATGCGAACAGCATGGATACCATGGAGGATCTGGAAAACCCCTATAATCTTGGCCTTTGGAGCCACGATGCGTATACGGCACGGCATAGGTTCATAACGAATTTCATCTACCCCTTGCCGTTCGGCCGGGGACAGCGATGGGGAAGCAACTCGCCAGCTATCGCGCGGGCAGTGCTTGGGAACTGGACTATAAACTGGAACACCGAACTCCAAAGCGGACAGTACTTCACACCATCCTATTCCGGGTCTGACCCTTCCAATAGCAACACCTACGGCGGCTTTCCCGACAGGATCTGCAACGGCAACTTACCTGCCAGCCAGCGCACTACGACCATGTGGTTTAACGCCGCCTGCTTCGCCGTTCCTCAGCCGGGACACTTTGGGAACAGCGGGGCGAACATCATCGAGGGCCCGGGCATCGACGTTACCAACATGAACCTCTCGAAGGATTTCCTAGTCAAGGAGCGGGTGCGTATCGGTTTCTCGGCAGCGTTCTTTGACATGCTCAACAATCCTACGTACGCATTCCCATATAGCAACATCTCGGTGCCCTCGCAGGTCGGGCAGCTCTACGCTCCATTAGGAGGCCTAAACATAGGAGGCGGAATGGTGGAGGCGGGCGAATCACGAGCGATCGCACTGAGGTTGCGGATTGCGTTCTAACAGTAATGTTCGCGCGTGACAACTGTTGATCGTACAACTGAAAAACCGTAGCGGCGCGATGGCAGATCGCGCCGCTTTCGAGGCTCCGGTCGCGGTGCTGCACCTTGGCTGAGAGGCAGCACCTCGGCCAGGCCCTGTGCGCTGAACATAACGCCGCGCTGACGGGTAGAAAACCAGATTCCGATCGCGGCGTGGGGAGACCTGGAGATGAACCGAAGAGACTTCATACGGTCCGGTGGGGTGCTCGCCTTTTCGCAGGGTGTCCCTCGGGCTTTTGATGCAAAAGCAGAACCTGGGGGCTCAACGCCTCCGGGAGGAGTTTCGTTGAAGGCGGGTTTCGCCGAGCGCGACATAACGCCGGACGTCGGAATGGAAATGCCTGCCGATTACAAAAAAAACTACTTGAAGGGATTCCATGACCGCTGCAAGGTGCGGGCGGCGGTGTTCAGTGCCGGTCCTACTCGAATCGCTCTGGTGGGCATTGACGCAGGAGGGATCCCGCGGCCAGTCGTTCAGGAAGCACGAAAACAGATTCAGGAACAATGCGGAATTTCGCCCGCGGCGGTGTTGGTTGGGGCGTCACACTCCCATTCCTCGGGCCCCCTCATGGGGGTTTTGCCCAGGCAGTACGATCATGCGCCGGCACTCGTGCAACACCTGGCTTACGACATGTCGACCGTGGCGGATGCAGGCTACATTAAGCGCGTGGTGGAACAGTTAGCCGGCGCGGTCTGGGAAGCAAACGACACCTTGGTTGAGGCGCGATGCGGCGTCGGGACAGGCAGTGAAAACCAAGTAGCCTTCAACCGGCGTCTGCGGATGAAGAACGGACGCACCTACACTCATCCCGGCCATGCTAATCCGGATATCGTCGGTTACGCAGGCCCTACTGATCCGCAGGTTGGAGTGATCGGAGCGTGGGACAAGAGGGATCGCTTGCTGGGATGCATTGTCAACTTCACCTGTCACGCCACTACCAATCCAGGTTCAGGCAGGGACATCTCGGCCAACTGGATTTATTTCATGGAACAGGCGATTCGAGGTGCTCTGGGGACTGAAGTTCCGGTCGTGTTTCTTCAGGGGGCGGCAGGTGACGTTACCCAAGTTGATAATCTCAGTCCTTATCAAGACCCGCCGGGGGAAGAATGGGCTCAATTTGTGGGTGGCCGGGTCGGGGCCGAGGCGGCCAAGGTGCTCTGGAGCGTAGTCAAGGGCGATCTGACCCCTTTGGACGCGGAGTCGAAGGTGTTGCGAATAAAGCGGCGCGTGCCGACTCCCGAGCACGTCGAGCGGGCCTACGAATTGGTCAAACAGGATATTGAGACCGTGGGTGCTACCGACTGGGCATTTGCCAAAGAGACTGTCATGCTGGATGCCCTCCTCAAAAAGGAGCCCGTGGCCGAAGCTGAAGTCCAGGCCCTTCAAATCGGCCCGGCGATCTTTGTCTCCAGCCCGGCAGAGCTGTTTTGCCAGTATGGGCTCGATCTGAAAGCCCGGAGTCACTTTCCCCATACCTACGCTGTGGGGTACGCGAATGGCTATCTTGGCTATGTGCCCACCGAGGAAGCTTTCGGCCCCCACGGCGGCGGCTACGAAACGCGACTGACCGCCTACAGTAACCTCGAAGTAACAGCGGGAGCCCAAATAGTGGAGGCAGGGCTCGAACTGGTGGCGCCCATGAAACCGGGTGTGGTTCCGACGCGACCCAAAGTCTCCAGTTCCCAGCCGTGGACTTACGGCGACGTGCCTCCTCAACTCGACTAATCAAGCAATGTTCTAGTTTGACGTAAAGCAAGAATCAGAGGGAGCCGCACATGAACCGTAGAGAATTTATGAAAACAAGCGCCGCTGCCAGCATGTCGCTGGGCGTTCCCGCGGAGCTTTATGGGAAGAGTAAAGTAGCCGGCTCAACACCTGAGGGAGAACCATCCTTGAGGGTGGGGTTCGCGGAGCGCGACATTACTCCAGATCCGGGCATGGAGATGCCAGGTGACTATATTAAGGAGCGTGAATGGAAGATCCACGACGCCTGCAAGGTTCGTGCTGTGATCTTCGACGATGGGCGGACACGGGTAGCGCTGGTGGGTTTAGACGCCCTCATGGTTCCGAGGCCCCTTGTGCTCGCGGCCAGGAAAATTATCCACGAACGCTGCGGAATTCCGCCTGATTCGGTGCTCATCGGCGCCTCACACGATCACTCCGCCGGGCCCATCGGCATGGTCCAACCGGGGTCCTACGACGACGCTCCCCCACTGGTAAGAAAATTAGCCTACGAGGTGTCTCAAGACGCAGATGCCGGCTACCTGGAACGGGTGCAGGAGGAAATTGTCACGGCGGTTTGCCACGCCCACAGTTGCCGGGTAGAGGCGCGCTGCGGGTTCGGAGTGGGGAAGGAAGGCACGGTGTCGTTCAACCGGCGGCTGCGCATGAAGAATGGCCTGACCTACACTCATCCCGGCCAAGGCAACCCCGACATTGTAGGTTACGCGGGCCCGATTGATCCCCAGGTGGGCGTGGTAGGAGTGTGGGACAAGGGGGGGCGGCTTTTGGGATGTATAGTGAACTTTGTTTGCCACGCCACGACCAGCCCCGGAGGGTTTTCCGCCAATTGGATTTACTACATGGAAAAGACGATCCGGGGTTCGCTGGGATCAGAGGTCGGCGTAGTTTTCTTGCAAGGCTGCTGCGGAGACATAACCCAGGTGGATAACCTGAGCCCTTATGCGTTTCCCACAGAGGAGAAGTGGGCGGAAATTGTGGGGAGCAGTGTGGGCGCAGAAGCAGTGAAGGTATTAGTCAAAGCGGCCTCCAGTGAAGAAATTTCCTTGGGTGCGCGCAGCAAAGTGTGGAACATCAAGCGTCGTGCGCCGAATGCGGAGCACCTGCGGCAGAGTTACGCGTTGGTGCAAAAGGACCCTAAGCAGGTAGACCGGACCGACTGGGTGTTTGCCAAGGAGATTGTGCTGCTGGACGCGCTGCTGGCGAAAGAGCCGGCCGCCGAGGTGGAAGTGCAGACCATCCAGGTGGGGCCGGCAGTATTTCTGACGAATCCGGCGGAATTGTTTGTTGAGTACGGTTTGGAGCTCAAGGCGAAGAGCCGGTTTCCCTTTACGTTTCCGGTGGAGCTGGCGAACGGTTGCGTAGGGTACGTTCCAACGGAGGAAGCTTTCGGGCCGCACGGTGGCGGGTACGAAACGCGGCTCACCAGTTACAGTAATCTGGAGGTCTCGGCCGGACGGCAATTCGTCCAAGCGGGGCTGGAATTGGCCGGGCAGATGACGCCTGGGAAAGTTCCGACTCCTCCCAAGGCGCCACCCTTTGAACCGGAAACCGGCTCGTCCTATGGGCGTGTCTCTCCGCAGCTTAGCTGAGTAAAGGGCTGCCGGTTGGGGTGCATTCTTGCTGAGCTCCTGAGTATGGTTGCGTCCGCCCTTAGCCCCGCCACCTCTCCCACTCGAGCGGGGGGGGGTTGACGGAAGCTGGGTAAGGGCCACCGTGAAGTTCTGCTTTACTTATTCGATGAGGTCAAGGCACGCTAACAGTTGTGCGACTGCATACGCTTGCGGTGCTCAGGAAAAGAGAGGGAAAACTTATGCGACTCGCTGCGCAATGGATGCTTATAACCTTTTGGACTCTTGCTTCAGCCTTGGCTGGAGATTTGCGGATGGGCCGGGCGGCGGTGGATATCACGCCGCCGCGCGGAATGCCAATGGGGGGATACTATTCAGTCCGCCTGAACACAGGAACCCACGATCCCCTCTACGCGAAAGCGATCGTCCTGGAAGAAGACGGCGTGGAGGCTGCTATTGTGGCATGTGACTTAGTTGGCCTGCCCCGCACATTCGTCGATGAGGCGCGCCATATCATCCAACAAACAACGCACGTGCCCCCGGACCACGTGATGATCAGCGCTACGCATACCCACACGGGTCCCGAGATGAACCACTTCTTTCTCGACATGCTCGGGGGCCCGCCCGCACAGGTGGCTAGGGATTACCGCGCCGCGCTGGCCGGCAAGATTGCCGAAGCTGTTAAGGAGGCTGAGGCGAATCTGCAGCCCACCGAGGTTTGGGCTCGGATCGGCCGCGAGAACACACTTTGTTTTAATCGGCGTTTCTTCATGAAAGACGGCACAGTCGGATGGAACCCCGGTAAGTTGAATCCGAATATCGTTCGGCCGGCCGGGCCCGTTGATCCTGACGTTTCAGTGGTCTACTTTAAAGCTCCGCCATCCACACCCCAGGCAACTTTCGTAAATTACGCGATGCATCTGGATACGACCGGCGGCACGGCGTTTTCGGCAGATTACCCTTACACCCTTGGCAAATTGCTAGGCACCGTGATGGGTTCCGGAATGCTGACGGTCTTTGCTATCGGGACAGCGGGAAACATCAACCACATCGACGTCAAGAGTGCTGAGCCCCAGAGCAGCGTGCAGGAGGCAGCACGGATTGGCACTATCCTGGCAGGGGCAGTATTGAACACATATCCCCTGCTGACCAAGGTCACTGGGCCACTGAAAATCCGACGCGAGATTGTCAAGCTGCCGGTTCAGCAGATCCAGCCGGGGGAAGTGGAAAAGTCACGCGAAATGGTGAACCGCGCCGTAAAACAGGGTCCGGAGAGTTTCGAGTTTCTTGACTTGGTGCGTGCTCTCAAAGTCCTGATGGTAGCAGAGTACCAGGGCAAGCCCATTGATGCGGAAGTGGAAGTGGTTTCCTTGGGCCGCGAACTCGCATGGGTGGGGCTGCCGGGCGAGGTATTTGTCGAGTTAGGAATGGCGATCAAACTCGCGTCGCCGTTCCACTTTACAATCGTGGACGAACTGACGAGTGATGCTCCCCACTATGTGCCGGACCGTAAGGCCTTCGCTGAAGGGAACTACGAACCTACCAACTCCTTGTGCGCTCCCGGAGGCGGTGAAATGCTGGTGGAAGCTGCCACCCGCTTGTTGGTTGATTCTTACAATGCCTCCGCGGATTGACCTGTCCCGAGAGCACGGCCGGGTGTGAATCGAACAAGTCTGGGGAGCCAGGGGCGCTGGAGTCATCAGCGCGTGTTCCCGGGCAGAGGGCTGGCTTTAACGGGCGCCGAAAAGACGCGGCATAATTCTGAGTACTTTCGTGCAAGCTCCTTTTCGCCCGTTCTGGTATAGATGGTGACCAGCAAATAGAATAGCTGGGTGTCTTGAACATCGCCCATGAGATTGGGAAGGGCAAGTGCGCGTTCAGCGTCGCGTCGGGCCTGCGTGTAGTCTTTCAGGCGTATGTCTAGTCTTGCTCGCTCGTAGAAGGTCGAACGCGCTTCGGGTGCCTGATGGGCTGCACGGTCCAAGTATTGCTTGCTCTCAAGAAGTCGATTCTGCTTGAGCAGGAACCGCCCGTAATTGATATCAAGAAAAGGGTCAGATAACGGACCTTCATTCAGCTGCAGAGCTTTCCGGTACTCCGCCTCCGCCTTCTCATTCTCACCCAACTCCTCGAGGGTGAGGGCAAGATGCTCATGTACGCGCGGGCTTCGAGGTTCCAAAGCAATGGCTTTTTCGAATTGCACGACGGCATCCAAAGGCCGTTCGGTCTGGCGGAACAGTCTTCCGAGCTGAAAGTGCGCTTCGACATGGTTGGGAGCCAGTTTGCAGGCTTTTTCGAGGAGTTCCTGCGCCCTGATGTTGTCCCCTTTGGCTGCCAGGATCCGCCCGCGAAGCGCCAGAACGTCTGGGTCATCGGGTTTACGTGAGAGCGCCTCCTCTGTCAGGAGGTCAGCTCTATCATAATCCTGCTGGGCGACGATCAATCGAGCCAGGTAAAAGTAGCCCTTAGAATCATGAGGTTCCCTCACCGTGTAGCGTGAGAAAAGAGATTGGGCGGATAAGACATCGCCCTGAGCTTCGCGAACTTGGCCCAGCCAGAGGAGCACCTCATTACACTGAGGGCTTTTCTCGTGGACTTTGAGTGCAGTCCGCTCCGCCAGAGCAAGGTCCTCTCGTTCAAACGCCTGCTTCGTCGCTGTCAACAGCGACTGCACTCCCGCACAAGAAGTGGCTTCTGCGGCAAAGCTGGCCAGCGCAGCCAGAAGTCCCGCCAAAGGGAGAACAAGCAAAAAACGTACGCTCTTGGAAAGGCATGGTAAGTTGCTTCTTACCGCCGTCCAACAGGGCTGTCGAGACTTTTTCATTCTTCCTTAACTTTCAGACATTGGTCTGCCGGAACGTCCTTAAGCTTTTGGACGGTACCGCTTGGCCAAAGAATCTCAATTTCCCGGGCCCGGCGGTCGGGACCAAGCCCGAAGTGGACTCGTCGGTCGGAAGAACTTGCGTAGCCGACCGCAGTGGTCACGTGGTTATACTGAATAAATCCGGACTCGCCGGTGACTTTGATACGGGCTCCAATGCCGTCGCGGTTGCTTCTGGTCCCTTCCGCCTGGAGAAGAAGCCAATGGTTGCCGTTCGGCGAGTTATTAAAGAGAATTTCGGCGGGCTGGCCGATCACCGCAACGACTACGTCGATGCGACCATCGTTATTCAGGTCTCCGAAGGCGCTTCCCCGATGAGCTCGCGGGACTCTGAAAGCTGGACCGGCTTCCGCGCTCACGTTTCGAAAACCGGCGCCCCCTTGATTCTCGAAGAGCGCATTTGATAACTCGTACCGCTCGTGGCTGTAAGACGCAATGTTCTCGCTTACCATGGAGTTGGCGGTAAACAAGTCCTTGTAGCCGTCGTTGTTGAAATCGTACGCCCCTACACCCCACCCGGTGAGTTGTGAGGTGCTCCAGCCTACCCCCAATTGGTAAGTCGATTCCGTAAAAACACCAGCGCCTTCGTTCAAGAATAGAGGAAAAGTCTCCCCGGTCAAAGCGGTCATAACGATATCAGGACGCCCGTCATTATTGATGTCGCGAAAGTCAGCCCCCATTCCGGAAAGAGCCATTCCATCTCCGTTATACGCGACGCCTGCTTCGATGCCGGCCTCGGCAAAACTGCGCCCTGCCAGATTCCGGAACAGAAAATTCCTCATGGTGTCGTTGGTCACGAAAATGTCCGTAAAACCATCCCCGTCATAGTCTGCCAGCGCGACGCTCATACCCTTCCCAATGTGCCGACTGATCTCGGTGAGCACGGAAACATCCGAAAAAGTTCCGTCCCCGTTGTTGTGGTAAAGGATATTGGGAAGGCCATTATAAATCGTAGGAAGGCACGACAGCCGCTTACCTGGGTCGCCGCAGACTTTGTTGCCTTCGATCGACCAGTCTAAATAATTGACCACGAACAAGTCCAGCTTGCCATCGTTATCGTAATCGATCCAGGCGGCTGCCACGGACCATGGTTTCTTGCCCGAGGGGTCGTTGCCGCGAACCCCAGCACGATCGGTTACATCTGTAAAAGTCCCGTCGCCGTTGTTGTGATAAAGAATGTTCCTGTTAACTCCCGCAACATAGAGGTCAACCCACCCGTCGTTATCGTAGTCACCTGCTGCAACACCCATGCTGTAGCCCTCGCCAGCGACTCCTGCAAGGTGCGTGACATCGGTGAACGTGCCGTCATGGTTGTTGCGGTAGAGCCGGTTGTGAAACTTCTCGTTGTCTTTTTCGAGTGTGGCAATCTTCGCCCCGTTAGTAAAGAAAATATCAAGGAATCCGTCGTTGTCAAAATCAAAAACAGCCACGCCGCCGAGCACCGAGTCGATAATGGGTTTGTCCTCCGTGGTCCCATTCCGGAGGACAAAGTCAATTCCAGTCTGAGGTTGGCGATTCTCAAATCGAATCTGGCGCTCCTGCGAGGCCGAAGGGTCCGTCACAGCAAAGATGCTTCCGGAAGGACCGGCCTGCCGTAGGCCAGCCATCATCGATCCCCACCCACTCAGGAAGGCGCGACGTGAAATCGGCCTGCCGCCTGGAGACAGATGTTGACTACGGTATCGCCCCCACTCGTTGATCATGAAAGACATTATAGTGCGAAGGGCGCGAAGCTGCTCCCTGCAAACCGTTCGCACGCTATGATTCCAGTCGGGTCACTCACAGCCGGGCCCCGATCCGTTAATAAGTTTTTCGGCCAGACTTTCCGGCAGCGCCGCAGGTTCTTGTGGACAAAGGGGGGTTGCGTAGTCTGGGATGGCGCGGGTTTCGGCGTGCATTTCTCACCCCCTGGGTGCGGAATTCCGGTATTATCCCGGCATGCGCAAACAGCCCAGACGCTCTCCTACCGAATCGCCGTTGCTGTTCGAGGTTGACCCTGAACCCCTGCCGGAGATGCTCACCGCGTTGGGGG
>JBELAJ010000100.1:0-19285 GCA_049508935.1 Terriglobia bacterium | reverse complement strand
AGCTTCTAAAGCGGAAAGAGAGTCAGGCATCGGAGCCTCCTGTCTGAGCATCTATATACGCTCAGAAATATAGCACAAAAAAAGAAAATCCACCGCTCCTAACTTCCAGGTCGCGCACCCCCGACGGAACACAGTTGCTCTTCAAGCGCCGCATCTTCTTGCCCGGTTGCCGGAGTTGACGCCGAGATTGTCTTCGTTTATATTCATATCGAATACATTTGATGGAGAGCACCAGTGGCGAAAACTCTGACCATGCGGCTGGACGATGAGACCTACCAAACCTTCGTCCGGGCCGCCAAAGCGGAGCGCAGGTCTTTGGCTAATTTGGTGGAGACCGCGGCCCTGCGGGGCATTCTGGAAAACAGCTTTGCGGACGACACCGAGATGGCGGAGATTGCCTCGCGGCCCGAACTGGTGAAGCGACTCCAGACGGGTTCACGAAATGCCCGAAAGCGCCAAGGCCGGTTCATCCCCGCCGTTTAGAATCTTCGCGACGCGGCAATTTTCGAAAGACCTCGCGAGTTTCGGACCCGCCGTTCGGCTTCGTCTGGAAGCCAAGCTGCGCGATCACATCTATCCCATCCTCCGCGAAAACCCCTACTGGGGCCCGAATATCAAGCGCCTGAAGAACTGGGAACCCCCCACTTGGCGATATCGTGTGGGCGAGTGGCGATTCTTCTATGAAATCGATGCGACGCAGAGAATTGTCTTTCTGGTCGCAGCCGACCACCGCAAACAAGCCTACCGCTTGATGTAGCGGCCGCCCGCCGGCAGTTGAAAGAGAATATCGATTTCCTGACTGGCATACGCGCCCAGAAGAGTTTATGATAGGTGCGCCTTTCTTGTGAATTGACTATTTGATGAGGAGACGTCTTCATGAAACCGCGCAATTCTCGCCGTGATTTCTTACAAGCAGGGTTGGCGCTCCCGGTGGCGGGGCTGGCTGCCCGCGCCGGCACGCGCAATGCGACTATCGGATCAGCGTCGACAGCCGCCTCACCGTCCCTGGACTCTTCACCGCAGCTAAGTTACCGCATCCTTGGCAAGACAGGGCTGAAGGTCACTTCCGTAGGGTTTGGTTGCATGATCACTTCCGACGCCAGCGTGATCGAGCGAGCAGCCGATATCGGCATCACCTATTTCGATACGGCGCGCGGCTACCAGCATGGCAACAACGAGCGCATGGTGGGCGCGGCGCTCAAGAGGAAGCGCAAGGATCTTGTACTCTCCAGCAAGTCGGATGGCCGTGATAAGAATAGCCTCTTGAGCGATTTGGATACGAGCTTGCGCGAATTGGGCACCGATTACCTCGACATCTGGTTCCTGCACGGGCGGGATCGGGCCTCGAATGCTTCGGATGAAATGTTTGAGGCTCAGCAGGTGGCCAAACAGCAGGGGAAAATCCGCTTTACCGGCCTCAGCACGCACAAGGCAAAAGACATGATTCCATTCCTGGTCAAGAAAAACGCCGTGGACGTTGTCCTGACCACATATAACTTCACGATGGACAAAGGGATGACCGACGTCATTGGGCAGGCCAGCGATGCGGGAATGGGCGTGGTGGCAATGAAGGTGATGGCGGGAGGTTTCCGTCCCGGGAGTCCTCGCCGTGCATTTTACCCACAACTCACGAAGAATGGGGCGCTCCTGGCCGCGCTGAAATGGGTGCTGAAGACACCGAAAGTGAACACCACCATTCCAAGCATGACCGACATGGACCAGCTCGAGGAAAACTTGAAGGCCATGGCGGGGCCCTTCTCCGAGGTCGAGGAGAAACTGCTGGCGCACCAACTCGAACGCATCGCACCGTTCTACTGCCGAATGTGCGGGGAATGCGATGGGGCCTGCCAACAGGGACTGCCGGTGGCCGACGTGCTGCGTTTTCTCACCTACGCCGAGGGTTACGGGCAATTCTCTCTGGGCCGCGAGCATTTCCTGGCTTTGCCTGCAGAGATCACCGCCGTGCGCTGCCGGGATTGCGCGGACTGCACGGTGATTTGCCCGAACGGTGTGAAGGTCGCGAGCCGGATGGCGCGCGCACAGGACTTGTTTGCGTGAGACTCCGGGTGGCCTGGTTGACGAAACTGTTGACGATTAGTTCGGAGAGAACCCCCTCACCCGTCCCGGCCCGGCTGGAGAAAGCGCCGGCTCCGGGCCACCTTCTCCCCCAGGCGAGTCTGTGTGATGACTCGACTAATCTGTCATTCCGAGGAGCCCCAGGCGACGAGGAATCTCGCACTGCCTTAAAAACATTCAGAGCGAGATTCCTCGCTTCGCTCGGAATGACAGTCTTGAGGCGTTTTCATTCAGACTCCCAAGGGGGAGAGGGGCGGGCGAGTGGGTGGCTGCCAGGTCATATGCTACGGTTATTGCTTATCGTGCTGGCTGTGGCGACAGGTGTGCGGGCGGCGGAGGTGGCGGACTGCCACCTCGTGGCGGGATGGGGACAGCGAGGCGGCACGCGGCACTACACTCCCGACAATCTATTCGAGTACCTGAACGGGAGCGCCGAAGGCTATATTCTGTACGGCTTGGTCGAGATGCAGGGCGTGACCTGCCGGTCCAAGGGCGGATCCATCACGATCGACGTTTTCGAGATGGACGACGCGGACTCCGCCTACGGAGTATTTTCGACAAACCTCGATCCGCAGATGCCTATCGAAAAACTTGGCATGGGCGGCCAGGTCTTGCCGCGCCGCGCGCTTTTCTGCAAGGGCAAGTACTACGTTGAGCTGACTGCAAGTCCCGAAAAGGGAGGCACGACGGCGTTGCGCGCCTTCGCAACTGAAGCTGAGAAGCGAATAACGGACCGCACGACGCCCCCGGCCGCGCTCTCCTGGTTTCCCACTGCGAAGCTGGCCTCCGTGCGCTTGATCCCCGAAAGTGTCCTGGGTTTGCGCCTGCTTAAGCGCGGCTTCGTAGCGCACTATGAGCAAGGGCAGGCCTTCGTTGTGATGGAAGCCTCGCCCGGGTCCGCGGCGGCCGTCTTCAGCCAGTTGCGGCAACGATTCGCTGAGGCCGCGCCGGCCCACGTTGCCGATGAGTCCTTCCAGGCCGACGACCAATACCTGGGCGGACTCTGCATGTTTCGCAAAGGCCGCTACATCGGCGGGTTCGCAAACACGCCGGACGCCAAGGCCGCTACGACACAAGCCTCTTCCCTCGCCGATCATATCCCTGGAATGTAGACACAGGTGACAAGTGTCAGGGGCCGGGCGCCTTTCATCCGGATGCCCCGGGCCTGAGTGGCGCTTGCGTCGTCGCTTCTCCGTCCTTTCATGTCGGCTCACTCTAGTACGTTAGTGCAATTGCGCTTCTCGTACTTTAGAGCCAGAGTGGAGTCGCGCTGTCCGAGAGGGTGTTTGCGTCACAGCGAGCACGCGCGTTGCCGTCTTGTCGGGCAATTTGGGCCGACGGGACTGAGCCAAGTGGGGGGCCGTTGAAACGTCCGTCGTCAAGGAGAGGGCAGACCCGGCGACTCGGAGGGGGAAGCCTCGCCGCCCCCTGGTTGGCGAGGATCCGGCCTGTCGGATCCTTCGTCGGCGTGCAAACGGCCCCCCGCCAGATGCGCGCACCGATGGAGTGCCTTGGGTATGCTGGTCACCCTCAAACCTGAGAGAAAGCGCTGCGCATTCTCCTTCGAGCAGCGGCCCTTGCGTTCGCCAAGGGGCAACCGCCCCGAACCTGCGGGAACTCGATGATCCCCGATGCAGCGGCACTCCAGACCCCAGCGGGCGGATCAACACTTACTCGATAACCGCTACTCCCATCACCGTTGGAATCACGGGAACGAACTACTACTACACCGATCAGTCGGCTGTGATTCGTCAAAACAGCACGGCGGTGGCTGGTTCGACCGACTCGCCGCTCGGGGGTTAATACTGGAGCTGTCTGCCGTCGGCTCTCAGCGTTCTGCTAACTCAACCCCTTTCGCATGTTTCGAGTTTCGGTTTTTCATTTCCGAACTTCATCCTAAAAACTGAAAACCACCTGGAAGTCAATGCGGCGGTTCGCCGCCTGGGACCCGCCGCCGCCGCCGAAGACGCCGCCCAGCGAGTTTGACTGGTCGAACAGGGGCGACCCGATGACACCGACAGGCGAGCCGAGATTCACGTTATTCAGGACGTTGCGAGCGTAAGCGCTGAACGTGAGGCTGTAGCGCCTGGTGCCGGCATTATTCCCCGGACCAAAGAAACCGCCCGCGCCGCCACCACCTCCCATTCCGCGGCCGCCTAATCCACCGCCCCCACCGTAACCGCCCCTCCCCCCGCCACCACCGCCGCCTCTGCCGCCCGCGCCGCCGAATCCGCCGCCACTTCCACCGCCAGCCGTCGAGGCTCGCCGGGTAACCTCTTTGCCGAAGGAAAACGTCTTGCTAAGCCGCAAGTTCAGAGTGAATTGGCCTGGTCCGGTAAAATCGTTGATGGGAATCAGAGCCTGGTTGGTCTGCGGCGCAATATTGAACGTGCCGAGGCGGGTTGCCACAATTTCAGGACCGGCCTCGCCTGCCGCGGCGAAGGCAGGGCGGGCGCTGTTTACGACCCCGGTTCCAAATATGTCGGGCGCCATCGTAACGTTGAAGGGTGTGCCGGAGGCGGAGACCAGGAAGGGACTGAGACTAAAGCGATGGGGCAGATTCCAGGTGCCCGCCAGGAAGAATCGGTTGCGAACGTCGAAGGACGCTCGCCCATAGCTCTCCAGAAGATCGTACGGGTTCATGGTGATGGTGGGATTGTTCCCCGTCGTATCCGAATCAGCGTAGTTGAGCGTGTAATAGCCAAACAAGGAAAGCCGAGTGCCCAACCGCACATTGAAATTGGCAATCAGTTGGTTCTGGTTGAAGAGGCCGACGGACTCGTACTGATAGGGGTTGCCGACGGCGTTACCCAGGGGCCGAACGCCTGCTTCGGGATCGCCAAGGCGGAACGTGCCCGGAAGAGGCGCGTTGATGTCATCGAGCAGGAACTGGTGAAGCCCGCGCGAGTGGAGATACGTCAGCGAGACCGTCGCGTTCTTGGTCACTTGCTGCTCGAGGCTCGCCGCCGACTGCCAGACGTAAGGCGCCCGCAAATTGGGGGCGATTTGATAGCTGGCGGGAAGCGTGGTGGAGAGGCTCTCAAGAGTGCTAAGCGACGGAATATTAGGGAAGAAATCGGGCGAGGAAATGATGAACTGCTGCTGATTGATGCCGTTCAACCTATCCGCGTTGAGCACCAGATTGGAAGCAAAGCGGTCGTAGAACACGCCTGATCCGACGCGCAGAACGGTCTTCGCCGGCCCCTTCTGCGAGCGGCGGAGTCCCCAGGCAAAACCCAGTCGCGGGGCAAAATCAGAATGATCGTGGATGTCGTTCTGCGTTTCCCAGCGCAGGCCCCCGCTCAGCGTCATGCCGGGATGGAGTTGCCAGTCGTCTTGCGCGAAGAGGCCGACGTCGACCAGATTGACGGTTTCCAGGGGCCGTCCGGCGTCCATCAAGAACTGGCTTGCCCCGCTCGCCTGGCACAGGGTACCCCCGCCCGCCGTACAGGCTTGCAGGGCTTGCTTCGCCGCCTGGTAGGCCTGGAGCGAGGGGAACGTGAATTCGCCGTTGAAGTACGCGTCGGAGGTGTTTGAATCCTGGACATCCCGCAGGCGGCCTCCAACCACCAAAGTGTGCCGGCCAAGAAACAGGGATGTCAGGTTCTGGAACTCGTAATGGTTCTGAGAATCTGTGGAAACCCCCAAAGTGTTGCCGCCGCCTGTGAACGCGCCCAAGACATAAATGGCGGGCTCGAGGTTCTGGGAAGTCTGGTCGGTGTCGTCGTGGAGATATTGGAAGCGAAACTGATTCAGCGTCTTGGCGCTGAACACCTGCGTGTCGCTCACCTGGAGAGTATGTTCGAGAGAATGAGTGTTGTAAGCCTGCGAAAGTAGATTGAGGGCTCCGATCCCGGAGTTGCGGAGGTTGTTGTCAAAGAATTGGTAGCGCACGGTCAGCACGTTGTTCTGGCTCAACTGGTAATCGAAGCGAGGACTGAGATTGGTGCGCGTGGCGGGGCTCGCCACCGCCTGGCTGAACGGCGTCTCAACGAGCGTAGGGCTGAGGGTGAACGCTGAGACGATCGAGTTATCCTGAATGTCGCGCTGGAAGAACGTGAAGAAGAACGAAGCTTTCCGGCTCAGCGCATCCCCGACGCTTCCGTTGAAAAACTCCGAATGATAGCCTGGTTCCTGCGGCGCAAAGGGATTCCGCGAGTTGAAAACCGAGTCATTCAGGTTGCCCAGAATCTGGCCGTGAAGCTGGCTCGCGCCCGGGCGTGTGGTGATTTCAATGCGGCCGTAACCCAGCTTGTCGTATTCCGCTGAGAAGGGATTGTGGTTGATGCGGATTTCGAGAATATCCGCCTTGGGCGGAAGCTGTCCGGCCGTGAAGCCGTCCACATAGATCTGGCCGCCATTGGGCCCCGCCGACGGCCCTGTCAGCGCGTCGAGTTCAGACTGCAATTCGTCCGGGTCATCGGAGAGCGCTTGCAGGTCTTCACCCTTGATAACGAGCGCGGTGGCGTTGTCCTGCGGCGCGACGCTCACTTGCGTGGTTTGCGCGGAGACGGTGACTTGTTCTTTCTCCTCGGCGAGTTGGAGAGCAATGTCCAGCTTTTTGCCCTGCCCCGCGACAAGCTCAACACTCTGCCTTTCAAAGATTGCAAAGCCCTTGGCCTGCGCTCGCACGGTGTACATGCCCGGCGCAAGTCCGTGGATTTCGTAGCTCCCGTCGGCCTTCGCAACCCCGGAGCTGGTTTGCCCCGAGGACGAGACCGCCTGCACAACCGCCACGGGAACGCCGGCGCCGGAGGGATCCGATACTAGGCCGCGAATCGTACCCGGGGAAACTTGGGCCGCCAACCGATTGGGAAAGAAGACCGAAAAGGAAAGCAGCAAGAAGACGGACAAAATGTACCTAACCTTCGTATGACCCATCTCGACACCCTTTCAGATGGTGTTATTGACTACATGGGCTCAGACGAAATGGTGTGGGAGAGAGTTTCAGTGGGTCATAAAAGTCTGTGCTGCGTGGCGGGGATTCGGTAAACCTGTCTGACATATTTCGTTGACACTTTGCATTTTGCAAAGTAGAATGGGGATAAATAAGTTGTTGCACGGCGTAATAAGTTGTTGCACGGCGGACCGAGGGTAAGCCTTCATGCACGTCGTCACCAAAGGGCACTTGAACCGTGCGATGGCGCAGTACCCGGATGCCGCGAAGGAAATCGCGGCATGGCACAAGATCGTAAAGGCCGCCTGCTGGCGAAACTTCGTGGAAGTCCGGCAAGTTTTCGCTGACGCTGACAACGTGAGGGGCTACGTGATATTCAACATCCGCGAGAACCGCTATCGGCTGGTAACCATCATTCATTACTCGCGCCTGAAGTATGGGAGGCTCACGGAGCGGCACGTCTATATCCGATCCTTCCTGACGCACAAGCAATATGACAATCCCGCCAACTGGGACAAAGGGGTTAGACAATGAGCGCTGCACTGGCGAATCCAACCGAGATGATCCGACGGGGAGCGCCGCGCTTGATCCACTCGGATCAGGAACTGGCGGAATACACCAAGGCGCTGTTTGAGCTAACGGCGAAGCCCCACCCCACGCCAGACGAGGAAGATGCCGTCGAGTTGCTGACGCTTCTCATCGAGCGCTACGAGGAGGAGCGTTACGCCATACCGGACGCTGACCCGGTCGATGTATTACGTTTCCTTCTTCGCCAGAACGGGCTCGCGCAACGGGACATTGCAGCCGAACTGGGCAGCGAGAGCACCGTGTCACTGGTCCTTGCCGGCAAGCGGCGGTTGAACCGTGACCACATTGCTCGACTGAGCCAGCGGTTTCACGTCTCACCTGCGGTTTTCTTTGCCAACACGTAGGGCGCGTCTCAGGGTCTCGCTCCGCGCTATCGGCTGCTGGCGCTTGCAGCCGGTTTATACGATTTTAGGAATTCTGTAACGCTCGCTTCCTGGGCGTTCTTATACGCGATGCACAGGTCGATGCCCTCGAGGACCTGGGCGAGGATGCGGGGGCCGCCTGTAAACTTCGTGGACCGGCCAGTAAAGAAACTCTCCGCGTCCTTGCGATGCTCGGCGTCGCAGTATCCGGAGGCAACATAAGGCACGTAAGACCCTGTGTCGGTGGGAAGCTTGGCCACCAGGAGGTCCCAGTTCTGCTTGACGAAATCGTAGGCGAAGTCGCGGGTTTGCCGCCTTTCCGAGGGCGCGAACATGATATCGAACGACTCTCGAACGTCGAATTCACCGCTCAGCGCGATGGGTAGCGCGGTCTTGATGATTTCGGGATCCTGGAACAGGCCGAGACAGAAGATCAGATCGCCGCGGAAATTCTCGTTGGTCTCCTTCTTGGCCGCGGCATGCATGCGATCGAACAGATCGCGGTCCCCGTGGCGTGCGGCAATCGAGAGGACGACACCCACCAAGTCCGGGTCGAGCGCTTTATGATCGTCGAGCCAGGCAAGCGCCAGTTTCCTGGCCTCCGCGATGGCCTGCGGATCTTCCGCCTGATTGGCAACCACACCCTGAACTTGTGGGCGAAGGAAGCGAGCATCTTCGCTCTCACCCGGCTTGGTCTTCCAACCCAGGTCGCGGGCCCGGCCGCCGTAAAGATCCAGAAGGTACTTCCGGTACTGGGGCAGCAGGTCTTCCGAAACCAGGTTATCTTGAAGGCCTGTCGTGATCTCCATGGTTTTGGAGACCACCTGACGGGCAGGGCTCTGGGCAAAGGCGGGAGCCAATGCCAGCGCCTTTCCGAGGGCAATCTTGCCGTTCCGGGTGAACGCCGCAAGGTCGCCGATCAGCGCCACTTTTTCCGGCAGGGAGAGTTCCTGGGCGTCATTCTTCAGGAGACCGCCAAGCAGGTCTCCCTGATAGAGCACGCGGTAGTACCCGTTCGCGCCGTCGTTCGCCTCCACCCAGCCCGGACAGCCGGTCGCTTTCGGGAGCCGCAACTCAGCCGACTCTTGCTCGAGCAAAGTGCATTCGCGAGCCTCGCCGGACCCCGCTTGATAGCGCACGCAGACGGGCACCTTCCAGAGTTGCGGAGCTGCGCCGGAAGAGCCCAATGGGATGAAGCGCTGCTCGCTCAAATCGAGCTGAGCGGCGCCGTCGTGGCATTCAAGCCGGGCGGTGACCAGAGGCACGCCCGGCTGGTCGAGAAAACTGGAGAAGGCTGCGGCGACAGTTCGGTCGTCTCCCGCCAACGCGGACAGAAACTCCGCCGAAGTGGCGTTCTTCCACTCGTATTTCAGCAAATAGCGATGAACGCCCTGTTGGAATTTTTCAGGGCCCATATACGACTCGAACATGTTGAGCAGGCCCGAGCCCTTGTTATAAGTAATGCCGTCGAAGGCGTTGGCGATGTCATCGTTCGATTCGATGGGCTGGCGCACCTGGCGCGCGCTCACCAGGGCATCGTTATCCATCGCCCCCTGGTAGGCGTTCAGCTCCGAGATATTCATTTTCCATTCGGGGTGATATTCATTCACAATCTTATTAGCCATCCAAGAGGCAAAACCTTCGTTCAGCCAGATATCGTCCCACCAGGCTGTGGTGACGAGGTCTCCAACCCACTGGTGGGCGAGTTCGTGTGACGCCACGCTCACCCATTCGCGCTGGCGCTCGGGGGTGTCCTGGTCGGGTTTTGCGATGATGATGCCGGTCCCATAGGTCACGAGACCTGCGTTTTCCATGGCCCCGCCGAAGAGCGGAACCGCAACCTCATCCAGTTTGTCGTAGGCGTAAGGGATGCCGAAGTAATTCTCGAGCAAGTTTACGATGGCGGGAGTTGTCTCGGCGGCATATTTGGCTTCTGCGCTGCGACCCCGCGGAACCACGATGCGAATGGGGGTGTGCTTCTTGCCCGCCGTTCCCGCATCCACTACTTCCATGTCCCCCACGGCGACTGCCACCAGATAGCTCGGCAAAGGCTTGGTCTCAGCAAACTGCAGCGTCTTCATACCCTCGCCCGCGTCGGTTTCGGAAAGGATGGGAGTATTCGAGAAGCCCGCTTGGTCCTTTTTGATGTGCAGGGTCAACTGCCAGGGAACCTTGTAGCTTGGCTCGTCGAAACAGGGGAATGCACGGCGCGCATAAATGGCTTCGAACTGCGAATAGATGTACCACTGATCGCCGTCTTTCATCTGGAAGATTCCTTGATGGTCCTTGCGGCTGATCTCGCCTTGGAACGTGGCGTGGAGCGTCGCCGCTCCCGGACCGACGTGGTGGCCAAAGGCGAACCCGACATAATCGTGCGGCTCGTTGATGATTTTAGCTGCGACCTTCTCGCCCCCAAAAGTAAGTGTCGCGTCCTTGATCTCCAGCTTCTCAGAATTCAGCCATAGAACCGAGGAAGGCTTCTTGAACTCAAGATCGATGTCGATGGCTCCGGTAAAGGTGTCCTGGTCCGGAATGAGCGTCAGGTCCACGCGGTAACGCGTTGGCCCGACCACATCAGCGGGAAGGCGGAACTTGGGAGGAACCGGATTATCGGCAGGAGTCTGTCCCGCCCTGGCGCAGATTACGCCGAGACTGAATAACGCACACAGCGCGATCAGAACCGACGTGGTTCGGTAAGCAAGCCGTCGCATGATTCCTCCTCGAGCCAGCTAGACTGTCGCCAAGATTCGCCTTCAGACGCGGTGAACCAATCATACTTCACGCCAGTTTCCTGCACAAGCTTGCAGCGCCCGGATGCAGCGCCTGGATTGGGGTGCGGCAGCGGAACTGGCGCCCTGCGACCGCCGGCCGCAAGGGGGTTGACCTTCTGCTCGACCCCCTCCGTGCCGATCGCGAGAGTTTCCACGTTTTGCCAGCTTGGTACGTGCGGCTCCGCCGCTCTGTCTTGCGGAAAGGCTTCGCCTTTCCGGGCCTGAGCCGATCCCATCACCAGATCTTTGGCGAGGCTGCGTCTCGCCGGTTGAGGCGCAGCCTCAGCCTCAGAGAGCGATTTGAGGATCTCGCCGGAAAGGCAAAGCCTTTCCGCAAAGCGGGGCGGCGAAGCCGCTGGCCGTAAGAGCGAACCCGTGACTCAGGACGTTCGCGAAAAGCCGCAGACCTTCCAAAGCAGGTCTGCGCCATCCTTCTGTTAACCCAGCCGTTAACAGGCTTGGGGCGCCGGGTTGTCGCCACTTCTGCGCTACGCTATACTGGAAGTGCAGGGATTTGACCATACAGTAAGTTAGCAAATGGACGGCTCAGCTCGCGGGCGCAGCCTGCGGGGTGTCTTGTTCGAACGCCTGAGCGCGAGGAATTATTCCCGCCGTTACAATATTCCGCGGGGTAGTTCGTCACAACCTATGGCGAGGTAAACTCGCCGCTGCAATATGAGGGCACCATGAGAGTGGCGCGGTTTTTCATATTTCTTCTGGTGATTTTTGTTATCTCGGCGCTGGTGTACGCATTCACGACGCCGGGCACGAAAGATATCCAGTTCACCGGCATCATCATGGGCAATGACTACATCGCCAGTCCACTGGTGCAAGGGCGCCTCGATCATTTGCTGGTGCAGGAAGGGACGTTCGTAAAGAAAGGCCAGTTGATCGCCGAAATCGATCCCCGGGACCTTCAGGCGGCACGCGACTCCGCGGCCGCCAACATCCGCACGTTTCAGGCGCGCCTCGAGCAATCGCAAGAGACCCGCGCCATGGACGACCAGCAAACCGCCGCTGTCGTTGCGCAGGCGGAAGCCGCGGTCACGGCGGCCCGCGCCCAACTCGAGCAGGTCAAGACCACACTTGCTTTGAACGAAATTACCTACAAGCGGGACGAGGGCCTTTTCAAGGAAGGCGTTCTCACGGCCCAGGAGCGCGACACCGCCCAACAGAATTACCTCGGCTCCCAAGCCAATGTGAAGGCGCTCACAGACCAGGTGCGCGTGGCCGAAGGTCAACTGGCCGTCGCGAAAGCCAATCGCAGGGAAGTGGTGGTCCAGCAGGACGATATCGCTGCCACGCGCGCGCAAATCGCACAAGCCGTCGCACAGGAAAATCAGGCGCAAACGCAGCTTGAATACACTAAGGTCTACGCCCCGACCGACGGCGTGGTGTCGGTGCGAGTGGCGCGCCAGGGTGAAACGGTGCAGGCCGGCGGACCCATCGTGACGGTTCTGGATATCGACCATCTCTGGGTGCAGGCCGACGTGGAGGAAACGTACATTGAAAAGATTACCTTCGGCCAGAAGCTGCGAGTGCGCCTGCCTTCCGGAAATATCATCGAGGGAACGGTTTTCTATAAAGGCGCGGAGTCGGACTTCGCCACACAGCGCGACGTCAGCCGCACAAAGCGGGACATCGTCACCTTTGAAATCAAAGTGGCGATTCCCAACGAGGAACGGCGCCTCTTCGCCGGCATGACCGCGTATGTGCTCCTGCCACGGCCGGCGAGCGAACGACGGTGGCTGCATTTCTAGCGGAGAGTAAAACCGCCCTCTCCCAAGGGGAGAGGGTGGGCCGCGACGGCGCTTTCATCAGCCGTCGCGGGCCGGGTGAGGGGTCGGTACCGCGCCGAACACGAACTGCGGAGATTCTTCGCTTCGCTCAGAATGACAGCCCAAGGGTTATGAACGCGATCGGAGGGCGGCCGGCCCTTCGCTGTTCGACCCCTGCGGGGTCGAATATCTCTTCCGCCTCGCATCCGTAGGTTTCACCTACGGCTAATGATGGTGTTCCCCTTCGGGGAACAAGCACAATTCTATGAACGCGATTGAAGTGCAAGGATTGACCAAGCGATTCGGCGAGTTTGTGGCCGTTGACCACGTGAGTTTCGAGGTGCCGCAAGGGGAAGTCTTTGGACTGCTGGGCCCCAACGGCGCGGGCAAGACCACGCTCATCCGGATGATCACTACGCTCACGCCGCCGAGTGAAGGCGTGGCGCGCGTTGCCGGCCACGACGTGCGCAAGGACCCCGAAGGCGTGCGGAACTCGATTGGAGTGATTCCGCAGGCGCTCACCTCTGATCCTGAACTGACCGCCGCGGAAAACCTGCAAATCCACGCCAAGATTTACGGTGTCCCCGCGGAGCAACGCCAGGCGCTCATCCGCGAACTGCTGGAGGCCGTCGACCTGTCGCAGTTCTCAAACGCCCTCGTTGGCACGTTCTCAGGCGGCATGCGCCGCCGCCTGGAGATCGCGCGCGGGTTGGTGCACTCACCGAAGATTCTCTTCCTGGACGAGCCGACGACGGGGTTGGATCCGGTCTCGCGAACGAATGTCTGGGAGATGATCGACAAACTTCAGAAGCAGTCCGGATTGACGATCCTGCTCACCACCCATTACATGGACGAAGCGGACAAGCTGTGCGAGAGAATCGCCATCGTCGACCACGGGAAGCTCGTAGCGCTCGATTCGCCGACGCGGTTGAAGGACAGCATTCCCGCTCACGAGGTGATCGAAGCGGAATTTGGCGGAGCGCCGGCCGACTGGCACGATGCGCTGGCGTCGCTCCCGTTGGTTTTGAACGTCAGCGAACACGAAGGCGTTACGCGCATCACCTCCCAGGACGGAGCCGAAACGCTGGGCGCAATCATGGACCTGGCTCGCCGTCGCGGCGTCAAGGCCCACCGCGTCACCGTGCACAGCACAACCCTCGACGACGTCTTTTTGCATTTTACGGGCCGGCAGCTTCGCGACGAACTCGGCAGCAAGCGCCTGGATATCAGCCATCTGTACAAGTGATGGGCTTGCCAGTCTGAGCCGTTTGCCTGTCATCCTGAGCGCAGCGAAGGATCTCCGTAGTTCGTCGCCCAGCGCAAGGCAGAAAGAGCAACTGCAGAGATCCTTCGCTGCGCTCAGGATGACACGAGGCCATGGGATGACGGCTCCGTCGGGGCGGTTCGCGAACCGCCCCTACAACCAGCAGGGAACCGAAATGAAGTTTTACCGGATATTCGCTCTCATCGAACGGGACATGCGGAAGTTTTTCCGCAACCCGGCCCTGATGATGGCGTCCATGATTTTCCCACTCGTGCAGCTGGTGGTGCTGGGCTATGCCTTCGGCGGGAAGATCACGAAGGTGCGGGTGGCGCTGGTGGACAAAGACACCGGCACGCAAGCCCGCCAGGTGCGCGCGGGGCTGAACGCTATCGTGGCGAATCCCGAGACCTTTCACCTCACGGAATACACCGACCTTTCCGAGGCCGTGACCGATCTGAAGGCGGGCTTCTTGAAGGCCGTCATCTTTATCCCTCCCGATTTTTCGCAGCGAGTGCTGCGCAACGAAAACCCACGCATTGCTTTTATCGAAGATAATACGGATACCTTTACCGCGAGCGGCATTTTCGAGCGCATGCAGCAGTTACAGAACAGCTTGAACGGGCCGGTGCTGCCAGCCATGGAACCGGGGGAATCACCTGCCGCAAACCTGGCCGGGCTGTTCAGCCCCAACCGCCTTCCGGCCAGCATTGAGATTCAGACCGTGGAGGTTTATCCCTACATCGATTACATTAAATACCTGTTGGCAGGCTCCATCTCTCTATCAATATTCGTAACGGCTATGATCGGCGGCGGCATTACTTTTATTGATGACAAGGCTCGAGGCCTTCACGAAGGATACCTCAGCACGCCGCTCAGCAAAGTGGATCTGGTGTTGGGTCTTATCGGCTCAGGCGCCCTCAAGGGTCTGATGGCGGGTTTCATCATCACGGTCATCGGCGGCCTGATTGCCGGCATTCCACAGTTGTGGGAGCCCGCGCGGTTGGTTTACCTGATCGTTGTCCTGGCCGTGACCTCCCTGGCGATGATCAGCATGATGTTTCTGCTTATGGTGCGCGTTAGCGATCCCCTGGTTCCCCGCGCCATCTTCGGCGTGCTCAATACGCTGCTGTTTTTCCCCTCGGGCGCCGTCTACCCGACGGCCGGCTTTCCCGTCTGGCTGCGAGCCATGTCGTTCGTCGACCCTTTCACCTACGTCGTGGACGCCCTCAAGAATCTGCTGCTGAAGGACACCGGGTTTGCCGGCATCAGCCTCGACCTTGCTATCCTCACGTGCTTTTCAGCAGCGCTGATAACCGGTTGCATTTTGCTGTTCAAACGGCAAATCTGAGATGTAGCGCCGGCTGTGGCACGGGCGTCCCGCCCGTGCGCACGGCGGGGACGGCCGTGCCACGTTTCGATTGCGGCTCCGCCGCCTGTGTTGAACCCTGGACCGCGACACTAAAGAAAGGTGGAAGAGCTATGAGGGAAATTCGATTAGCAGTTCCGCTGGAGCGAGCAGCAGCGCTGGCCTGCTTGCTTGTGCTCGTTTATGCAACTTACGCTGCTGCGCAATTCGGGGGCGCGGCGCCTCCGCCAGCCACGCAGGCCACTCCGCTTCCGCTTTCGGGACGTAACGCGCAAGGGGGCGGCGTTGTGGCCACGCAATCCGCCGTACCCAGCACCACGACCAGCGTGAATACTCTGAATCCCACGGTGTCCGTACAGGGCGCTTATAGCGGAAGCACGAGCGGCACGGCGCGGCTTCCCTTCTCCGGAAAGCTGTCGCTGGCTGAGGCGGTCCAGCGCGCCTTGCAGCACAACCTGGGAGCGGTGGGCTCAAACCTGGCCCTGCTGCAAGCACGCGGCCAGGCGCACGCGGCGCGCAGCGCCTTGTTGCCGGACATCCGGGCAGATGTAAACGACATCGAGGAGACGTTTAACCTGCGGTCAATCGGCTTCAGCTTCAGCGTCCCAAATTTCTCGCTTCCCGCCGTCGTCGGACCTTTCAACGTTCTGGATCTCCGCGCGCGCGTATCGCAGTCCATCGCCGATTTCACCGCTCTCAACAATTATCGCTCAGCGCGGGAAGTGGCGCGCGCCGGAGAGCTTTCGGCGAAAGATGCCCAGGATCTCGTGATCCTGGCGGTTGCCGGCGCGTATCTTCAGGTGTTGGCCGCGAATGCTCGGCTCGACTCCGCCCAGGCGCAGCTTGACACCGCCAAGGCTCTTTTTGAGCGCACCACGCAACAACTCAACTTTGGCAGGGCCACCAAGATCGACGTCAATCGCAGCCAGGTCGAGGTGCTGCTCGACCAGCAACGTTTTGTGACGCTTCAGAACGATCTTGCCAAACAGAAAATCAATCTCGCTCGCCTGACGGGCTTGCCTCCCACGGCCGGGTACGAGCTTTCCAACGTCATTCCTTTTGCGCCCGCCCCGCCCCTGAGCCTGGACGACGCAATCAAGCAGGCTTTCGCGCAGCGTTCTGACCTGAAAGCGGCTGAGACCCAGGTGAGAGCGGCGGAACGCGCTCTGGCTGCGGCGCGCGCCGAACGCTACCCTTCGGCATCCGCCAGCGCCGACTACGGCACGATCGGCCCTCCTTCCAATTTGCGTCCCACCTTTACGGCCTCGGCCACACTCAACGTGCCCATCTGGAACGGCGGGCGCACCGCGGCGGATATTCAGCAGGCCCAGGCGGCTCTGACCGAGCGCCGTGCCGAACTCGAGGACACTCGCAGCCAGATCGAAAGCGAAGTGCGGAACGCCTACCTGGACATCGAAGCGGCCGCCAATCAGGTCAAGGTGGCGCAGGAAAATATCCAGCTTATGGGAGAGACGCTCCACCAGACTCGCCAGCGCTTCGAGGCCGGCGTGAGCGAGAACGTCGAGGTGGTGCAGTCGCAGGAATCAGTGGCAGGCGCGAACCTCGATTATATTGACAGTGTGTTTGCGCACAATATTGCCAAGTTGAGCCTGGCGCGAGCACTCGGAAACGCACCCAGCGCCCTGGCGCAATTCCTCCCGGTCCAGCAGCGACCCTGAAGGCAGGTTTCAGGTGTCAGGGGCCAGGCGTGCGACCGATAAGCGTTAACCTAATACCTCGGCGGACGGCAGTGTAGGCCTGAATGACCACTAGTACAGGCCCGGAGGGCCGACAGAGAGTAGCCCACGGCGCAAGCCGTGGGATCGAGGAGCAACCGAAAGTTATCTTAGCCCCGGAGGGGCGGCAGAGGCTCCCGCAGGATGTCTGTCGCCCCGTCCGGGGCTGTGACTCTTAAAGCCGCATGGGGTCCCACGGCTCACGCCGTGGGCTATCATCTGCCGCCGCTCCGCGGCTCTAGAAATCTTCACGTCTGCCAACACCGAGGAGCCGCAAAACGTTCCGCGCTTCACAGAATTGTAACAACAGCGTCACCTGGGTATAATAGTGCCTCTCTAGACTCAGACTTTCAATAAAGGAGTTTGATCAGGCGCCTTCGGGGAAGAGGCGTAACCGATTCGGTTCGGAGTATTCCGGCAACCGCGGGGTCTAATGCAGGTCGCGGGAGACAAGCGACAACATGTTCATAATACTAGCTTTGCCGATCGGCGAAACTGCTTTTTGGCGGCGTCTCAGCTTGCTGTAACGACGGCTTTACGCCGTCCATGGCGACCCCACTTAGGCGGGATCGCCGCTACAACCCTGGACTTTCAGATCCAGACTGCGCGAGGAGGCCTATGAATCACAGGACGAGTTACCAAGTCACAATGTTGCGGAAGTTGCAGATGGCCGCCGCTATGCTGTTGTTCGTGCTTATAGGCTCCCCGGTACCTTGCCGGGCGCAGCAAATCGTGGGAGCCATCACCGGCACGGTACTGGACTCCTCCGGTGCTGCCGTTGGTGAGGCCACGGTGACGGCGCACAATGTGGACACCAATTTAGAGGTGACGGTGCACTCGAAGTCTAACGGGTCCTATGCAGTCTCCAACCTCCCCGTCGGAACTTACGAGGTGAGGTTCTCGAAAGAAGGCTTCGAGACCGAAACGCACACCCAGGTACTCGTCCAGACCGACCGCACTGCCACTGTTGACGGAAGCCTCAAGGTCGGCTCGGTCAGCACCACCGTCGAAGTGACTGCCACTCCGCTCATGAACCAAACGGACGCCACCAACGGCTACGTGATCGACCAGCTCACCATTCAGTCCACGCCGCTCGGCACCGGCAGCTTTACCCAACTGGCGATTCTGGCTCCGGGCGTGCACGCGGATTTCCTGGCCGGCTCGGGCGCCAACGCCGGTTTGGGCAACCAGGCCATCTTCTCCAACGGCAACCGTGACACCAGCAATAGTTTCTCGCTGAACGGCGTGAGCACCAACAACCTGTTCAACGGCAACTCAACTAGCCAGGTGGGTGAGAACCGCTTCGTGCTGAATACGGGTGAGAACTTTGGTGCGGGCGGTGTGATTCAGACCAGCACTTCCGTGTACGGCGCCATCGGGCAGGCCCTGCCCACTCCCCCCATCGACTCCATCCAGGAGATTGCCGTCAACGCCGCGATGTTTGACGCCACGCAGGGCAACAACAGCGGCGCTCACGTGAGCGTGCTGACCAAGTCCGGCACCAACCAATTGCATGGATCAGCCTGGGAACAATGGCAGAACAGCGACATGAACGCCGCACCATTCTTCTATAATGCCGATAATCTCCCGAATCCGTTCCTGAACCGTAATCAATTTGGCGCCACCCTCGGCGGACCGATCAAGAAGGACAAGCTGTTTTACTTCCTCTCCTACCAGGGCATGCGTGTTTCGGATGCGGCCGAGTCGACCAAAGACGTGACCGTGCCGCTCGGCTTGACCAACGACCGGAGCGCGGGGGGCATCGTCACCGCCGTCAATTCGTCCTTCGGCCTTACGGGAAGTAAGGCGCTCACGGCCAGCCAGGTCAATACTGTGTCGCTCGATCTTCTGAATGCGAAGCTCCCCAACGGACAATACTTGATCCCCACGCCACAAATCACCAATCCCACAACCGCTAAGTACCTTGGCTACGATGCGATAGTCCAGGGGTTCAACTCGAAAGCCCCGGTGGATCAGGGCATCGCCGATGTGGATTATCAGGTTAATGATAAGGACCGGATGTCAGCCAAGTTTTATATTCAAACCAATCCCACCAGCAATCCATTTGGCGCAGTCGGGTCCTTGCTGGGCTTCGAGCAGCAGCTTACGGCGGGTAGTGACGTGGGCACGATCAGCAATAACCTTATTCTTTCCCCTACCATCACGTGGGAGCAACACGTCGGCTTCACGCGCCTGCGAGCTTATGCCGGAACCGGACAGGACTTCGATCCGACGCAACTGGGCATGAGCTTGCTGGGCTCGCACACCTTCCCCCAGTTCGATATCACCACTTCCGATTCCACCATCCAGGAACCTCTGGAATTCGGCCCCAGCGCGAGTTTCGGCAACGCCGGAATGTACCAGAATCAGTGGGAATACGAATCCTCAATCAACATGATGAAAGGCCGGCACACCATCGCATTCGGCGGGCAATTGGACCGCACGCA
>JBELAJ010000010.1:0-39451 GCA_049508935.1 Terriglobia bacterium | reverse complement strand
GCCCTGGACCAGACCTACAAGGGTGATCCGACGTCCTCCCCTGTCATCCAGCAGCCCGGCGGCACGGTCGGCAAGACGCGGCTTTTTGTGGCTGGAACGGTTCAATTCCACCCCCAGACTGGATACCTGTTGTTTCTGGAGCGGTCCTCGGCGGACCCCTCGAAATTCCTGCTGGTCGGAATGGTGCAAGGGGCCTACAGGATCTACCGTGACGAGAAGACGCAGGAGGAAAAACTCATCCTCCCGCTGGGCTCTCTCGCGCGCGGGGTTCCGGTTTCAGGTCCCGGATCGATCCTGGCCGGTCCGGCGGTTCCGGTCCGTCAATTTCAACGGGACATTTCAGCTTCGCTGAGCAGTCCTTTGAGCATTCCGCGAGGCACCGCGATACCCGTGGCCATCAAGTCCGCACAGTCTGCGGGTCTGCGGAGGATGGACGTAAGAGGACGAACAACCACCGACCTTTTCCCAAACTCTGGCCTGGTAATTCCCGCCGGCAGCGCGATTTCCGGAATGGCGGAGCGAGTCGGCGATTCCTGGATGATCTCCTGGACGGAAGTTTCGATTCGCGGCAAGCAGGTGCTTCTTTCGGCTCGGAACACGGAGCCTGCTGAGAAGGCGCTCGAGGGTCGTACCCTTGTGGTCAACGTGAGGTGAGGATGCAGCTAGGCAATCGAGTCTCGCGAGTTCGCCGCCCGGTGTTATTCGCCCTGGCAGGAAGTGTGACCCTGCTGGGTGCTATCCTGGCGTTCGCCTACACGACTTATCAGAACGACGTTGGCGAGGTTCCGCCGATTCAAGGAAGCCCGGAAATCCCTGGTGTCCCGGTTGCTTCGCGCTGGCCCAGTGCCTCCTTCACATGGGTGCTGGACAATACCGGCACACCGCCGGGGAACGTCGACACTACCGATGGCGCGAATCCCCTGCCTCTCAAGACGGCGCTCGCGAATTCCGCCAACGCGTGGGCGACAGGATTGCTCAATGGGCAGCAGTTGACCAATCTCACTATTACCAACGGGAGCGATGTCACCAATCTGCCGAATCCGCAGGTTGACTGCACCAACGTCGTTACGTTTAACGATAATAACGCTACCGACTTTCCTACCGGGGTGGAGTCCGTGGCCTTCACGACCGTCAGCACTGATTACGTCCAGGTCGGACCGCCGCAGACCCCAGGGACGATTTACACGTTTACCGAGTGCAACACACAGGAAACCATAACCACGACGTCGCCTGCCATCATCTTTGACGCAGATATCGCCTTTAATCCGCACGTTCAATTCTCCACCTCTACTCCGCCGCTATCCGGCGCCTTTGATCTGCTCTCCGTCGCTGCCCACGAATTCGGCCACGCGCTGGGTCTCGACCACAGCGGAATTGCCCACGCTGTGATGTTCCCGGCAGGGGACACCGGTGAAAGCCAACAACGGACCCTTTCAACGGATGACCTTATCGGCATATCTTTCCTCTATCCTTCGTCCAACTTTTCGACCTACCTGGGTGCAATTTCGGGACAGGTGACCTTTGCCAATGTGGGCGGCGTCTATGCGGCTCATTTAGTTGCCATCGACGCGACTTCCGGCAACGCCGTCGTGGACGGTCTGGCCAACGCGGATGGCAGCTACACGTTATACGTTCCGCCCGGCAGCTATAACGTGCTCGTCCTTCCCCTCGCTGTCGACGATAACCATGGCATCTATTCTCTCAGCGATTTCTCCGGTTGGACCTGCGGCTACGACGAGAGCGCGCCGCCGTGCTGTAACCCCGGCAACGGTCAATGCATCGGCACACCCATTATCAACCCAACTAATTTCACTGGCACGTATTACTAATAGTGAAAAGATTCAGGGCGAGATTCCTCGCTTCGCTCTCCCGAAAATCCCGTTATTCCCGCGGAAGCGGGAATCCATCGGGAGAGTGAATTCTGTATCATATAAAATCCCTTTAGCGCGGAAATAATAGCATGACTCCTTTGGGGGGTAGCACAGGCACTCTTGCCTGTGGCCTGGAATTTCGCAAAAGCCCGCATTCCACAGGCAGGAGTGCCTGTGCTTCCCACGTGCGCTCGCGGGCTATGATTCCGGCACTGGCCGCGGTGTATACTGTTAAGCGAGATCGCAGTAGGAGACGCACAGCCATGAAAAGGAAAAAAGAATTCGTTGCTATTCTGTGCTTCGCGACTTGCCTTATGGTGCGGGGGGTTCATGCGCCGGCGCGCGGTCAGCAAGCGCCCGCAGCAAAGCCCAACGAACTGGTTGTGGGAAAGCTGATCTACGTCGAATCCATGCAAGATGGCCTTGACCAATGGATTATCGACTTCCTCCGCCGCTGGGGGAAATACAAGGTAACGACCAATCCGGAAGGAGTGGACTTAGTTATCCAGGCTGTCAATCCGGACAAGGATCTGCGTCTCGAGACGCGCGGAGGCACCGCCGAACCGAAGGGCTCCGACCGGCCGCATTTGCCGATCTCGAAGAAGCATCCTGAGCTGCCGGCAACTTCGATCGCGGTTGTAAACTGGGTATCCAGCCAGACCGTTTGGCAGGCTGACATCCTGAACCGAAAGGCGAAAAAGGACGAAGCCGATGTTCCCGCCGGCCCGCAGACGAAGATCTTCGCCCGTGACATGACCTCGGACCAGATCGCGGCGAAAGTGGTCGATAAACTGAAAGAATATGAACAAGGGTTGGAAAAACCCAGTGGAGGAAAATGAAAATTGCCATTACCGGCGCGGCAGGATTGTTCGGACACGGCCTGGTGGCGGCCTTCTCCTCGCGCCACACCGTCATCCCTTGGACACGAGCCGACGCCGATATCACGGATGCCGAAGCCGTGCGCGGGCTTCTGGAGCGAATTCGTCCGGAGGTTGTGGTCCACCCGGCGGGCATTCCCGATTTGGATATTGCCGATGCTGATCCGGCACGAGCTCACCGGGTGAACGTCGCGGGCACCCGCCATGTGGTGGAGTCGGCTCGCGCGGTTGGAGCCGCGGTCGTCTACATTTCTACGGACGCCGTTTTCAACGGTCAAAGCACGCGGCCCTACGTTGAGTCTGATCCGCCCGATCCCATCACAGTTTACGGGCGAACCAAACTGGAGGGCGAGATCGTCACACAAACCCTCGCACAACACTGGATCTTTCGCGTTCCTGTCCTGTTTGGACCTGGAAAGACTAATTTTATCGAGAAAGGCTTACGCAAAATCGCAGCCGGGGAGAAGTACATCGTAGCATCCGACCAGATGGGTTGTGCCACATACACGCTGGATGCTGGTTACAAGATCATGGAGGTCGTTGAGGCGCGCCGCTACGGCCTCTATCACCTCGCAAATCAGGGAACCTGCACCCGCTTCGAACTCGCCCGGCGCGCCATCGAGTTGGCCGGCCTCGATTCGAGCAAAGTGGTCGGCGCCCCTTCGGCGCAGATGGGGCGCCGTGCTCCCAGGCTTAAATATGCTGTGATGGAAATGGCCGCACTCAGAGCAGCGGGATTTTCACTGCCCCGGCCCTGGCCCGAGGCGCTCGCGGATTACCTTCGCACGCTGTCCCTTTAACAGTTGTCCCTACAAACCTCCTTGGAGTAGGACAGGCACTCCTGCCTGTCCTCGTTGCGCAGTGAAGCCAGCTTTGGGACAGGCAAGAGTGCTTGTCCCACTAATATTAGCGTGAGAGTGCGTCAAAGGGCGGATGAGACGACGGCGGCTGGCGGGCGGATGAATCGGGAGGGGGTGGTGAGAATCCCAGGACGGAACGGAGCCGCTCCCAGAGTTCCTGCATCACCCGGTGCCGGGGGATATAAGGCCAACGGTTCTTCTTGATCATCTCCATGGTTTGAGGATCGGACACGTCGCCGGTAATCACCAAAACCTTACCTACCAGACTCGGCCGAAGATTCTTGAGGGCAGAGACCGTCTCTGTGGCGTTCATCTCGGAACAGCGGAGGTCCAGAAGAACCGCGTCAAAGCTCCGCTTTTCGACTATGGCCAGCGCCTCGAGGGCACTCGGGACAATGTCGCCTTCACAGCGCAGTCCTGCCAGCAGGACGCAGAGGACGTTGCGGATGGAGGGTTCGTCCTCAACCACGAGAACGGTGCGAAGCTCGTGACTTTGGTTCAAATAATCCTCGATAAGGCTCGAAAAAACACCCGGCACTTCTTCAAACTCGTGGCAACTCTTTCGCGCACCAAGCCAAGCCAATGCTGATTAACACACTAATCAATCTTGCAGTCAAGAGTATTAAGGTAATGCTCCCTCTCTGTCTGATATCGACTGCCAAGAAAATGACTCCCCTCCTCAGCGTGAGGAGGGGCAGGGGTGGTGGGTGGTATCGTCGGCAAATGACAGCCTCCCCTAACCCCTCCTTATCAAGGAGGGGAATCATTTTCATCGCGGGTGGTGATCCGAAGGATCATGCAGCCTCCGCTCTGTCGAAAATCACGTCAATCCCGCGAAAGCGGGAGTCCATCGTGTTCCTCACCAACAATGGACCCCCGCCTTCGCGGGGGTGACGACGCATGTGATTTTCGTTCCTTGGGATGGGCCGTAGGCCCATGCACACTCAGAATGACGGCCTTTGTCGCACATTATTTTTCTGAGGAGAGTGTCGAGAACTCCAAATCGTGTCCAGGCAGGATTCGGGCCCGCATGGCGAGAATGCGCTCCCGATCTTCCTGGTACTGTTTTCGGTGGTGGGGAATCATGGTCAAAACTTTCTCATCCTGCGTGCGGCTGAGAAGAGCGTCTCCCGCGATCACCGCAGGCTGCCTCTCCCCGTGAACAATGATCGAAGCGTGGCCAGGAACGTGTCCTGAAGTGATGAGGCCCTCAAGGTCATGTGGCAGGGGGTGATTCTCGATCCAACGGAACTGAGAGGGGTCTCCCAGTCGTTTGGGGTCCCACCAGCGCAGTGCGAATTTCCGGAGCTTACCCATCATTCCCTCGGCCTGCTCGTAATCGAATGTCTCAGGATAGTATTTCAAAATGAGGGTTTCCCAGTTCTGCTGGTCCAGCAAATCGGAGTAGGCAGCCCGGCACCAGTCGTAGGATTCCTGCGAGCCGAAAATTTCGCTGGCCGGGAAGAGCGTGTTGTTCGAAACATGGTCGATATGAAAGTGAGAGTTGATAACCGTCTTGATATCGGTGGGCTTCAAGCCACGGAGCTCCAGAGCCTTCGCAATCGAGTGCGCCTCGTGGGGCATGCCAGTGTCCACAACCATGTGATGACGCCCATTGGAGAGTAGCACCGAGGTCGCACCGTGCCAACTCCCCGGCAACAACACATCAACTTTCCACTCGCTCTTCCGCATGCCGCTCCTGCCCTGCACTTCGCCAGAATTACGCAGATAGCACAGGCGCTCCTGCCTGTGCCGGATTTGCAAGAGGCATCAGACGGGAAACAGGCAGGAGTGCCTGTACTACCTGTGTCATGCCATTCTAGCAGGAACGGCCGCGCCCCAGGCGGCAAAATGGGCTTCCATGCTTTAATGAGGAAGGGGTGATTATCAGGGAGGCTAACTTTCTTCCTCGGTAAACCAACGGCTAAGCCTGAGAATATCTGCGGCGCGCGCCACGCCGATAGGCGTGGTGTTTCCATCACGATCAACCACCACCACATTTTCCGTGTTGTGAGCCTCCATCTCTCCCATGACTAGCCGGACGCTCTCCCCGCGCCGGGCCACAACATAGTCTTGACGAGCGACATCCCGAATTTTCAAATCGGAGTCAACGCCTTTCAGTAAATCTCTTGCTTCCACGATTCCCGCGAGCTTGCCATCGTTTTCAACAACCGGCATTACACCGGTTGTTTCGGGAGTGACGTCACGGACCACGATCTTGACCTCGTCCTCGGGGTTGAGAGTCGTGAATTCCTTCCTCATCACCTGCTCTATCCGGGCGCGCATTAAAACCGGGACGGAATAGTCCTGAAGAACCATCAAACCGCGTTTGACCAACTTGCCCGTCATGATGGATTCGGCGCTGAACAGCCTGACGAACCCGTCAGAAATGACGCAGCAAACCACCAGGGGAAGAAGCGCATTGGGATTCCGGCTGAGTTCAAAGAGGAATACGATGGAAGTAAACGGTGCGCGGGCGATTCCCCCAAAAACCGCACCCATGGCGACTAACGCGTAAAGGGCGGGATCGCTCACAAAACCGGGGAAAAAGTGATGCCACACCTGCGCGTAGACCGCGCCGACGCCGCCGCCGACGATCAGGGAAGGAGCGAAAACTCCTCCCGTGGTTCCCGACCCGAGCGAGATAACCAGGGCCCAGAATTTCGCCAGGGAAACGCCCAGCAGCGTCCCTGTAGATAAGCGGTCGTTCAGCATGTCGCGGATCGTGTCGTAGCCCGTGCCGAAAACCTGGGGATACATATACCCAATCACTCCGAGCAGCAGAGCCCCGAAGACCGGCGCCCAGATCAGCCGCGGCCTGATGGGGAAATGGTTGTCGAACAAATCCTCCAGCAGGAAAAGCACCCGGATCATGGCAATGGCAATCAGGCCCATGACCAACCCCATCAGTGCGAAGAGCCACAGTTCCTG
Organism: Terriglobia bacterium; assembly: GCA_049508935.1. Taxonomy (GTDB): domain Bacteria; phylum Acidobacteriota; class Terriglobia; order UBA7540; family UBA7540; genus CAVROP01. The sequence goes on along the minus strand of JBELAJ010000010.1, from coordinate 32,911 downwards.
CATGCTTTTCAAGGAAAAGGCGGGCGTCGGAAACAGCGGAGCCCAACCCCTGAAATGGACTGCGACGGCTGTGGCCACGCTGGATGAGATGGCGACGGGGATGAAGGACCGCGCGCGAAACTCGAAGAGGAGCAGCTCAATGGCCACCAGGATTCCCGCGAAGGGCGCCACGAAGGTCGCCGCCATCCCGGCGGCTGCGCCGGCAGCCAGCAAGACCCGGCGCTGGTAAGGAGTCAACTTCACCACTTGGGCGAAAATCGAACCGAACGCCGCTCCGGTTTGTATGATAGGACCCTCCGCGCCGAAAGGTCCTCCGGTCCCTATGGCAAAGGCAGTCGCCAGTGGCTTCAGTATACCAACCCGCATCCGGACCAGGCTCTTCCCAATCAGCACCGCCTCCATGGCTTCTGGAATCCCATGGCCCTTCAGGCTCGGCTCCCAGAAATGGACCATGATGCCCACCATTAGGCCGCCGATGGGCGGGATAAGAATGACCCACGCTCCGAGGTGATTGTGAACGGGATAAGTAATGGCAAAGGACCACTTACCGTAGAAAAATACATTGGTAAAAAGGTATATGAGTTCAAGCAAACCTTGCGCCACCAGGCCGGCGATGAATCCCACGATAACCGCAAATGCGGAAGTAATGACTACGGTCGGTTCGAGGGCTTTACCAAATTCCTTGAACCAAACAGATCGAGCGCCGGTTTGGGGCTTTGTTTCCGCCATGGGTTTTAATCAGGCTCCTTTCTCCGCTTCGAGGAACATCGGCTTGGCCTTGAGGGCCTTGCCCAGGTGGAGGTGAATTCGCTCGAGCTCGTGGAGGTGGAGGGCGGCGAGGCCGTTCAAGGCCGTGCTGCCGCGCCGGGTCAGACGGACGCGCACAAAGCGTCGGTCGCGCCCCCCCTGGTCCTTGTGGACCAGGCCTCTGGTGCATGCTCTTTGCACGAGTCCCACTACCGCATTGTGGCGCTCCTGCAAGAACTCCGCCAATTCGCTGATGGTGGCCCATCCGCGGCCGGTGTATCCCGCCACGCCCAGAAGCAAGACGTACTGCTGGGGCGTCAGGCCATGTCCGCGCGTGGCCCTTTCGCTGAAACGCAGGAAGCGGCGAAGGTTGTACCGGAACCAGGCAAGGCGCCGAATCACAAGGGAACCCGTAGGCAGTTGCCCCGAGGAATGGTTATTTGACTTCATAGCCAGAAATTATATCACATTGTGATTTAGTTGGCTAATCTTTGGGCCACTCGCGTCGCGGCTACTCGGTACCGTTCTAGTTTGAGCGCAGCGCTGGCCTTCTGACGTAATGCGGGCAGGATTGATTACTCATTGGCCGGCAGCGCGTGCGCGGACACGAAATGAAGTGACATCCGACCACAAGGGCGTCGGCTCCAACACCCGATAACGGCTGAGAGCATATGCCTAAAGCCAACGTGGGGCAAGAGAGAACACGGTAACGAGAGAGGAAGGAGGAAGCAAGTAACCCAAGTCCCCTTGAGCCACCTGCTTCCCCAGGTAGTCATTAGAGTTGAGTTACTTGTATAGACGCCAAATAGACCGAAAAAGTTGCACGGGGAAAATATTTTGTGCTCCCTGTGTGCCAACGGGCACGCGCTTGGCCCTCGCCATCATAGGAACGAAAGCACTTATCAACAAAGGGCGTTTGGGCTGGACAACGCGGTTTCTCGCTGACAGAAGAACCCCAACTGAAGCCAACAGCCGTCTCCTCAGTAAGCCAACCGTCATCTCCCGAAAGCAAACCAACGGCCCTCTCCCTTGGGGAGAGGGTGTCAGGCTCCGGCGCTTTCACCAGCCGGAGCGTGACGGGTGAGGGGTCGCTTGCAGACTTCAACATGCCGCGTCGCCTCTAGGCTGCCTTTCACGTTCGTGTTGGCTGAAATAATCCGACCATGTCCAACATGCAAACTGAAAAGAACCCCTCACCCGACCCTCGGCGGCTGACGAAAACGCCGTCGCGGGCCACCCTCTCCCCAAGGGAGAGGGTTGTCAAATCAACTCGATTTCGTCGGGACCGGTCATGACATCTTTCCCAGCGCAGGGTTGTTTTCAGGTTCAAGTAAAAGTGAAAGTGTGGAATAATCCCTGTGCGGATTGTTTATCGTCGCCGCCTACACAGGTAGCACAGGCACTCCTGCCTGTGCCCGTGGCGAGCGCATTGTGCCACGAGCGCAGGTAAGAGTGCCTGTGGGCTTGCTCGGACAGCCAGGAGTGGCTGTCCTACTACGATCGGGGAGGACTCATCGTGCATAGACGAAGTTTCTTAGCTTCATCGCTTGCGGCCTCAGGCCTCGCCGTCAACGCATCAACCTCGGGACTTCGCGCCAGTCAGGGCTCCGCGGCGGGAGAGGGCCGTGACTACTACGAGCTTCGGCGTTACCAACTGTTCAGAGGGCCGCAAGTCAAACTCGCTGACGATTTCTTTCGCCAGGCCCTGGTGCCGGGGCTAAACCGTCTGGGGATCAATCCGGTGGGAGTTTTCAATGTCGATATCGGCCCGGGCAGCCCGGTTGCATATGTGCTGATGCCCAGCACCTCGCTCGAGACCCTCGTCACCGCAGAGTTCCGCCTTAATAACGATGCCGACTATGTTGCGGCAGGTAAGGCATTCTTGAATGCGCCCGCTGCACAGCCTCCGTTTGTGCGCATCGAAAGCTCGTTGCTGGTGGCCTTCGAGGGAAAGCCGCGGCTCAAGGCCCCGCCGGCCGCCGCCGAACACAAACCGCGCATGTTCGAGCTTCGAACTTACGAAAGCCCTACCATTCAGGACCACGTCCGCAAGGTCGAGATGTTCAACAGCGGTGAGTTTGACGTTTTTGAGAAGGCCGGATTCTGGCAGGTCTTCTACGGCGACACGCTCGTCGGGTCACGGTTGCCCAACCTGACCTACATGCTCTGCTTTGACGACATGGCGGACCGCACTAAGAAATGGGACGCTTTCCGCACCGCGCCGGAATGGAAGAAGCTCTCCACCTCGCCGAGGTACGCCTTCGAGGAGATCGTCTCCAACATTACGAATACGATTTTGACACCGGCGTCGTATTCGCAGGTCTGACGGCAGTCGAGAGTTGAGAGTCGAAAGTCCAGAGTCGACAGTCGAGAGTTAAGGATTCTAAATACCTGGGCTGCGGATTAGGGCACACTCCCCCCGAAATTCACGTCGTTCCCACGAAAGCGGGAGTCCATTTCGTTCCCCGCTCGCGCGGGGATGACCGCAGCTCTGAATTCAGGACTGATGAATGGGGTGCAAGTTACAGACACGCACGACAGAGTTGAGGTCCGCGGAGCCAACGGGATTTGCACTCTTGACTCTCGACTTTCGAGTCTCGACCTTTGACTTTCGACTCTTGACTTTCGACTTCCTACGCCGCTCCCTGTCGGAAAATCGGGTTCAGGCCCGCTGCACTGGCCATCAACTTGTGCTCTTCTTGATTCGTGACGGGAACAAAATTCTGGCCAACGTCCATCCCTAGCCGGAAGTATCTCTCATCCCCGGGCGGCATTGCGGCCGTGATGGGCTGCGAGAGCGTCCAACGATAGCCGAGCGCGGCCTCGTGAGGAAAATCAGCGGGCTCGTACCAGCACTTCTCATGGGGGTGGTCGCGCCTTACAGATTCCGGCCAAGTCGTCTTCGCCATACCCTTGATGGCCATGATTCCCATGCCCTTCTGGGGCGCGTGTGCGATCACCTGCGGCCCGAAGTTGGCCTGAGAAGTGAGCACGAAATTAATCGGGAACAGGATCGTGTCGAAGTTGTAGCGGTCCATGGCCGCGATCGCTACTTCCACCGAATGCGCCGAGAAACCGATGAAGCGTAGTTTGCCGGCTTTTCGCGCCGCCTGGAACGCTTCCATGGCGCCGTTGGGCCCGAAAATCTGCTCGAGTTGCGACATCTTTGACAAAGCATGAAACTGGTAAAGGTCCACGTGGTCCGTGCGCAGTTGCCGCAGCGATTCGTCGAGCGTCTTCGCCGCGCTGTCCTTGGTGAAATCTCCTTCTTCTCCCCCGGATCCCTCCTTGCACGCCAAGAAGACCTTCTTACGGAAAGGTTCGAGCGCCGGTCCCAGACGCGCCTGCGCATCGCCGTAACTCGGCGCCACGTCAAAGTAATTAATGCCCCGGTCCACGGCCTCTGCGACAATATTGTTGGCAAATGATTGGCTGTTGTTCATCACCACGATCCCGGCGAACCCCACGATGGAAAGCTCTTCACCCGTCTTTCCCAGCTTCCGTCTTGGAATGGGCTTTTGGACGCTTTCATCCGCCTTGGCGAGCGGTTCAAAAATCCCGCTCGAAGCCGCCAGACCCGCCGCAGCCGTGGTTCCCGTCTTTACGAAGTCTCGCCTATTCATGACATCCCTCCGTCGAAAATTCTTAGACCCAAAGATCGCCTGACTATACAGAACAACATAAATCGTGGCACGGGCGTCCCGCCCGTGATCACGGCCGGGACGGCCGTGCCACGAAAGGACGCACGGTTACTTAAGTCGCTCAGTATAGTTCACCGCCCTCTTCTTTTGTAGCACCGGCTGGAGAGTCCGTCAACCGCAGCACCCGCGAACGAGGGTAACACGCCGGAAACGCCAGTGTGGTGTATACTCGCCTTCCCGGCAATTGAACCTCGGAGGGATCGTATGCGCTCCATAGAAAGGGTTCGCGCCTTGGTCGCGGGCCAGATGGCCGATCATCTTCCCGTGCAACCCGTCATTATGATGTTTGCCGCAAAACATGCTGGGATGCCCTACATCGACTACACGAAGGATGGAAGGAAGATGGCCGAAGCGCAGAGCAGAGTCGTGCAGGATTTCGGGATCGATTGCCTGCTGACCTGCTCGGATCCTGCTCGTGAGGTGTTCGACATTGCCGGAGAGGGAAGCATCAATTGGTACGAAGACCAGGGGCCGGCAATTTGCGAGGAGAGGGCTGCGCTTCTGGATAAGTCACGCGTGAAAACATTCAGAATCCCGGATCCGCTGGGCGGAGGGAGGATGCACGACAGGATCAAGGCGATCGAGATCATGCACCGGGAGTTCGGAGGGGAAGTATCGATTGTAGGATGGGTGGAAGGTCCGCTGGCGCTAGCAGGTGAATTGCGCGGGCTGACTCACGTGATGACAGACTTCCTCGACGATCCGGCCTTTGTTGGCGATCTGCTGGATTTCAACGCTGAGGTGGCTATGCTTTACGCGGAGGCTCAGATCAGGGCCGGCGCCGATACCATCGGCATGAGCGACGCCGCGGCCTGCATGATCGGACCTCGTCACTACGGCCGGTTTCTGCTTCCCCGCCAACTGCGCGTGGTGGAGTCCATCCGCCGGGCCCATCCGGAGGTCATTGTCCGCTTGCACATGTGCGGAAACACGGATCCTCTGATTCCGCAGATGCGCCAGTTGCCGGTCCAAATCTTCGAACTCGATTCACCCACCAACCTGGAGGCGGCGCGCGCAGCCTTGGGCCTCAACCGGGTGATCCTGGGTAACGTTGCCACGATTGCGGATATGCTGGAAGGAACTCCCGAACAGGTCTACGAAGCCTCAAGCCGTTGCCACAAAACCTGCGGCCGGTTTCACATTGTGGGCACCGGGTGCGAGATGCCGCCCGCTACGGCTCCTGAAAACCTCCACGCCATGGTTCGATATGCGAGAGAGCACCGGCCGGAAGAGTGGGCGTAAATGCAGAAGGCAGAAGGCAGATTTTCATCCTGGGCGGGCATGGGTCTGCCGCCCACCTGCAGCGCCAACCGCGCAGGCAGAACGTCCGCCTGCTACGTGGCGTCCGGCAATTCCTAGCGGTCGTTTTGTCGCCTGAATTTTCCGCTTGACAAACCCTCGACCCTTTGATAGCCTACTATTATGGTCTGGTTAGGGACAATTCGTCGCAAGCGACGGCCGGGGTGCGCCGGCGGCTTGGCAACGCGGAAGCGTCTTGACGCGGCCGGGGTCACAGGGAACTACAAAAAATGGAAAATAGTGGGAACGAAGCTAAGAAGTTGCTGAAAACAAAGGACATCACTTTTTTGAATGATGCTAATTGGGCGCGTTTTGCACTCAAATTAGCACAATTCGGACGCTAAAAGGAGCAAAAACCGCGCATTTTGCGCAAAACGAAGCGAAGATCGCGAGTCGCAAGGCGGGTCTTGGGGCCGACGAAAAAGGGGCTACATGAAGTAGCGGCCGCTTTACGCTGCCACCTGGCGAGGTAAACTCGCCGCTACGAATTCAGACTGCGACCCGGCACCTGACACCTGAAACCTGACACCTGTATAATGACCGGTCAGGGTAATTTCGCGTTTTGAGAGGGACAATGTCTGCTGTTACAGAGGTTCGCACCAAATATGAAGCCGTGATTGGCCTGGAAGTGCACGTGCAGCTTCTGACCAAGACCAAGATTTTTTGCTCATGCTCCACGCGCTTCGGCGATCCGCCCAATAGCAACGTCTGTCCGGTGTGTCTTGGTTTGCCAGGCGCGCTGCCGGTGCTGAATCGCGAGGTCGTGACCATGGCTATGAAGGCGGCTATGGCCCTGAACTGTGCGATTACTCCGCGGTCGCGCTTTGCCCGCAAGAACTACTTCTATCCCGATCTGCCCAAGGGATATCAAATTTCGCAGTATGACGAGCCGCTTTCTCAGGACGGCTGGATCGAGATCGAAGTGAACGGGGTGCGAAAGCGTATCGGGATTACGCGCGTGCACCTCGAAGAGGACGCCGGGAAATCACTGCACGAGGGGTTTCCCGATTCGGAGTGCAATTCCTACATTGACCTCAATCGTTCGGGCGTTCCCCTGGTCGAGATCGTCAGCGAGCCTGACCTGCGCACGCCCGAGGAGGCCTATGATTATCTGACGCGACTGAAAAGCCTGTTGCTCTATCTCGAGGTTTCAAACTGCAACATGGAGGAAGGCAGCCTGCGTTGCGATGCGAACGTCAGCGTGCGGCCCGTCGGAATCTCCGCTTTCGGAACTAAGACCGAAGTGAAGAATTTGAACTCTTTCCGATTCCTCCAGAAGGCGCTCGAATACGAAATCGAGCGGCAGATCGAGATTCTGGACGGCGGCGGCACGATTCACCAGGAGACCCGTTTGTGGGACAGCCGCGAGCAGCGGACGTACGGAATGCGCTCCAAAGAATTTGCCCACGACTACCGCTATTTCCCGGAGCCTGACCTGCTGCCGGTGGTGATCACCGAAGAGTGGAAAGACGAGGTTCGCCGGTCGCTGCCGGAACTGCCGGAGCCGCGCCGCGAGCGCTTTCTACGAGACTACAGCCTGACGGATTACGATGCCGCCCAGCTTACTTCCTCGAGGGCCTTGGCGGATTATTTCGAGCAGGTTGCCAAGGCATGCGGAGAACCCAAACTAGCCGCCAACTGGGTGCTCAGCGAGCTACTTTACCTTTTGAAGGAAGCAAACAAAGAGATCACCGAATCCCCCATCTCGGCCCAGGCTCTGGCGGAACTGGTGGCGGCCATCGCCAAAGGGATAATCAGCGGCAAGATGGGCAAGGAAATTCTGGTGGAGATGTTTGCGACCGGCAAAACCGCGCGCCAGATCATCGCCGAGCAAGGCCTCGAACAGATTCAGGACACCGATAAGATCGCGGAAGTGGCCCGCCAGATCATCGCCGCCAATCCCAAGCAGGCGGAACAATACCGCAAGGGCAAGACTGCGACGATAGGTTGGTTTGTCGGCCAGGTGATGAAAGCGACGCGCGGCCAGGCAAACCCGCAACTGGTGCAGGAGATGTTGAAAAAAGAGCTGGGATGACTGGGGTTGTGGGATTGTTGCCCTTCTGCGGGTATGATGTATACTGTGATGTATAGGTGCTTAAGAATGAGAATGAAGAGAAAACAGGTCTATATCTACTTGGATCAGGACCAGCGGCTTCGAGCCTTGGCCCGTCGCTACGGCACCACCGAAAGCAACCTTCTGCGCGCAGGCGTGGACCGCATCCTGGCGGAACCCTTGCCCCAGGAGCGGGACCACCAAGCTTGGTTGAAGTCGCGCGATTTTATCGACTCCCTTATTCGCCTCGGACCTGTAAAAGGCGGGCGACGTTGGACCCGCGAAGATGCCCATGAACGTTAGCTATCTCGTAGACACGAACATTCTTGTCTACGCATACGATCGGTCCGAACACGAAAAGCAGAAACGGGCTAGGGCAATCCTGGATTGGTTAGAGTCCAGAGGTTTCGGGATGCTCAGTACCCAGATTCTGGGGGAGTTCTTCCGGATTGTCACGCGGAAGCTAGTGGAGCCTCTAACTCCGCGCCAGGCCTACGTGGAACTCGAGCGGCATCTCAGAACGTGGAGCACGTTCGACATCACGCGCGCAGTCGCGCTGGAGGCTGGCCGCGGTTGCGTTGCTTATCAGATGCCGTTCTGGGACGCTCAGATTTGGGCCACGGCCAAGCTTAATCAGGTACCCCAGATCCTGAGTGAGGATTTTCAGCACGGCCGGGTTATCGAGGGAGTTGAGTTTAAGAATCCGTTCACGGTGGAGTTGCCAGGAGAGGAGTGACTTATGCTCAATGTTGGTGAAAAGGCGCCAGATTTTTCATTGCCCTCCGATTCGGATGGAAATGTGAGCCTGAAGGATTTCAAAGGGTACACCCTGATTCTCTTTTTCTTTCCCAAAGCTGATACGCCCGGTTGAACCAGCGAGGCAAACCAGTTCCGTGACGCCAAAAAAGAACTGGACAAGCTGGGATCAAAGGTTCTCGGAATGAGCGGCGACAGCGTCGAGGCGCTGGCGAAATTCAAAATCAAGTACAAGCTGAATTTCCCGCTGGCAGGCGATACGGCGCACAACACGCTCGAAGCTTACGGGGTATGGCAGGAAAAGAATCTCTATGGTAAGAAGTCGATGGGTATTGCACGGACTACTTATATCATCGACGGTAATGGCAAAGTAACGCACGTTTTCCCGAAAGTGAAAGTGGACCGACACATCCAGGAAATTCTGGCGGCGCTGAAGGCCTAAGAGACAGGTTGATTGTTTCATCATCGGTGACCTTGTCCTCAAGCTGGAGTAGCCGCTTCAATTGGCAGCGGGCCTTCGGTGGTGGAAGTCCCGTGCTGTCCTAGGGCCCGATTTAACCAATATGCGTTCTCGATGGTTGGTGCTTCGGTGTGTGAGCGTTATCGGTGTGGTGTTGCTGGGCCGCTTGTGGGCCGATCCTGACAAGGCGCAGGGAGCACGAGCGGACGGCCCCGATTTCGTCCGGACTGCCGTTGACCCATCTCGCCCGCTGCGCGTCATCATTTACGGCGATACGCGTTTCACCAATCCGACGGAGACCTCGGCGACGAATCCAAAAGTGCGTCGCTGGCTGGTGGATAAGATCGCTGCAGAGAAGCCGGACGCTGTGCTAGTCAGCGGAGATTTGCCCTGGCATGGCGGCTCGGCGGCTGATTATGACGTCTATCTTGCGGAAACACAGATCTGGCGCGCCGCTCACCTGTTCGTCTACCCGGCGCTGGGCAATCACGAATTCGTTGGACGCGAGCCCGAATGTCTCGAGAATTGGTGGAGTGTTTTTCCGGAACTCCGCGGCCTCCGTTGGTATTCGGTGAGGCTGAGCGATTCAGTTTACGCTCTTAACCTGGACAGCAACTCCTCCCTCCTGCCGGGTAGTCCGCAACTCGATTGGATCCGGAGCCAGCTTGCGCATTTGCCTTCCAGCATTCGGTTCGTCTTGATTGACCTCCATCACCCGCCGGTGGTTGATGTTCAGCCCGGCGGCGACCCGGGCCACAACGGGCGCCCCAACGAACACGCCTTGGCGGCATTCCTGGCTCAGGCCCCCGAGAAATCCCGCCTGCGCTTCGTGGTGGCAACGGGGCACGTCCACAATTACGAGCGCTTCTACCAGGACGGTATTGTCTATCTCGTGTCGGGCGGCGGAGGCGCCAAGCCGTACCCCATCGTGCGCACTCCGGCCGATCTCTACCAGAACAACGAGTTCCCGAACTATCACTACCTGAAGTTCATTTTCCAGGGAAACAAACTCACCGCCACCATGATTCGAGTAGACAATCCCGAGGGATCCACGCCGCAGTGGGAAGAGAAAGACCGCTTCGAGGTCCAGGCCGCAGAACCGCCGAGTAGATGAGGATCAGGTCAACCGGACGGCGATCATGAGCCGCCGGCGGTGGCCTAGGGCTTCGAGCTCAGGTACCCGCCGAGGGGAGGACTTTTCTTATTTTCAAACGTGGGGTGATAGCAGTAGAGGACGCGCAAGTCGCGCTCGCCATAGCATGGCAGCCGAACCGATTCCCGCGCCCAGCCTTCCGCTTTCAGGAGCTCCGGGAAGGGTTTGATGCTCGACCGTTCCCGGCCCAGAATATGCCTCTGGAATTGCAGGTAGGCGTATTCTCCGAGAATGACGATGGATTGCACGTTTGGGAAGAGCTTCAGTTCCTCTCGCAGATGCTTGGCGCAGTACTCGAGAGTTCTTTCGTCCACCCGGTTGCCTACCGCGTGGCAGCGCGCGGCGTCGGTGAGCGCAAAACTCAGCTTGAATTCTGCGAAGCTCTGCACGCCAAGCAGTTCATAGAGTCGGGTCAAGAAAAGATTCGGCTGTTCAGGGTTGCGGTACGGCGAGTCGGTCGGGCCTATGGGAGCGCATCCCCCGATTACCAGCACGCGAATCGCATCCAGGTTCGGGTAGTCGCGCTTCAGGTATTTGAACAGAAATTCGCGGGCCGGCAGGGAAATTGAGGTGACCGCGGCGCAATCCCGGCAATTCTCAATCTTTATCCGCAAACTATCGATCTCAGGTCTGGGAGCGGCGGCGCTCTCCCTATCAGGCTGTGGCGCAGTCAAGGCAAGCTGCAGCTTCATCTCCGGGCTTGACCCGGGGGGGGCGAAGATCAGGTTGTCGATGAGGCGCACCGCCCCAAGGCGCGCGGCAACCAGGGCCACTGAGCCCGGAAGCGCATGTGTCACGGGTTCAAGGGTGGCCGAATCCACGATGGCGGCGTAGTCGATTTGGAGGCGCGGCTCCGCGGCGAACATCTTCCGCATTTCCGCCATGAGCGTCTTCGCATCCGCTTCGCCGGACTGGGCCAATACTTCGGCGCGCTTCAAGCTGCGGGAGAGGAGCACCGCCGCCCGGCGATCGTCCGCACTCAAATAGATATTCCGTGAGCTCCTCGCCAAGCCGTCGGCCTCTCTGACGATGGGACAAACCACAATGCGCACCGGCAAGTTCAAATCCTCGACCAGGCGGCGAATGATAACCACTTGCTGAAAGTCTTTCTGGCCGAAAAACGCGACGTCGGGCCTGACGATATTGAAGAGCCTCAATACCACTGTGGCCACGCCGCGAAAATGCACTGGCCGCTGCGCGCCCTCCCAGACTGTGGCGATTTGGCCGGGATCGACAAAGGTCGAGAACCCGGCGGGAAAGACCTCGTCTACCGAAGGCGCCAGGACGGCGTGTACCTTGGCGGATTCGAGCAGTTCGAAGTCCTTTTCCGGGTTGCGAGGATAGCGCGCAAAATCTTCGGTGGGGCCGAACTGGGCGGGGTTCACAAATATGGAAACAACCACCACATCGCATTGTATTTTTGCTTGACGAACAAGGCTGAGGTGTCCTTCGTGAAGTGCGCCCATGGTGGGAACGAGCGCCAGGGTTTTTGACTGGGAGCGCACCTCAGTCGCGAACGATATCATTTCCGCGACCGTGAAAATCCAACGCGTGCTCATGTTTTATTTGGTGGCGCAGCTTCGTTCAAATTGTTCCCGCAAGCCCGCAGGCCAATGATAAGACTCGCTGTCGTCCGGGAAGCGGCCGCTCACAATGTCTTCACGATATTGCGCGAGGGCGGGACGCAGATTAGCCGCGGTATCGGTATAAAGGCGGGCAAACTTCGTTCGCGGCTGGAAGCACAGACCCGCCAAATCATGGAAGATCAGAATCTGACCGTCGCAGTCGGGGCCGGCGCCGATCCCGATGGTCGGAATACTCAAGCGGCGGGTAATGAGGGCCGCCAATTCCCGCGGCAAGCCCTCGAGACAGAGAGCGAAAGCCCCCGCCTCTTGCAGTGCCTCGGCATCCTGCAGAAGTTCGGTAGCGGACTCCCAGGTTTTTCCTTGCACTCTGTAACCGCCCATGCCGTGAAGGGACTGGGGTGTCAGCCCGATATGCGCCATCACCGGAATTTCCGCCTCTACAATGCGCCGCACAAGCGGAGCGCGTTTTTTGCCGCCTTCGAGTTTGACCGCCTCCGCTCCGCCCTCCTTCACGTAGCGGATTGCAGCCTCCAGCGCTTTCTCATCGTTCACATGATACGCGCCATAGGGCAGGTCCGCCACGAGCAATGCGCGGCGCGTGCCTCGGCGAACGGCCCGAAGGTGATGAAGTACCTCTTCTACGGTCACCGGCAGCGTTGAGTCGTAGCCCAAAACCACTTGGCCAAGCGAATCGCCCACCAGAATCAAGTCGATTCCCGATTCGTCGACCAGACGCGCCGTGGGATAGTCGTAGGCCGTTAAGCAGGAGATCTTTTCACCTCTCAGTTTGCGTTCCAGAATCCAAGGCACGGTCACTTTGCTCACGGCCTCAGTATTGTGGTCCATGGCAATCTCTCCAGAGTAGAGAAGTTGACGGTCGACCGTCAAAAGTCGAAAGTCGAGAGTCGAAAGTCAGAGGTCGGGCGATGAAACGAAACCGCATGATCGATTTCAAATCGCAAATCACCAATCGCAAATCACAAATCCAAAACTTCCGCACATCTACCGGCGTTCGGCTATCAAAAAAAGACCCTCTCTGTCGCAGGGCGGGAGTTCCGGCGCCCACTAAGGAGCGTCCGGGGACCCGGACGGGCCTCCACTTGCCGGGACAGAGAGGGTCAAACCCGCTGCTGGCCGCCAGGCCGCCTCTGCAAAAACAGCTCATTCCCGGGAGTATCATACTCCGCATAGCGCAAGTAGCGGGAATCCAGCCGGTCTGGGACCTGGCGACAAAAATCACTCGCGACCGTCTCAGTCCGCGGACGCGGATCCAAGCGGCAGAAAATACTGCGTGCCCTTGACCGGCCGGCTCAGCCGCTGCAGGAGCTCCTGCAGGTGCTCGCTCGAATCGACAAAGTCAATCTCGGAAGTATCAATCACCAGCAAGTCGCTGCGCTTGTAATGAACGAAAAAGTGTTCGTAAGCATTCACCACCGCAGCAAGATATTCGTCCGAGATGCGGCCTTCAAACGGCGCTTGTTTCTTTGCAATGCGCTTCTTCAGCGTTTCCAACTTCGCCTGTAAGTATACCACCAAATCCGGGATCGGCACCTGCTCCGCCATCAACGCGTAATACTGGTCGTAGAGCTGGAGCTCAACATCGCCCAAGTTGAGGTAGGCGAATATCTTGTCTTTTTCGAAGATGTAATCGCTCACCACGATGCGCCGTGGGTTGGGAGCCAGGTCCAGATCGCGAAGCTGCGTGTAGCGCTTCATCAGAAAGTAGAGCTGAGCTTGAAAGCCGGCGCCGCCCTTGCCTTTGTAAAACGCCTCCAGAAAGGGATTGTCCTCGGGATCGTACACGCGGACCGCCTGAAGGCGCTCCGCAAGAATATCTGCCAGGGTGGTCTTGCCCACACGAAGCGGACCTTCGACGGCGATGAAGCGCGGCATGTCGTAAGCACCAGGTGTGACCACAGGTTTGTCCTCGCAGCGGTGGCGGCGAGTTCACCTCGCCACCTGAGCGGCGTAAAGCCGCCTCTACGTCGTCAATCGCACCACCTGACTTGTGTCGCCGGCCTCCGCCAGCATCTCGTAGACGGTTCGTTTCGAGACGGGATGCCGGATACTCCCCGCAAGTTCGCGAAGCGGGAGCAAAACAAATCGGCGCTCCGCCATGCGCTCGTGCGGAATGGTCAACGCCGCCAAGCGTACCACCACGCTTTCGTAGAGCAGAATATCGATATCGATCGCCCGCGGGCGCTTGGCCACGCCCGTGCGGCGGCCCAGGGCACGTTCCACCGTCTTCACCGCATTGAGAAGTTGCATGGGCATGAGGCGGGTCTCCGCTTCCGCCACGCAGTTCACGAACCATGCCTGCGACCGGAAATCCATCGGCTCGGTTTTGTAAAACGAAGAAACGCGCGTGATGGCAACGCCGACCCCCGCCAATTGTTCGAGCGCCTTGCGAATGTTGGCCACCCGGTCGCCGAGGTTTGAGCCTAAGGAAAGGAATACGCGCTTGGCAGGCGAGGATGACTTCGGTGCGGGCGCTGATTCTTGGACATCACCCAAATCTGGATCTCCTACGACACTCCGTTCTCAGCAACAGCATGTCAATTCGGGCAAAAGCATGTCATTCCGAGCGCAGCGAGGAATCTCGCATTGTCTCCCCAACAGAGCAAGCTTCCTCGCTACGCTCGGAATGACAGTGCCGTCTTACATTCTGACTCACGACTTCTGACTCCTGACTGCTGACTCCTGCTCTTCGACTTCATCCTTCGAAAAGTGACGGCGGAACTCCCGCGGGCGGTTTCAAGTTCAAGTGCTTGTATGCCGGCTCGTTCGCTTTGCGCCCCGATTTGGTGCGGCTGATGAAGCCTTGTTGCAGCAGGAAAGGCTCCACCATATCTACCAGCGTATCGACTTCTTCATTGAGTGTTGCGGAAAGAGCTTCCACTCCCACGGGACCGCCTTGATAGGTGCGGATGATGGTGGAGAGGAATTTGCGGTCGAGATCATCCAACCCCTCGTCGTCGACGCCTTCCAGCTTCAGGGCATCCCGTGCTACCTCGGGAGTTATTACGCCCGCGGCTTTCACTTCCGCGAAGTCGCGCACGCGGCGCAGCAAGCGGTTAGCAATGCGTGGAGTTCCACGAGCCCGCCGGGCCACCTCCATGTCCCCCGAGCCTTCAATGCGGGCGTTAAGGATGCCCGCCGAGCGCATGATGATCTGACGGAGATCTTCGACGGCGTAAAACTCCAGGTGATAGAAAAGCCCGAAGCGGTTGCGCAACGGCGCGGAAAGACTGCCCGCTCGCGTGGTGGCGCCGATCAGCGTGAACTTCTTCAGCGGCACATTGATGGTTTTGGCGAACATTCCCTTATCCACCACGAAATCTACCTTGAAGTCCTCCATGGCGGGATAGAGGAATTCTTCGATGTTCACCGGCAGCCGATGGATCTCGTCGATAAACAGGATATCTCCCTCGGAGAGGTTGGTGAGAATACCCATGAGGTCGCCCGTGCGCTCGAGCGCGGGGCCGGAAGTGGTGGTGATCTTCGAGCCCATGTAGTTGGCTATGATATAGGCAAGAGTGGTTTTGCCGAGCCCGGGGGGGCCGTAAAAGAGGGCGTGATCCAACTGTTCGTTGCGCTGGCGGGCGGCCTGCAAGGCGATTGAGAGCTTCTCCACCACTTTCTTCTGTCCCACATATTCCTCCAGTGTGGGCGGACGAAGGCTGCGGTTGAACTTCTCTTCTTCTTTCGATATCAGGTCCGGTGATACCAGGCGTTCTCGCATAGCAGGTGTCAGGCTTCAGGTGTCGAGTGCCAGGGAGTGAGTCCTTGCCCACGTGAGACCCGTCGTAGCGCCGACCTTTAGGTCGGCAGCGAAACAGCGTGCTGACCTGAAGGTCAGCGCTACGGTGGGGTCAAACCTTGTTCCCAGGGTGCAACTGTTCAAACAGCCGGCGCAGGAAATCCTCCGTGGTCTTCAGGTTCTTGTGCCTGGAAAAAATCTCGTCGACCATACGCTGAGCTTCAGCCCGTGAATATTCTAACTGTTCGAGTACCTGGAGCGCCTCCTGCTTGAGTTCGGCCCCGGTCTCCTTTTCCACGGAAAGCGGCTCCTCCGCTTTCGCCAGGGCGAACTTGGCCATTTTCCCGCGCAACTCGGTTATGATCCGCTCTGCCGTTTTGGCCCCGATAAAGGGCAACTGCTTCAGGAATTCCGTATCGCCGCGTTCGATGGCGAGGGCTATTTCGTTCAGCGGGCGCACCAGGCACTTGAGCGCTCGCATAAACCCCACACCGGGAACGGTGGTAAACGATTCGAAGAACTCGCGGTCGAGCGGGTCGAGAAAGCCGACCAATCTCGGAGTGAGGTGACCACCGCCTAAGCCGCCGTCGATGTAGTAGATGGTGTAAAAGGTCAAGGGATTATGCCGCTCGCTGGGCGGCGCAGTACGCAGGCGCGAAGCAATGCCCGACGGCACGAGGACCTCGTAGCAGAGCGAACTGACGCGCACCAGCAGCGACTGGCGCTCGATGCGGTCGTAAAGAACTTCACCTGTGATTTCGGAGATCAGTTTAATTCTCCTCGAGGTAGGGGCGGTTCGCGAACCGCCCCTACGATGCCTCTGCCAACTGCCGGGCCCGCAGATTCACGTAGCACAACGCTACGGCCAGCGCGTCGGCCACATCGGGCGGGTAGGGCACACGGTGTAGCGAGAAGTAATTCTGCACCGCGCGCTGCACCTGGAGCTTTGAGGCATTGCCATTGCCCGTTACGGACTGCTTCACGCGCTTGGCTGAGAAACTGAGCACGGGGATTCCTGCCAATCGCGCCGCCAGACAAATCACGCCGCGGGCATGCCCCATCAGGATTGCAGTTCGAGGGTAACTCGCGTGGCTGTAGACTTCCTCCAGGCACATCGCTTGGGGGCCGAATTCCTCGATCACCCTCCGCAGTTCGACGAACAGCGATTCGAGCCGCTCGGGAAGATTCCCACCCTCATTTCGCGGCATTCGGATCACACCGGCTTCAAGGAGTTTCACCTCGTCCGGGCAGCAGACCACAATGCCGTAGCCGGTGGTGTTCAGTCCCGGATCAATTCCAATGACTCGGATAGCGGAGTTTGCCGCGACTGCCATTCGAATAAAGAGTAAAGGATAAAAAGTAAAGGGTAAAGGCTAAAGTCGAAAGTCAAAAGTCGAAAGTCAGAAGTCAAAAGTCAGCAGTCTAAAGTCTAGAGTCAACTGCCCTCTCCGCTGGGGAGAGGGTGTCGCGCGCTGGCGTTTTCATCAGCCAGAGCGTGACGGGTGAGGGGTTGTTTCGGGGCTGGAACTGGCCCATCCCATCCGCCGTGTCGATTTGCGCGGCGAGTCCCCCGCCATTCCAGGGCGGCCACTAGCGCCGCCCCTACAATTCTAGCGCGGTGTCGAATCAGGCAGACCGCCATCTACAGGAATGGTTGCTCCGGTGGTCGGCGTCTGGCGGGTGGCGAAGAACAGTACCGCGTTGGCTACGTGCTGCGCCGTGACGCGGGCTTTCAGCAGGTTGCGGTTCTGGTAGTATTCCTCGAGCCCTTTTTCATCCAATCCCCGCGCGCGCATGCGGTCCGGACCAACTTCCGCCCACAAGCCTGAGCGGCGCGAGCCGTGCGAGAACACCGCATCGGGCGAGACCATGTTGACACGCACCCCAATCTCGGCCATTTCCAGGCTGGCGATGCGAGCGAGTTGATGGGAAGCGGCTTTGGTGGCGCTGTAAGCCCCGAACTTGGCGCCCGGAGCGAAGACGTTTTTGGTGGAAACCGCAACGATGTCGCCGCCGGTTCCCTGATACTTGAAGTGCCTGCCTGCCTCCGCCAGCGTCAGGAGCGTTCCCTCGGTATTCACCCGCTCGAGTTTCTGGAAAGCCTCGAGCTTCATCTCCGCCAAGGATGAGACGAGCGCGATGCCGGCGTTGACGATGACCAGATCTACTCCACCCCAGGTCTTCGTGATAGTCTCGAATCCTCCAGCGACAGATGCAGCATCTGTGACGTCCATTGCCACGCCGGTCACGCGCTCGCCGAAGTTCTCCTTGAGGTCCGCGACCAGGTTCAGCAAGGGTTGTCCGGCCAAATCCGTTACTGCTACATGGCATCCATTCTCGAGCAGCCCTTGGGCAATTGCCGATCCGATTGCGCCCGCCGCACCCGTAATCACAGCGACTGCTCGAGCCAGCGGCAGTTCTTCCCGCGCTCCGAGCTTGGCGTGCTGGAGGGTGTGGTACTCCATTTCAAACAGGTGACTTTCCGAAAGCCCTTCATACGTTCCCATTGCAGCGATTTGCGTTTTGACCGCGAGCGTGTGCGCCGTGATGTCGCGCGCGATTCTTGCTTCGTGAACATTCCTGCCCGCGCAGAGCGCGCCCAAGCCCGGCAACAGCAGCACGCGCGGCAGCGGATCAAACCTACGCAGACCCTCAGGCAAGCGCGACGAGTTCCGCTCAACGTAGGCCGTGTAGGCAGTTTTATATTCTTCGAGAGCAGTCGTGAGCTGTTGCCGAAGCCGCGTGGGGTTTTCGTAAGCTGGGCTATCAACCCAGAGGGGCAAAGCCTTGGTGCGAATCAGGTGATCAGAAGTGAGGGGAGGGGAGAGGGCGATTTGTTTGCCGCGATCCGAATCGACGAAATTCAGCGTGGCGCGATCAGTCAAAGACTGGAGGATGACGCGAAGGTATGGTCGATCGGCGTTTCCACTCGGCTCCGCGAGCAAGCCGCGCACCAAGGGCGCGACGGCGACCAGTCGCTGTTCAGCCTGGGTCGGCGGCGTCGAGACCTGCACGACCAGTGGCTTGCTGGCATGCTGCGCCAGGTACCGCTCGGCCCGGCTTACCACTTCGATGGTGGCCTCATAAGACTCGCGCGCTGTCGCCCCCCAAGTGACAAGCCCATGCCGCATCCACACCATGGACTTCGCGTCTTGCTGAGATTCATAGGCGGTCGCTACGGCTTTGGCAAGTTTGAAGCCAGGCTTCACATAATCCAGCAGGATCACATCCTCGCCGAGAGCTTCGCGCGCCCGCATTGCTGCTTCGGCCTGATTCGTCAGAGCCAGCACTGCGTCCGCATGAGTGTGATCGATGAACTTGTGGGGCAGAAAAGCGTGCGCAAGGGTTTCAATCGAAGGCGTTGCTGCGTGCGGATTGAAAAGATGAGCGCGGAACTCGTCCGCCATGGCATCGTCAGAGAGGTCCTCGAGGACGCGAAGTCGTTTGAGAAACTCGAGGTCGACTGCCGATTGCCCCTCAGGTTCGATGTTGGCCAGGTCGCAGCCTGAGGCTTTGACATAAATGGCCGGGATCTGCTCGCCCAAGAGGTTTGTGACAAACCCTTTGACGGAGGTGTTGCCTCCGCCGTGCAGGACCAGGCTTTCCTCCGCGCCCACAAGGCGGCTGGCATACGTCCGCAAGGCCAAATCCTCGCCCCATTTTTCAGCATAAAGAGCCACAAACAGGCTGGCGTCTTCATCGGACCATTGGTTCTTCATTTTTGTGCCTGAAACGTAACCCCTCACCCGGCCCGCGACGGCTGATGGAAGCGCCGTCGCGAGCCACCCTCTCCCCTGGGAGAGGGCATTCCAGCTTAATGATTAGGCTTCCGTCGCACACCTCCGGTCTGCCTACTGCCTACTGCCTACTGCCTACTGCCTACTGCCTACTGCCTACTGCCTACTGCCTTGCCCTTCACCGCCTCCAGCATGAACTTCGCGTTTGCCTCCGCTGCCTTGCCGTCAAAGACCGCGCTGCCGGTCACGATCAAGTCCACGCCCAGGGCGGCCACGTCATCAATGTTGTCGCGTGTTATCCCGCCATCCACGCCCAGCAGTATTTCACGGCCCGAGGCGGCGATCATCTGTCGTGCCTTCTCAACTCGCCCCCGCGTGGAGGCAATGAATTTCTGCCCGCCCCAGCCCGGATTGACGGCCAGAATCAAGATGAATTCCAATTCGTCCAGCAGCGGTTCGAGCACCGCGAGCGGCGTGCCTGGATTCAGGCCGAGGCCGCGTACTAAACCTCTTTCGGGGTCATTGGCGTTTTTCATCTGCCGCATTTGCTGAAGCACTCGGTGAACGTGCGAGCAGGCCTCGGGATGAATCGTAATGATATCCGCCCCGGCCGCAACGTAGTCCCCCACCTTAGTCAGCGGCTCGTCGATCATCAAGTGAACGTCTTTGAGCAGGGGAGTTTTGAGAGCCTTAATAAGCGGCGGCCCCACCGTCATCATGGGGCAGAAGCATCCGTCCATGACGTCCACATGAGCCACTTTTACTCCGCATCGTTCAAGCAGGCCTAACTCGGATCCGAGCGACAGGAGATCCGCTGTCAGGATCCCCACGCTCACGACGGGAGCTGATTCGCGCAGAAAGTCGAAAGCGGTTGAAACGCCCATGAGTCTCCTCGGAGGGACTTTCGTTGGTTCTTTGCTCCGTGCTCTCTGTGTTCTCTGTGGTAGAAGGTTTCACCACAGAGAACACAGAGAGCACAGGGCGGCCTGTCGGCCGCATCCAAAATTCCAAATCCAAAATTCCAGGCCAGAAATCCTTGCGCGCCGTAAAAGATCTTGGGAATAGTACTACGGAGAATCAATCCTTACGGCCGGCCGCGCTCAGTCAATCTACGCGAACGTCTTTTGCGTTTCGTGGCGCAACGTCTCATACAGGTCAAGCGCCTGTGCGGGCTTCATCATCTCGTGGACCACTTTTCCGACCGCCTGGATCATAGCTGTGGGTGCTTCGGCCTGGAAGATGTTGCGGCCCATATCGACGCCTGCCGCGCCCTCGCTGACGGCGCGATAAGCCATGGTTAACGCATCGAGTTCCGGCAGCTTCTTCCCGCCGGCCATCACGACGGGCACGGGGCAGGAAGCTGTCACGGTGTCGAAGCCTTCCGCGACGTAGTAAGTCTTCACAAACTGCACGCCCAGCTCGGCGCAAATCCGGCATGCCAGGCGAAAGTACTTGGCGTCCCGAACCATCGCCTTGCCCACCGCCGTCACGCCCAGGATGGGAATGCCATAGCGCAAGCCGGCATCCACCAGCCGAGTCATGTTATTCACCGTCTGGGTTTCGAAATCTCCGCCGATATACACCTGCACCGCCAGCGCCGACACGTTAAGCCGCGCCGCGTCTTCGATGTCCACCGCGAGCTGCTCGTTCGAGAGCTCTTTAAGGATGCTGGGTCCGCCGCTGGCCCTCAACACGATACCGGAAGTGAATGACGACGGCACGATGGAGCGCAGGATGCCGCGGGTCAGCATCAGGGCATTGGTGTAAGGCAGCAACGGCAGGATGTTGACGTCGACCCGCTCGAGGCCCGTCGTGGGACCCTGGAAGTATCCGTGGTCGATGGCCAGCATCACCGTGCGGCCGCTCGCGGGACTAAAGATGCGCGCCAGCCGGTTCTGCATTCCCCAGTCCAGCGCTCCCGAGCCCTTCAGAAAAAACGCGTGATTTTTAGCCGGGATATCCAGATAGAATTCCTTGGTCTCTTTCACATTATCAACGTCGGCCATTTTGGTTTCTCCTTAGTCGAGAGTCGAAAGTCAATAGTCGAGAGTCGGAAGCGTTGGATCTGCGCCGGAGGCTAACAGTACGTCCGCGAATCCCTTTCAACTCTCGACTCTCAACTCTCGACTTCATCAAGCCAGATGAAAAATCTCTTCCAGGCGCAGAAAGCCTTCGTCCGGACGCCGGCCTTCCAGGTTTACGAAAAAAGGCGCCATATCTTTTTGCCAGCGCATGTTAACTTCCCGTACGGCCATTCCCGCCAATGCAGCGGGCAGGTCGGGGGTTTCAAAATATCCTACCAGCAAGCCATCCTCCCGGAGGAAGAGCGAGTAATTCTGCCAGCCGGTCTCGCGCAGGGCTTGCAGCATCTCCGGCCAGACTGTTTTGTGACGCTCCTTATATTCTGCCAGCCGCTCTGGCCGCACTTTCAACAAAAAGCAAACTCGCTCCATTGTAACCCCCTGGCCTGTCATCCTGAGCGCAGCGAAGGATCCCCGCAGTTATCCTCGCACGGCACCGAGACTACTGCAGAGATGCTTCGCTCCGCTCAGCATGACAACATCGAATTGCTAGCCCGAATCCACCTCTACAGATTCTTCTCCAGCACAAGTATCCAGTCAGCAAACGTGGGCGTGATCGGCGCCTGCCACATCCCTGTGGCGTCCGGTATTACTTCGAGTGTCTCGTGCTGCTTTCCCGACACAGGATCAAAGTAAAAGGCGCGATAGTTGATGCCCGACTCGAGGCCCTTGACCTGGGGCGGATCCCATGCCGGCGGAATGAAGATTACTCGCACTTCGCCTGGGATACCCGCCGCGTAGGGCTGTTCATAATTCTCCCTGGTCCAATGCGGATCTACCCATTCGGAGTGTGGCTCGAAGCGCCACCACGGGTATCGCAGGAGCAGCTCCTTACCAAGCCCAATCTGCGCCGAGCCGGGAAGTTTGGCTGCCACGTACCAAGGCGTATTACCCCAGGAACGCCCGTGCGGCGAGGGGCCGAAGGGTTGCTCGGCGGTGTTTACCTGCCAGATACCGTTGGCTCCATACGTATGGCCGCCCGCTCCATTCAGGATGGACGTCCAGAACATGAAGCGTTCAACTTCTTGGCGGCTGGCCTCGAGGATTCCCTCATAACAGACTTCCCCCACCAGAACCGGCATGCGCGGTTCTCTCAGCAGCGATCCGGTGACTTGGTTGACCGTGTTGGGAATACTCTTGCGGTCGCTGTGGCCCGTTTGCAGCATGTCGTAATCCAGAACGGACGAGTCCTCGACCTGGTTTCGGGCGTTGTCGGTGGGATGGATCGTGATGGGGTGGTGATAGGGATCAACGCTTCGCACGTACTTTCCCACTTCCGTCCAGCCGTGCCGCTGCGCGGCTGCGTCGTCCGCCTTCGTCTTTGAGAGGTAGAACGGCATTGCGCCTTCTCCTGCCAAACACCAGACCACAGGATACGCTCCCCAGCGTGCGATCAGGTTTCGCCAGTGTTTCTTCATCTTTGAGACGCCCATGAGGGGTAGGAAGTAGCCCCAGCATCCCACCACGCAGGGCACTAGCCCACGCTCGATGAGATATTGAATGCGCAAATCCGCCATGTCGAAGTAGCGCGGATTAATGCGCGCATAATTCGTTTCCCAAGGAAAACCGGCCTCGTTCGCACCGCGCGCGTCGAAGGGTGGCATGTCGGGGTACAGTCCCGCAATGATCTGGATGACGGTGAACCCCTTGCCCACCCGGTCGGCCGCAAGTTGCTGGAAGTCTTCCGGCCAGCGCAGCCGCCTGCAGAGCCCCATCCACCAGGTGTCTCCCAGCCAGAAGAAGGGGGTGCCATCGGTGTGCTCGAAGTGCCGGCGATCCGCCGCGACGCGCAGCGGGCCGCGCTTCCGCAGCGGATTATCGCCAGCATAGGCTGACACCTCGAGCGTGCCGGACTTCCCGTGCAAGTCCCCGTTGGCCGCGTCGCTGCAAATTGTGCGATAAGCGTACCGCCCCGAGGCGGCGGGAGAATAACGCACGCGCCAGGCCTGCTCGCCCGCCCAGAACGCCGGAACCCGTTGTTCGTTTCCTCGTGGGTCGGTGAACACCACGTCCAGTTCGAGGTCGTTGAAGGGGTCGGCGTAGGCTTTGCCAGAGTAGTAGGCCCACTCAACGACGCACCGCTCGGTACCGTACTGAACGGTGGGGTTGCTTTCCCGCCCTTTTGCTGCCTCGTTGGCTGATAGTAAGTTGCCCTTCGCGCCTGATGCCTGGGAAAGAGTCCCAAGAGTCATTCCTGCCTTTTCCAGGAACGAGCGGCGGCTTACTGTGCTCATGGCTGCCTCAAGAAGTCCGGATACGAGTCCTGATCGGGTAGTTAAACACAGAACCAGGCGTTTTGCCAACTGCTCGCGAGGGTGGCGCGCGGCAGGCGCAGGCGTGCCTTTCGAGGCCATGTCTGCGCGTCCCCGACTCGAGGCGGGAACATACGTCCCGCGAGCAAGCGTCGGGACCCATGCGCTACCGGTGGCTGGCGATCCATAGACAACCTGACTGAAGGCCAGCGCACGAGTCAAACTGGGACATTAGTCAGTGCTTGCTCTTTCGCAGAACTGAGCTAAAATGCAGAGCGGGTCGCCGTCTGACTGATCGTGACAAAGGATCTAGAGTGCCAAAGACCAACGAGTGGAGGACTGACGACGCTTTCGGATCGGCGGCAGCGCCCCCTTCTGGATGCGGCGTCTTCGCAAGCCGGGGCGCGGCATTCCAGGTTCGGGCGCTTGTTGTCCGGCTTTTCACTGGTGCACCAGGCGCCGCACGCATCACCTCACAGCCTAAGTACAATTGCGAGAGATGAAAGTCCGAACCGTGTTCTTAGCCCTGCTTCTTGTGTCGCTGCTTTCAGCCGCATATTACCTTCTTGTCTACGTCCCCAAACACAGCAAAGCCGGTGAACCCGTGCTGGCGTTCATGAATTATTTTCTCACCTACTCTCCTCTCCAGCCCATTCGCGAGTCCGCCTACGTCTTGCCGGAAACGTTGGGGGTGTGGGACAGCCCGGCCGAGATTCGCATGCAAATCGCCACTCTCAAATCCGGAGATCGCGTTTATGCTCTGGCACGATTTCGCACCTGGGCTCATGTGCGTTTGTTGAATGGGCAGGATGGCTGGGTGGATAAAGATGGGCTCATGACCGCTGCGACTTACGCAGCGGATGAACATCTTCTCGGTGAAATGTCGAACCTGCCCGCGCAAGCGGCGGGGCACGCCGCCGATTCGGTCAATGTTCATATCGAGCCCTCGCGTAAAGCTGCCGTGGTTGCGCAATTGAAGCCGCGGCAGCAGTTAGATATCTTCGGGCGGCGCATGGTACAGCGCCCGACAGAGGGGAGTCCGACGGATGTTCCTTCGCTTCCCTCGACTCCTGTCGAAGCGTGGTATCTGGTTCGGTCGGGTTCGCGCGCGGGCTGGATTCTCGGCCGCCTGGTGGAACTCGACGTTCCTAAGAACATCTCGGCCTATACCGAGGACGTGAATCTCGTCGCCTGGCTGGTGCTGAACACCATTGATGATAACGGGCGGCAGGTGCCCCAATACATTGTGGCGGAGCGTGCCGGCACTGAGACCTACGACTATACACATATTCGGGTCCTTACCTGGTGGAAGAGGAAGCAGACCTATGCCATTGCCTATCGCGAAGGGGACCTGCAAGGATATTTCCCGATTCTCGTAACACATGAAGGTACTCTTCCTGGCTTCCGCTTGCGGTTGGTGGATAGCACTGGCGCCAAGTATCAAAAGGTCTACGCTTTGTTTGACACCATCACCCGCGTTCTGGGGACGGTGGCCGGGTGGGAGAGTGACGCGATGCCGGCGCAACCCGAGCATAAGCACGCCGTCAAGCGTGGCTCGAGACACGCGAAGCCACGACGATGAACCCGCCCTATTAACGAGGCTGCTGTTTCCAGGGGCATCGCCTGCTCCTCTCTCAAATAGTCTAATTTCTTATAACTCCGCCGATTTGGCAATATATATCGCAACGTGATATTATATTATACGGAGATGCGTAGAGCGTGCGCTTGAAGCAGCTTAGCTCCGAAACAGTGATGGATAAGCTCGTATTCAGCAACTCCAACGCTCAGTCTGGATCATGAAGAGTGAGCTGATGGAACACTCTATCGTCGGGGGCAAGGAAGAACTCTCGCGGGAAGCAGGGGCAACTCTCGTGGTTGCCCCTACCCCTGCGAACTACCTAAGAGCTGGAAACTGATGCCTCAAAACCCGATAGCTGACACCTGAAACCTGCTCTTCACCCCCGCGCGTGTTTGGCGGTCTCTTCGCCATTGCCAGGCACGGGCACCACGGCCTTGATGCCGGGTTCCGGCCCCATGGCGTACTCGGTCGGACCGAGGCGGTCGTTGGAACCCATCAGCGCTTCCCAGGTGACCTCCTGGCCGGTGTATGCTGCGGTCCGTCCCATCACCGCGGTCAAGGTGGCATGGGCGACGTGCTCCGCTTCGTTGATCGGTTGGTTCTTGCGGATGGCCGTGACGAAGTCCACGTGCTCCTGCTCGTACGGGTCGAACTTCGTCTTGCCCGGGTCTGCCCCGGCCTCCTGGTATTGCCAGACTACCTTTCCGGTGGGATCGTATATGGTGTTCTTGCAGTTTGTGTAGCCCTCTGTCCCCACCACATACTCGGAGACATCGTTGATGCAGCCGTCAACCTGGCGGCACATGCTCGCCAGGCGCGTGTTGTTTTCATAGGTGTACTGGATGGAGAAGTAATCGAACTGGTCGCCGGTCACGCGGCGAGCGCGCCCGCCCACGCCGACGGCCTTGGCGGGGTTCATCCCCGTGAACCAAAGGACGGCGTCGAGATTATGGACGTGCTGCTCGACGATGTGGTCGCCCGAAAGCCACGCCCAGTTCACCCAATCCCGAATCATCGCTTCCATATCCGACCATTCTTTCTTCTTGGGCGCGTACCAAAGCTGGCCTTGATTCCAACGGGCAACGGCGCCGGTTATCTTGCCAATGGCGCCGTTGGCGACGCGGCTCTGCGTTTCCTGGTAGGCGCGGTCATGCCGCCGCTGAGTGCCCGCCACCACGCACAGGTTGTAAGTCGTCGCTTTCTGCCCGGTCGCCAACACGGACCGCACGCCCGGTGCGTCGACAGCCACAGGCTTCTCAATGAAGCAGTGTTTCTTGGCTTCCACTGCGGCATCGAAGTGGATGGGCCGGAAATGCGGTGGCGTGGCCATCAGCACGACATCCACATCCGATTCGAGCAGCTTCTTATAGGCATCGAAGCCGATGAAGCAATGGTCATCCGCGATCTGTTGCTGGGCTTCCTTGGCCAGCATGCCGCGGCAAGTATCGAGATGGTCCTTTAAGACGTCGGCCAGCGCCACGATCTTCAGGTTCGGCCCGGCCTTGACAAACTGAGTGGCCGCCCCCGTGCCTCGCTCTCCGCAGCCGATCAGGCCTGCTTTGAGCGGTGGACCGTCCGGCGCCGTGTCAACGAAAGTCAAAGTGGGATAGGATTTGCCACAACTTGCCAGCACCGCTCCCGCGCCCGCCACGGCGATAGCACCGATAAAAGTCCGGCGGTTGAGATCTAGCTTTCCTTCGTCACTCATGGCTACTCTCCTTTGAAAGTCAATGAAAGTCTTCGAACCTTCCAGAGCTCAACTTCGGTCTGTCATCCTGAGCGCAGCGAAGGATCTCCGCAGTAGTTTTTCGACGACTGTCAGGCTGAAAAACTGCCGAGATCCTTCGCTGCGCTCAGGATGACAACCCGTTTAATTCTCCGTACCCGAGCATGTCGTTGCGGGCCGGATGAGGATTCACTTGTATTCCCGCACCACCCGGAATCCCACGTCAGTGCAGTCCGAATACCACCACACGCTCTTAGGCACCTGCGGGTCGGTAAGCAGCCATTCGTCGTGCCGGGTATGGTCGCGCGCCGCGCAACGCAGATCGGCGGCATCGGAGCGATAGGAACCCCCGCGGATCACGTGCTCCTGCCCGGATGCCGGGCCGCGAGGATCGACAACCTCGGAATCTCCCAGGTGCGCGTAAGCTTGGGGGTCGTACCAATCCGAGCAGAACTCCCGCACGTTGCCCAACATGTTCACCAGGCCCCAGGGATTGACTTTGGTGCCGCCGGACGGATAAGTCTTGCTTGCGCTGTCCTCCAAGTACCATGCGTATTCGCTGAGCGGCGCTGTTTTCACGCCCAGCAACCGATTCAGCCACCGCTCGCGGGTGAACTGCGTGGGGCTGCCGGGAAAGAAGTATGCAGAAGTTGACCCCGCGCGAGCAGCATACTCCCACTCTGCCTCAGTGGGAAGCCGGAACTTTTTGCCGGTAATTTCAGAGAGCCACTCGCAATACTTAGTGGCGGCGTAATGGGTCATGGTGATGGCCGGCCGCGAACCTCTTCCCCAGCCTTGGTCGGGCGACCCGTAGGGCGGCGTAGGTCCCGTCACCGCGTCGGGTTTATTGGCCTCTGGATTATCACGACTTCGGCTGCGGCTGCCGCGCTCGAGCAGGTACACCTCGTATTCTTTCCAACTCACCTCGGTCCGCTCCATCCAGAACGGGCTGAGCTTCACCCGGTGCACAGGACCTTCGTCCGGCCGCCGGTAGGGTTCCGACTCGGGGCTGCCCATCTGGAACGATCCGCCGGGAATCGCCACCATGCGGATTTTCACTTCTGAGCCCGGAATCGTCTCGGTGTAATTCCGGAATCCCGCCTCATTCGCTGGGAACGCCGAGTCGAGGCCCTTTTCCTCAACCTCGGATTCCTCCTCCACTTCCGCAGCTTCCTTACCTCTGAAGTGTCCTACATGCAGATGGCAGTTAATGCAGCGCATCTTTTCTTTTGAGCGCTGGTAATGCAAATGCCCGTCCACGCCCTTTTTGGAAAGGCCGACGCTGAAGAGATTGGCGTGACAGCGAATGCAAGCGGAGTCGTAGGTGAAAGTGCGAGCCTCATCGAGATGTTGCTTGGCTTGCCAGTCAATCTTGCTCAGGTCTTTGAAGGTCTTGCCGTAAATATCCTGTGCGCCCAGGCGAGCCTTTTCGGTGTAATAGGTGAAGCCCGAGCCGGGCAGGTGGCAATCAATGCAATGCGTCACCACACCGCTCTTGGTGGTGTAATGCGTTGACTTGATCCAGGTCTGGGTGGCTTCCGGGTGAGCGTGGCAGGTCTGATCGCAGAACTTGTCCGACGACGTGGCGTCGACGCCCGCCTTGCCTCCTAACACAAGAGCGATACCCAGCAAAGTGCCCGCTCCGATTAGCACTAAACTCGCTCGAACTGGCTTGAGACTGGGAATCATGCAAAAGAACCTGGAAAACAATTCAATCGGCACAAAGCAAGATGCAAGACCGAAGCAGCAACGGCCGACATTGTTGAAGCGGCGACCGTTGGCGGGTCTACGTACAACCTCCCACCGTCATCCATGCCTTCCTTTGAAGCAATGATGCGCCGCGCGCTATCGCATTACCTTCTTCATGATGTTGCGAAAACGAGTGCGACTGATCTGGTGATCGGCCACAATCCGTCCATTGTAGACGACAGCAAACACCGCGTAGGGCGTCGGGGCGTCTTGAGCATCTTTGGAGGACTCAATATCGATCACCTTGGGTTTGAGATGGTAATCCTCCTCGGCTGATTGGGCGATTTCGCCGGCGAACTTCGCAATATACGGACATTGAGCCGAGCGAATGATGGTCAAGCCTTTGCCGAATCGTGCGGCCTTCCGATCATAACCACCTTTGAAAACCGGATCGGCTGAGCGTGCTCTGAACTTGCGCACCAACAATTCGTAGTCCGGCGGCGCGGTGTCAGCGACCTTGAATCCGTTCGCCAAAAACAGAGAGTTACCGGCTGACCAGGGGCCCTTACGCGTCAGCACGGCGACGCCGTTCATGCCTGACTCCTTGGCATCCTTGACGCAGGCTTCGAGCATGGCGCTCCCCCATCCTTTGCGCTGCTGTCGGCTCGACTGATTCCATATGCAGTGAATAAACATGTAGCCGGCAGCGCTCACTCCACGCCAAGCGAATTCACCCGGAAGATATTCGATATAACCGAACGCCTTGCCGCCCGCATCGAGGAGGATCTTGGCTCTTAGACCCAAGTTGAATTGGGCCTTCAGCCAGCACCGCTTGGCGAGCAGCCCCGGATGCGATGGATCTTTGATGCCGCAGCACGGACACTCGGACAGGTTCGATGAATCAATGTCGATCAAAACGGGTGCAGACATCGTTAAATTCACTTCCGCTTAGCCGCACTCAATGAGAAGCAGAGGCATTCACTTCCGGCTCAGGCACGCTTCTGGAAACCCTCGCGAAGAATATCTCTTCCAGCCGGTTCCAGCTTGGCGAACCATGTAGACTGCCACTCCTGGCAGGGATTCGGCAAGCCGAATTCCATCGGCCACGGGAAGGATGGAAAGGGCCGCCCCCAGCGCGTCGGTGGTGGTTGCGTCCCGGGCGAGCACCGTGGTGCTGGCCAACCCCTCCAGTGCCACGCCGGTGAATGGATTGATCACATGCGAATAGCGTTTGCCATTGATTTCGACGAACTGTTTGGAATCGCCGGAGGTGGAAATGGCGGCGTCGTGCAGCACGAGCGTGCAGGGCGCATTCCCCGCTTCCGAGTCAGCGGCATCGATGGCAACCTTCCAGCCCGCTTCGCCAGGCGGTGGCTCTCCCATGGCCACTTCTCCTCCTGCTACCACCATGGCGTGGCGAAGCCCGCGCAACTCGAGTAAAGCCAGCATCTGATCCGCGGCATAGCCCTTGCCGATCGCGCCCAGATCCAGCCTCATCCCGCCGTGTTTCAGGAAGACGGTGTGGCGCGTGGGATCGAGTTCGATGTTCCTGTAATCCACCAACGCTTTCGCTTTCGCCAGGTCTGGAGAATCGGGAAAACGCCCTGTGGTACGAGCTTTTCGCCATAGTGCCACCAACGGGCCGACGGTGACGTCGAATGCCCCATGCGAAAGCTCAGAAATGCGGATGGATTTTGCCAGGACATTGTAGAGGTCGGCGCTCACCGGAATGGGTGCCTGCGCTCCCTCGCGCGCGAAGCGCATGAGTTCGCTGTCCTCCCGGTAATCACTCATGATCTGCTCGAGTTCCTCGGCGCGCGAGAAGGCGGCTTCGGCCGCTTTCGACGCAATCGCATCATCCGAAGCGTACAGCTCGATGTGAAAGATCGTCCCCATGCGGGGCAGGGAATATTCGTAACGCTTGAGCTGCGCCCCACGGGCGGAAAAAGAACACAGAAGAAGGAGCAAAGTGAGGCTCAGGCCGAAGCCCGGGCTTCGAAGCATTGCGCGGCACGAGGCCAGCTCCCCTGACGGGGCGGGCCGGCTTGCCGTTTCACAAGATGTACAGCTCCTCAGATTCAATTCGAGCCCCAAGCCTCCGTCAACAACCCCAGGGCAACCCGGCATTCTCTCGCCCCGGTCTGCGCCTGTCAAGGTGTGGGGTCCCGGATGATCCGAATCCTTAGGCTGCTGTGGCGAGGAACCGACCCCTCACCCGTCCGACGACGGCTGGAGAAAACGCCGTCGCCGGACACCCTCTCCCCAAGGGAGAGGGCTGCAGTTGTGAAGGTTGGTTTTTGCAGACGATTGTTCTGACTTTTCAGTTCGCATATAATCAGCGCCCACACTTCGACTCCTTATGACTGGAGGCTTGTCATGGACCGTCGTTCTTTTATTGGTGTTGCCGCCGGAGCTCTCTCGCTGACCCAGATGCCTCCCGCTCTTCGAGCGAACCTGGAAGGGAAGAAGGGCCTGCGGCTTTCGATCACCTGGGGCATGCTGGACGGCATGCCCGTGCCGGAAGCGATGGCGCTCCTGAACCGCCTGGGCTACGACGCGTACGAGATGTTTGATTGGCGTAACCCGGCGACGCTCGAGACATTTGTGGCGGAAAAGGGCAAGTGGCCGCTGTTCTGCGCCTGCCTGGTGGCCAACAAGGGTGTGACGGCGCCCGGCTGCGGCTTGGTGAATCCTCGCGAGCGCGAGGGGTTCCTTCGCGAACTCGGAGCCTCGATTGAGGCGGCGAAGAAGATGGATTGCAAGCAATTAGTGGTCCTGACAGGAAACGAGCTGGGAGGAATGCCGCGCTCCGAGCAGATGGCCAACGCGGTGGCGGCGCTGCGCGAGGCCGCACCCCTGCTGGAGAAGAACGGCGTGACGGCCATCATCGAGATTCTGAATACCTACGTCAACCACGCCGGCTACTTTCTCTATTTCGTGCGCGACGGGGCCGAGCTTGTGGATCGCGTGGGGAGTCCCAACGTCAAGCTACTGTTCGATATTTATCACGTTCAAATCATGGAAGGTAATCTGATCGAGAATATCCGGACAAACATCGACCGCATCGGGCACTTCCACGTGGGCGATGTTCCGGGGCGGCACGAGCCCGGCACCGGTGAGATCAATTATCGTAACGTGTTCAAAGCGATTTATGATCTTGGCGATCGCTTCCAGGGTTCCGTCGCCCTCGAGTATAGCCCCTTGGCGCCTCTGGAAAAGGACATGGCGGCGATGCGCGTCCTCGCCAACTTTTCCTAGCGGCACGCAACACGATCCACTTGACCCCTCACCCGTCGCGCGACGCCTGATGAAAGCGCCGTCGCGCGACACCCTCTCCCCACGGGAGAGGGCTGTTAGTTCTCGCTAATGCGGAGCTTCAGACCGTATCATCCCGTCCAAGGTCAGAATATTGAACATCAATTGCCGCAGCGGATGATAGTTGTCCTGACGGCCAACGTGGAGCTGGGGTGTGATCTTGCGGTCGGCAAAAAGAATATAGCCGGCCGGGAATCCCCGGTTCTTCTGTGAGAACTTCTCATTGATGATGTTGAACGCCAAATTGAAATACCGCGCTGCCCACTCTGCTCGCGTGCGCTCATACGCATTCAACGTCGCCACCAGCACTTCGTTTTGGGCCCACAACGGCTTCATATATTCGTACTCGCCAACGAAATGGTATTTCAAGCTGGTCCCGGGCGGGGTCTCGACGGGCCATTGATAGCATGGGTGATCGACGTTGACCCACTGCGAGAGCCCGCCATAAACGTAATCCCATCCCACATCGAGGTGATGATGGATTCGGCTGGCGCAAGTCTGCCATAACGACTCGTTTCCGCGCCGGTTTGCTTCTTCCATCACCATCCAGTAGGCTTCCACTGAGTGGCCGAAGCGCGACTTCTGAGCTTCCTCCTTCGGCCGGGTAAAGTCAAAGTACAGCATTTCCGTATTCAGACCGATGTCCGGCCGATAATGCCTGTTCACAATCGCGTCCACGGAGAAGTCCGCGATGGCAGCGATTTCCGGATCATTCCGCCGCCTAAGAATTTGAGTGGCAATGGTCAGATTCAAGAACCACAATCCTTGCGGTCGCACCGCGCGCTCGCTGTTCCATAGGTAAGGGAAGTCCGCTCCCCGATATCGGAAACTTGGGCGGTTGAAATCTCGGAACAGTTTCTTGAGGAGCTCGAAAGCTGTTTCCCTCGCCCGGTCATCTCCACTGGCGGCAGCGTACTCTTGAAGGCCCTCGGCGAGATGGTACATGCCCTCCGTATCGCCGCTGAAAGGCCTCAAAACCTGGCCTTCTCGTGACAACACTTCAGCCCACCAGCCGTC
>JBELAJ010000001.1:0-79743 GCA_049508935.1 Terriglobia bacterium | reverse complement strand
CGCTGAGATTGAAGCGGGCGGTCTCTTCACCCCCTAAGCTGCGTTCCGAACGGCCTCCCTCCGCGCACTGCCACTCGTCATCGCCAACACATGTTGCCTGGGTTCGCCGGACGGATACGCTCACCAGAGCCAAGCTGGCCGGTCTCCCATGGCCACCCGCCTTGGGCGTCGACCCAGCCTGCCGACTGGCCCTGAGCTTGTGTTGCCACCAGTAGAACTGACTCTCCCGCAACCGCCGCTGCCGGCAAAAGGCTCGAATCGACATCCCGCTCCGCGCCGCCTCGCGGATCGTCTTCTGCCAATATCGTGCCTTCTCCACGTCACCCTTTCCGCTGCTTCTCATCCCAGACCTCCGCCTTGGGCTATACATGCGTGCTCCGCGCACGTAGTCTCGCAGATCAACTGTCAGGGGATTATCAGGCGGGGACTTCAACTGCGGAAGGTGGGTTCACCGGACGGGTACTGCAGGCGGACTGCATCGTGCGCCTAGGTGCGGCGTTCAACCTTGGAAGCGGCAGGCCGGAAGGTAGCGTAGCGGTCGGAAGCAATTGTCAGCATCGCACGATCTTCTCACGGTGCTCTAGCACATCGTGTGTCGCATTGCGCGTGTCAATGACCAGGCGTGCGTGCCTTACGATAGCGGGGTAATCAAAGCTGGAGTGGTCGGTGGCAATGACAACAGCGTCGTAATCAGCGAGGGTTTCCGGTGAGAGGTTTACGCTCTCGAGATCAAAGTGATATTTCCGCGTTTTGGGGAGATGCGGAAAGTAAGGGTCGTGATAGTCGACGTGGGCTCCCTCCCCCCGCAGAAGTTCAATAATCCTGAGACTGGGCGACTCGCGGGGGTCGTCGATATCTTTCTTGTAGGCGATGCCCAAAACCAGTATTCGGGCCCCGTTGAGGCATTGCTTGCGCTCGTTCAGTGTGTCCTTTACGCAAGCCACGACGTATTGGGGCATAGAGGAGTTGACTTCGCCCGCCAGTTCAATAAAGCGCGTTGGGAATTCGTATTCACGGGCTTTCCAAGTCAAATAAAAGGGGTCAATGGGGATGCAATGGCCTCCCAGGCCGGGACCCGGGTAGAAGGCAGTGAACCCAAAAGGCTTCGTCTTGGCGGCCTCAATCACTTCCCAGATGTCGATACCCATTCGCAAGCATAGAATCTTCAGCTCATTGACGAGCGCGATGTTCACGCAGCGGTAGGTATTCTCCAGAATTTTGGTCATCTCTGCGGTGCGAGTTGAACTGACCATGAAAGTTCTCTCGAAAGCCCGTTTGTAGAGCGCCTGAGCTGCTCGGGCGCTCGACGCGTTAATCCCGCCTATCACTTTCGGCACCTCATGAGTGCGGAATTGTTTGTTGCCCGGATCCTCGCGCTCGGGCGAGAAGGCCAAGAGGAAATCCGCTTGCAACTCTTCGCCAGCCGTGATGTGCAATCCGTTTGTATCGTAGGAGTTCACGGGGCACTTTAGGCCCGATCCCTCCAAAATCGGCAGTACTACCTCCTCGGTGGTGCCGGGATAGGTGGTGCTCTCCAGCACGACCAGTTGTCCACGTTGTAAATTCGGCGCGATTGCCTCGGCCGTACTGCGCACGTAAGAAAGATCAGGTTCCCGGTGAGAATCCAGGGGAGTGGGGACACAGATGAGGATAGCATCCATATCCCGGAGATGAGCAAAATCCGCTGTTGCTCGGAAGCGTTTCTGCTCCACTTGCTCCGTTATACTGGCGGCAGGGATATGGCCAATGTAACTCTCGCCACGCGCCAGCTTAGCCACCTTGTTCGGGTCGATGTCAAAGCCTGACACTGCGAATCCCTCGCGAGCAAACAAAAGCGCGAGGGGTAAGCCCACATAGCCAAGGCCGATAACACCTACTCGAGCTGTACTCGCATCGACCCTGGATAGAAAAGTCGCCAGAACCTCGCCGGCAACTGCAGCACCTTTGCTCATGATCTTTCCTCTTTGCTTTCACGGCTTGATTCAGCCAACGTCATGTATCGCGGTTTTCTTCGTGAAATGACCAACTTGGAATTCATGTTAACACTTCAATAGGAGTGTCTGTGTCGGCGACCTGCAAGGTCACAGCCCACCGCAGTATTTCGCTTGGGCACGCATCGAGCGATTGCGCCCAGATCCTGCCGTTCGGCGCGGTCTGGCCCCCGGCGTGCCGGATGAGCGAATTCAGAGCATCTTTCTGGCGAAGCTAAGCCTGCCCTTCGTGACTACTGTCCCATCCACGGTGACAACTCCCTCGACCAGAGCTGCCTCGCCGGTCATTTTCGAAATCGCCACTTCCAGAATCATGGTATGGCCGGGGTGCACAGGAACGAAGAATCTCATGTCGTTGATAGCCGCCAGAACCAGGTACTCATCTCCTTCTGCGCCTTTGCCAGTAGTTTGGCTGAAGAGGATTGAAGCGCATTGGCCGATCGCTTCGACCACGAGCGTCCCCGGCATGATAGCATAGTTGGGGAAATGGCCAAGGAATTGAATCTCGTTACCGGTGACGTTCTTGAGGGCCTTGATTCTCTTGCCGGGTTCGAGTTCCAGCACCCTGTCGACCATTATTAAGGGGAATCGTTGCCTCAGGGAGGCTTTAATTTCTTCGAAGGTCATTGTCATATGCTTGCCCTAAGGAAGCCGGCCAAATTGCAGGTTAGCGATGGCGCAGAATCATGGCCATGGCGCGCGGAAGGAATCGAGTGCCGGGGAGAGGAGCACCGGCATCGCTGACCAGCCGGGTGGCGCGGAGACCAAACTCCTCCGCCATCTTCATTGGCTCGCTTTCATGATTGTATTCATAAATGTGATCCCTCTGGGCGGATTCGATCGCGGTGCTGAAGAAGGCCAAGCCATCTTTCGCGAGTAGGCGGGATATGGTTCGGAAAAGTGGTCGAGGATCCTCCAAATGCTCCGCAAGCATCGCAGCAATAATCCCTTGGTACTCGCCGCCTTCGTCTCCCGGTTCGATCGTGGTGACGTCTTTGACCTCGAACTTAACTCGGCCAGAATGTCCAGTGGCATCCAGAATGCGGTTGGCTACGGCAATTGCAGGCGCGCTAATATCGACCCCTTCAAGGCGGAGGTCCGCACGTTCCTCGGCAGCCAGCAAGCTGAGTACTCCATGGCCCGAGGCCAACTCCAAAACTCGCGCGTTCGCCGGCAGTAATCTCACAAACTCATTCCGGTAGAGAGCGATGTGGTGAACCATCGAAGGCCAAAACGGATAAATGAGGATTGCAGCCCACATATAGGGGACCATGTATCCTTCATCCTCATAGACCTCGGCGACCACGTCGGTCAGAGCTTGAGCGGCAAACTTGCCGGTCTGCTCATAAGCCTGCTGCGCCTTCGCAACTCCCAGACAATACCGGGCGTAGCCTCGTGCGGCGTCTTCAAATGCCTTCTCGCCATAGGCGGCCGCTGTCCAGCGGGCCAAGGGGTTTAGTAGCCACGTACAGAGGTCGTGGTTGGCTTGAACAGTAGCTCGGGCAGCAGGCGCGAACATCTTCGCCTTCCGGTCCATGGCTTCCAAAAATGCATTGGCATCCGTCATTGATTCCATCCCCCAATTATTTGTTCATCCCATCGACGCCACGTGCCGGACAACTCGCACCATGGGTCTGATGAGGTCAACCCCGTCCCAGGGCGGCGCAAAGACGTGCATCCGCCCCAGCTTGACGATTCGATCCACGCCCCTTCTTGCCGCCAGCGACGTCAGCGTCGCTTCTCGATCAGCATCAGCCATGGCCAGTCCGAGGGTTTGCACATTTCCATCAAACTTCTCCACCGGGTTCAGCAAGTTGTCAACCTCGAGAATAGTGAGCGTTTTTCCCTGGGTTGGTTTGGGAATCTCCGCGCCTCGCCCGACGAGAATTGTCCAGTCGGGTGCGGCGGAAAAACACGCGCGATTCGCGAGATCGTCCAGTAGCCAGGAGGCTCGAGCATGGCATATAGCGGTAGTCAAGCCAGCCGCGATGGTTTGCCGGGGGTGCAGGCGGTTTTCCAGTTCGAATGCTTTCTTAAGCGCGAGCACAAATCCATCAAAAGAATGGCCGGCTCTCTTTTCCAGGAACAATGCTTGAGGCGATGAGCACGCTTGTTGGTCAAACTGCCAGACATCCCGGGCGATGCGCTGGCACCATGATTCTTGTTCCTGCGAGTTGCACCAGGAGTCCGCATCCATGGCTGCCACAGAGATTCGGGGTCCGAAGACGGCCAGCCTGGCCCAATGGGGAAAAGGCAGGCTCCGCACCCGCAAGACGGCCTCCGCACCCCCCCACACCATAGCTCCGTCGACTGCTCGTGCCATCGCTTCCTGCAAGTCCCAGCGATCATGTTCGAAAACAAGCATGCCGACCCGTGCTGTCAAAACGCTTTTCTCGTCACATTCATCGAGCTTCGAGATCAGCCGCCGGGTGATATCATCCAAGCCATTGGGTACGCGCACTAAGCAGGCATTCCCGCCCAGCAAAGCGCAGGTCATCGAGAGAAGCGGCTGGATCTCTATGTTTCCGGCCGGCCAGTGGCCGACCACACCCAGGGGAAAAGCTTTGAGCCTTGCGCGCCCATCTTTCATCCATTCCCCGTCGAGCGCCTCGCATCCTAGTTCCCGAACCACGATGGGTTCCAAGGTTCCGCGCCGCAGCCAAATGCGCAGGAACTGGACTCCGGGGATGTCGGCGGTATCACGTTGCCCCAGAGTCGCAGCCCAAGCCTCGAAGACTTCCAATACCGTATTCGGCGTGATTTCAGCCGCACTGAGGCTCTCACGGAGCTTCCTTCCAATTAAGGAGATTTCATCGGGGCTGTTAATGCTCTGGATGAGTTCACTCATTGAAATAATGCAGCCCTTGGGGTTGCCCGAGGGCCAAGAAGACCTGCTCTACATTCGCAGTTATTGCCGGTAGCGTTCGATATTGCCACAACCGCGAACTTCGGCCGTCGCCACCCGGCCCATAAACCTGAAGCACATCCCGCGTCTACCACACCGGCACCCGTCGTAAGCCACGACCTTCGCGAGGTCTTCCGTAAGGAGAAGATGTCCTGGAAAGCTGGTTGGCAACACGCTGCACACTTGAACGATCCCCTGCTCCCCTTCCGGGACTGGCTCCAGCGTCAACGGGTCTCGAACGATGACATCTCCGAATGCCGGGACGTGTTTGTTCCCCTCCGCGCAATCAGGGTAGATCACACCCACGTTCTCCACCATGCCGTAGAAATCGATGACACGATCTGGTGAACACCCAAAAACGCGAGCCAGCCCTTCGTTGAAGGTCGCCTTGTCCACTGCCTCCGATTGCAACAACTTCCAGCCTCCGCTATGCAGGATGTGGAGGTCAGCCATGCCGAGACAAATGTTGGCCGCAGACAGCGGTTTCACCAGATGTTTCCAGAGTATGTAGGTAAACCCATAAACGAGCACCGGCGACTGACGTCGCGCTTCTGCAAATTGCGATAGCTTGTCTCGATCTAGAGAAAGATCTCCATTCTCGTCGAGCCTCAGGCAATACGTGACCTCAGTTGCGAAGGGTTGAAGGCCCCGTATCGCGGCGCCACGGGCTCCCAGTTCCGGTCCGCCGCCAACAGAGCCCGGCACATCGACAACCAGATATGGCCTGCGGGCCGAACGTATGAAATCTTGCGCGATGCTGACCACTCCTTTGGTCATTCGTCTCGCCGTGGATGAATCAAGCGCAATGCGACTTGGCGTTTGCCCGGTCGTGGAGCTTGAATTGAGGGTTCTTACGATCTCGCGCGGCTCGACCAGGGAGATTGGAGGCTGTCGTTTCAGGAGCCCAACGGGCAAATAGGGGAGATCGGCAATTCTCCGTGCGGAGCGTATTCCACTAGGCCAGTGCTGAATATAGTTCCGGACGCCGGAGTTTCTCTCGGACGCGTACTCCAGTTCATCTTTCAGCAACTCCAGAAGCAACGGCTCCCGTTCATCGGGAGGGAGGCCATAGGGCGAGATTGCCAGTAAGTGGTCGATCCTCTGTCCAAGTTCATCCATCGGCTCTGGTGCTCTTCTTCGCTAAAGAGGCTCGGGAGACCTTGCCGCGGGCCGTCTTAGGAATCTCCGAAACGATGTTGACCGATTCACAGGTCCAATGGGTGGGCAGGCTCCGGCGAACACGATCGACAACATCGAGTTGGTCTTTATCGGGCACGATATACAAAGCCAGCGCCTCGCCGACCTCGGGAGATGGTACAGAAGTGGCTGCGCACTCGTAGACACCCGGCACAGCCGTCACCCTCGCTTCAACCTCGGCAAAGCTCAGGCGCACTCCCCGCATCTTGAGAAAGGTACCCTTTCGTCCGTCAATCCAGATGTAGCCGTCCGCGTCCAGATGCCCCAGGTCGCCCGTTCGCAGCCACCCGTCTTTGAAGGTGCGACATGTCTCTTCCGGCTCGTCCAAGTAGCCGAGGGTGACCGAGGGGCCCCCGACAACGATCTCCCCTGTGTGGCCGGCGGGTAAGTCCCTCTCCTCCTCGTCGAGAATGCGAACCGTCAGGTTGTCCAAGGGGCGGCCAACACTGCCCAATTTCTCTTCCAGATGTTCGGGATCGAGGCAGGAAATCCGAGCGGTCGCCTCCGTTTGTCCGTACATAACATAGAATTGCGTCGCTGGAACCGCGGCGCGCATCTCCGTGACCCGTTGAGGCGCGAGCGGACCGCCCGCTTGCAGCAGTCGGCGGAGGCTGGGCATGGGGATTCGGCGGAGATTCGACCGGCGCAGCAGGATATTGTACACAGTCGGGACTCCTGCCAACGTCGTGCAGTCGTATTCTTCGATCGCCCGCAGGACCTTGTCCGGGAACATGAATCGGCGGTCAAATACCACCCCTCCACCCTGATACAAATGGGTGTGCAAGACACTGGCGCCAAAGCAATAGCTTACCGGCAAAATGAGCATCGCGCGCTCGTCTGTCCCGAGGTTCTGACTCCCTACGATGGCTTCCGTATTGGCCGTCAGGTTCCCGTGGCTGACCATCACAAAGCGCGGCGCCCCGGTAGAACCCGAGGTGGCCACAAGCACAGCAAGATCGCTCTCCTTGCGGGGTACGGGCGGCATCACATCCGTTCTTTCTTCCCCGAGGTGCCCATCGAGCGAGACGACTCCGAGTTCGGCAACTTCTCCGTTCCCGCAACTCTTCTCAGTCCATACCGCCCGCGCGCGTGTTCTTTTAACGAGCTCGGGGAGGGAAGAAACAAGAACGCCCTCATCGATTGGGACAGCCACCAGCCCCGCGTACATCGCTCCAAGGTAAGCGATGGCACTGGACGGTGACAGAGTACAACCAATCAGGATCGGATCGCCCTGCTTCAATCCTGCCGAGAGCAGGCTTGTGGCAAAACTGGAAATGAGTCGAGCAAGGTCGCAAGGAAGGACTTTGTCGCCGGTTGCGGCATCGATCAGGTAAGAATGCTCCCCCAAGCGCTTCGCCAATTGCCCTGCAAAGTTGCTTTCGGGCCTATTCGCCATCTGCTCTTCATCCGAATCTATAGTTTCGAGTTGACGACCCGTATGATCTCGCGGACATTTTCCATCTCCATGAGGTCGTCGACGTCAAGGCTAATGCCGAAAGCTTGCTCCAACCTACTTGCCAAATCCAAGTGCCCCACCGAATCCCAAGCTGGGACATCGTTTGGGGTCGTGTCCAAGGAGACGACTCGCGCGTCTACTCCAAATGCCTCGTGGAAGACATCCTGGACTCTGACCAAAACGTTATCCATTCTCTTAGCTCCCCGATTTAAGTGTCGATACTATTCAGAATGCCCGTACAACCAACACTATCTTGGCAAATGCGACTCTGCCATGTCGATTTGGATGCGAACGAACGTCTCCCATTATCCCAAGATCGCGCTACCGTCGTCCACAATAAGTGAATGCCCGACAATTCCCGCTGCCGCTCCTGAAGGGAGAATCGGGCGGCCCACTCTTGCATCTCCGGAATTACCCATGGATTCGCGATCACGGTAGCCCCGCTCGCAACGCGTAGTAAGATCGGACGTCCAATCCCACGGATGCCATAGGTAACCAGTACTCCCACTGCGAGACCAAACAGGCTCGCGACTGACCTG
Organism: Terriglobia bacterium; assembly: GCA_049508935.1. Taxonomy (GTDB): domain Bacteria; phylum Acidobacteriota; class Terriglobia; order UBA7540; family UBA7540; genus CAVROP01. The sequence goes on along the minus strand of JBELAJ010000001.1, from coordinate 71,655 downwards.
CCCCAGGCTAAACACCAAACCAGCTTGCCTTACGGCGTAGCATCGTGGGCTTTCTCGTCTTTCTCGCGCGCCACTGTCGATATAATTCCACAACACTCCCTGCTTTTTCCCAAACGACGAGCTTGTGATGAAACCGCTTACGCGGTTCGATGGCCATCATCCACCTCACGACCCACGCTGCAAAGCTACAAAGCAGGCGAAGGCGTGGCACTGCGGACAGCTTTGCTTTGCCGCGGCCCCAGTCGAAGCACCGGTCGAGAAAATATGTCTTGCGAATGCGGTCTTCCCGTATAGCATGATAGATGACGGCTGATGGCTCGTAACGCAGTTTTTCACCGGCCGCCAACACCCTGCTTCCGAATTCGGCATCCTCAAAAAAGTGCGGAATCTCCGGGTTGGGGCTAGGGCCCAAGTCGGTGCGAAAACCCCCGTACTTGTCGAACATCTTCTTTCGATATGCCATGTTGGCTCCGTATGGGGTCTCGGCTAGCTCTCCGGCCGTTTCACCTTTGTCGAAGCCGGGCAAGTAATGGCGTACGTATGGACCCTCGACGGACAGCCAACCGGGAATCGACGTAGGCCACTTCAAGACGATACGGCCTCCGGCCCCCGCCCACTCATGTCCATCCAAGGCTTTCGTCAGGTTATACAACCATGTCGGCTCAACGGTCACGTCATCATCCAAGAAAGCCAAAACCTCACCCCAAGACTCCCGTATGCCTGCATTGAGGGCATATGATTTTCCCGGTTGTGGCTCGAAGAGGTAGCGGAAATGCGCCGGAATTCGGCGACAGAATTCCTCGACCACCTCACGGGTCTGGTCGGTCGAGTTGTTGTCCACCACGAGGACTTCCCATCCAACTTCTGCAGGGAGACTCGAGCACGCGAGACTGCTGAGCACCTTGGCCAAGCCCTGGGAATGATTAAGCGTGCATAGAATGACTGTGATGTTCATGGCGTGATCACGAAGATACGAGCCCTCTCAGGCGGAGCTCATCGTCCTGGTCATTCTGAGTGAACATTGGCCTACGGCGCGTCCCTAGCCAATCGAAGCCTTTTTTCTTCAGCTAATGTCGCCCAGGATGGCTTGTTCCGAGCGGCTTTATGTTTGCTCCTTGTTCAACTTGCGCCAAGTTCAAAGACGGCACGATTCCCGTTTCCGCCCCTTTGGATAGAAGCCGCAAGTATTCTCGTATCTGCCCCACCGTCACCCAGACCAAACACTTGTAGTAGAACCTCTCTTGCGGATTGAAGGCCAGGATCCATCTCCACATTTTTGGGGGGAGCGTGAGGGTAAGAACTGAAAGAATATTAAAGTAGGGTCTGGGTATCCCGAGAACGGAGGGCCCTCGCCCCCACTCCCGCACCAAAGCTCGGCCAAAATCAAACCACCAGCGCAGGAAAAACTGCTTCTTAAGCCTGCCCTGCGGCATCGGATGGTAAACCACAGCCGACGGTTCATACCGCAATCGCTCCCCGGCTCGTATGAGGCGGCGGCCAAACTCCGTATCCTCGTTTCGAATTTCGTCGCCAGCTCCTGGACCAAGATCGGTCCGAAACGCGCCATACTTCTCGAACATGCTCTTCCGATAAGCCATGTTGGCGCCGTAGGGAGCATGATAGGGATCGAGTTCGAACGGCTTATCACCGAAGTCAAAGTGGGCACACACAATGCCCAGCATGCTGTAAGCTCCTTCAAGCGCCAGCCACTCAGGCAGGCTGGAGGTGTGTGTCGGAACGATGCGCCCTCCACAGCCTGCCCATTCGCAACCGCCGCTGCGAAAGGGCGCCGTCAGGTTTTCCAACCAGGTTGGTTCGACAGTCACGTCATCGTCAACGAAAGCCAGAATATCGCCTGATGATTCTCGAACCCCAGCGTTTAGCGCATACGATTTTCCCTGTTTTGGCTCAAAAAGACAGCGAAAATGGCTGGAGTGCCGGCGGCAGAATTGCTCGGCGACCTCACGCGTCCGATCGCTCGAGTTGTTATCGACCACCAGGACTTCCCATTCAACGGATTCGGGAAGAATCTGAGCGGCGACACTCTCCAAGGCCTTGATGAGGCTCTGGGATCGATTGTAAGTGCACAAAATAACACTGATTTTCATGACCTGTCCGTTGCCGTCTGGTTCAACCGAGCCGCGGTCATCGATGGTGACATCGAAGCGACCTCAAAATGCCTCAAATCACGCTGTCCGCAGGCGGCGAAGTATTGCCTCCCCGAGGCGTACAGTTACAGCCGGCCAGGCGATCACCGAATAACCAATTGCAACGAAACTCCTCGCAAATCGCTTCTGCTCCCACAATAGCTTTGCCACAATAAGATGGAGGTCCGCGATTACTCCTCGATCAACGTACTTCAAATCCGAGTGCAATATCTCGAGTGCTGCCTCAAGGGCGGCGGAGTATTCACCCGCAGTGACCATGTTTCGAATCCAATCCCGGCGGTAGGAAGCGAACCTTTTACGCAGCATGGGCTGGGTGACACCCAAAGCAGCGAGGGATTCACTGGTGATCGCCGCCACCGAGTTCAGGGGATCCGGAAGTCCCGATCTCCTTGCGGACGCAGCAACTTGAGCCGCAAGGATGCCGAGGGTCTGTTGTGCGGTCTTGCGCATGGATACCTGGTGCGGATGAATTCTATACTTCAGTACTACTTTCTCCAAGTTAGCCAACTGAAAATGGTCCGCAATCCTCAACCAAAGATCGTAGTCCTCTGAGTCAACAACCACTCGCCTGTATCCGCCCGCCCAGGCAAAAACCTCCCTGCGGAGCACCACAGTGGGATGCCAGAACGCACATCCTTGCTGGAGAAGAGTTGCTTTGATCTGTGGATCGTCGGACGGATAACGGCGAACCGCCAATGACTTGCCTGTCGCGTCGATCCACTCCACGGCACCGCCCACCACGCCGATCTCAGGGTGGGCATCCATAAACTCGATCTGCCAGGCCAGGCGGTCTTTGATCGCCACGTCGTCCGCGTCCATCCGGGCAATGTATTTGCCTTGGGCCAGCGCGCAGCCTCGGTTCAAGGACTCAATGAGTCCCCCGTGCTCCCGATGGTAAACCTTAAGTCGAACATCAGAATTCTGGTATGAATCAAGCATTGATGCGGAACGGTCAGTCGAACCGTCATCAATGATGATGAACTCAAAGTCGCGCAGGCTTTGGGCCAGTATGCTTTCGACAGCTTCCCGCAAGAAGCACTCGCCGTTAAAGACACTCATCACCACTGAGACAAGGGGAAATGTCATAGTCTCGCTAGCGCCCACCCGAAGGCGTCACTTGCTCTCTTTCAGTATGCGCAGGGCTCGATGAGTCAGCCGGCGCAACAACGGCATGGGTTCCGGCGAAGTGGTCGCAGCCCGCAGCGCCTCATCGCGCACCGCGAAAGAGGCTTGAGTAGAAAAGACGCTATCATAAGCGGCTCGACTGCGCGCTTGGGCCTCTTCCTCGTCGTAAAGGGTGCGGACGATCGCATCCGCAAACTCCTTAGCATTGTCATGGGCTTGAATTCCCGACGCTTTCAGGCGATCCATCGGCATGCCACGAAACGCCTTGGATGTGCCGACGAAAGGTTTGCTAAGGGCCAGGGCTTCAATCGTTTTAATGGAAATGCCCGTACCCGAAACCATGGGAGCGATGACACATCGCGCTGCACGATAATAGGGAATCAAATCCGGCACTTCACCGACAAAGCAGGAGCGGAAGGCCTCGTACAATCGCGGCAGATCGCGTCGAACTACCGATTCAATGTAGCCAACGATCTTTAAGTTATATTGGCGATCGGCAATCAACGGCCAGACCTCTTCGAGAAACCACTTCACAGCCTCAAAATTGGCACGATGCCATGCGCCTAGAAACAATAGATCGATGCGCTCAGCCGGCTCGTTCGCGCTACTGACAGCGCGGGCAAAACTCTCCTCAATCGTAGGGAAGGCAAGGAAATGAGGTTTTGAAGGCCTCAATGCCTGGAAAAACCCGAAATCGTCCGCAGAAAGGTGAATGAGAACGTTAGCCTTCTCGAGGAGCGCCGCCTCGGATTTGATCAGCCGCTCCAGCCGGTCAGGCCGGCGCGTCCAGGGATTACGATCGCCCCTGTGTTGAAGAAGGTACGACTGAACATCGTGCGTCTCGAGAATGATCGGCAGAGTGCAACTTCGGCCAAACAGCCGTTTACGCAAATCCAGGGCGAAGCCAAGCGTGAAGACGTGATTGACATTAAACAGGGCAACCGGCAGTTTAGCCAGAAAATTAATATCTTCGTCGCCTAGCCGAGCGGCTCTCCCCAGAGCGACTTGCCAATCGAGTACCGTACCACGGAAAGCATGGCGAACCGAGGTTTTATACTTCGCTGCGTTGTAGCGCTTCTGTTCAAGAGTCGCTGAGAGCATGCGATCTGCGCCCAGTTCGTCCATCCCTTCGGCTGTCTTTTTGGAGCCTTGATCCGGGCTAACAAGGTACCACGAGAACGGAACCGAGATGAAAGTTGTGAAGAATCCGCGTTGGCGATAATAATTGATTTGATTACGCAGCAGCCGCGCCGTTCCGCTCCTTGGCCAAGGCGGCCCTACAATGATGACAGCCTGAGATTGCTGCATAGAATCTCCCGAGGCATGTCCGGAGCTCGGCGAACTCACCCGTTCCTTCATCAATAGCATGTTTGTGTCATCGCTCATTTCAGATTCGAACGTCTTTCGGAGAAGCGCTCGGGCCGCACCTCGGTTTTTCGGGCATAGCTGAATTAGTTATGACACGTATGAGTTCGGGCATTGTCTGCTCGATATCAAAGGACTTACACACAGCTTCGCGGGCCTTGCCGGCCAGCCCAGCACACGTGTCAGGATTAGTCGCGAGGGACAAGATTGCGTCGGCGGCCGCCTCCACAGACCCAGGCGGGATCAACAGACCGGAAACGTGATCCTCTACGATTTCGGCACTGCCATCGAGGTTGGTAACGATGCACGGCAGGCCGCAGGCCATAGCTTCTAAAATGGAGATCGGCATGCTTCTCGTGGAGGTGAGAATGAAAGCGGAGCCGGCGTGAAGATAGGGCCGCACATCTTTCTGATTTCCTTCGAAAAACACGTGGAAAGCTAATCCCAGGGAATTCACCAGCCGAATCAACTCAGCTTTGAGGGGTCCATCACCAATGATGATGCACTTGCAGGGTACGCCCTGGTGAACTATGCGGGCGACCGCACGAATCAGGATGTCGAGTCCTGAGGCCTCAGCAAGCGTTGCCGCACACACCAGAAGAAATTCCTCGCAGTCTATATCCAATCGTGCCCGCACGGCCGCCCGATTGGTCTGCGAGGGGGTGAAGTTCGAAGTGGAGACTCCGTTGAAGATGACGACTGTCTTTCGAGCGGGGAATCCATAAATCTTTGCCAGGGCATCTCGGACCGCCTCGTTCACGCAAACGGTCTTGCTACAGACGTGGGCAATGAGCCTCGCTGAGATCTTCGCTCTCAGTACGTACCGGGCGCGCCGCCCGATCCAACGCCGCAGCCTGTCGCGCGGTGACTTGCCTGGGACCGGCGATGGCAGCGGCGATATCAAACGCTGAATGGATATACGTCTCCCTACGCCGGCTAACAATGAAGCGATGGGAGCTTGCCAGGGAAATGCCTCGATCCGGCAATAATCGAACACTATGATATCCGGCTTGCTTTCTCGTATGATCCGGATCCAATCCCACAGTGACTGCGGTTCCTCTACGCATTTCACGATCACTTGCGCCTGCTGATTTTCATCCAGGTGTGCGGTGATGATGTCCTGGCCAAAGCAAACGATGAGTGGAGGCAGCAGTGGTTCCGGAAGTCTGCGCAACAGCTCGAGTAGGCTTCGTTCAGGGGCGCCGAATTCCGTGGTCTTCGGAAGAACGAACATGGTTCTCTTCCCGCCGGGCTTGGGTGCAGCTACGGGTTTACCGTCCCGGCGAACTGCGACTTTCTTTGTACTTTCAAACGCGTTGGCAGGAATCGTCCGGGGTTCAACTGCCAATGGGGCTTTGGAGTTCTGACCAGCAGGTTTCGATACGGGCAATTGCCTCAACAATCGCCTCCTGAATAGCTCTTCCCGGCTATAAGGAAAGGTGCCCTCAAAAGGCACGCGGCCCGCATGACCCTGCAAGTAATCTCGAAACCCCACTGATTCGTAGCGCCAGAGATGGGGACTGTTGATACGCTTTTCAAGACGCCCCGAAAAAATCCGGCGAAACTTGAAGTGGTGGGTAACCCCAAGTATTCCAGCGTCCCTGGGTTCGAATCCCAGCGGAGGGTAGTGGTTACCTTCTTCGAACAATTCGGTACCGCTCACGCAATAGAAAAGCGGAAACTTAAATATCTCGGCTTTGACACCCATCCTTCTATAGAGGTCCATGGAACACAGCGGAAACACTTCGAAAGGGTCGTCAATTTTGGGCGGAGTTTCGAGCCATCCGTCAGCGGTCAGCCGCTGGAGCATGGGAGCAGCCATTAGATTGCCGTTCGCAGATTCAAGCTTCTCAATGGTCGCCGGAATGTCTTGGTAGGGAAACTCGACAAATTCGTCGCTGTCCACCAACAGTACCCACTGTCCCGTGTGGCGGGCGAGCAAAGCATCCAGCCGTTTCTTCTTTTCGGTCTCATAGGGTCTGTCAGGACTGAGCGGCGCGGGGAACGGCCCGTCGTAAGCGTCCTCTATGGTAATCGGATAGGAATCTTTGATAGCCAGGAGCCTTTCGTTCTCCGCCCGAGGCCCGTGAACGATCAGGTGGAACCAATTCACGCCGAGGCGGAGATAGTAGTTCAACCACGCTTCGATGATGTCGCTATCACCGTTTACCTGGCTAAAGATTCTTAAGCTCATTGGAAACTCGTCAACGACTTATGATGCTTATCAGTTCAGCCATTTTCTTCTCGATATCGAAGGACTCACACACGGTTTCGCGAGTCTTGCTTGCCATCTCGTCACGCTTGTCAGGGTTAGTCGCGAGGTACAAGATCGCGTCGGCGGCCGCTTCCACGGATGCCGGCGGGATCACCAGACCGGTAACCTGGTCCTCGACGATTTCCGCACTGCCACCGACGTTTGTAACAATGCATGGCAGGCCGCAGGCCATAGCTTCCAAAACGGAAATTGGCATGCCTTCCAGATGGGAGGTGAGAATGAAAGCAGAAGCAGCCTGAAGATAGGGCCGCACATCTTGCTGAAATCCCTCAAAAAACACGTGGAAAGATAACCCTAGGGAATTCACCAGCCGAATTAACTCTGCTTTCAGCGGTCCCTCACCGATGATGATGCACTTGCAGGGTATGCCCTGGCGAACTACGCGAGAGACCGCATGAACCAGGATGTCGAGTCCTTTGGGTGGGTCCAGCCTGGCCGAACATACCAGGAGAAATTCATTGGGGTCTATTTCGAGTCGTTCCCGCACTGCCGCCCCGTTCGTCTTCGAGGGGACGAAAGTCGAGCTGGAAACACCATTGTAAATGACGACTGTCTTTCGAGCTCGGAATCTGTAAATCTTCACCAAGGCATCTCGGACAGCATTGCTCACGCAAACTGTGTTATGAGAGACAGAGCCGGAGATCCTCGCTGAGATTTTCACCTTTAGCACTTGCCGCGCTCGCCGGCCAATCAAACGCCGCAGCCGGTCACGCGGCGACTTGCCCGGGACTGGCGGTGGCAGCGGGGGCGGAATCAGGTGCTGGATGGATATACGCTTCCGAACGCCAGCTAACAATGAAGCCACCGATGCTTGCCAGGGAAATGCTTCGATCCAGCTATAATCGAAAACGATGATATGCGGGTTGTTTTCTCTTATGATTCGCAGCCAATCCCGCAACGATTGCGGTTCCCTCACGCACTTCACGACCACTCGCGCCTGCTGATCTTTGTCCATGCGCGCCGTGATGAAGTCGTGATCATAGCAGATGACTATTGGAGGCAGGAGTGGTTCCGGCAGCCTGCGAAGTAGCTCAAGTAGGTGTCGTTCAAGGCCACCGAGTCCCATGGACCTGGGAAGTACAAACATTATTTTTCTGCCGTCGTGCTTGAGTAAAGTTACGGGTTTTTTTCCTCCGGGAGTTGCGGCTTTCCTCTTACTTTCGAGCGCAGGTGCAGTAATCCCAGGGCACTCGACTGGTAACTGAGCACTCGATGCCTGACAACCAAGCTTCGGCACAGGCAGTTGCCTCAACAATCGCCTCCTGAAAGCTCTTCCCGGCGATAGGGAAATGACCCCTCAAAAGGCACGGGGCTGTGATGGGTCTGCAAGTAATCTTGAAACCCGAGCGATTCGAAGCGCCAGAGATGGGGGCTATTGATGCGCTTCTCGGGACGCCGCGAAACAGTCCGGCGAAACTTAAAGTGGTGGGTAACCCCAAGTATTCCAGCATCCCTGGATTCGAATCCCAGTGGAGGGTAATGGTTACCTTCTTCTACGAGTTCGGCACCACTCACGCAGTAGAAAAGCGGCTACTTAAAAATCTCAGCCCTGATACCCATCCTTCTATAGAGGTTTAGGGAACATAGCGGAAACGCTTCGAAAGGGTCGTCAATTTCGGGCGGAGTTTCAAGCAATCCATCAGCAGTCATCCGCTGGAGCAGGGGAGCAGCCATTAAGTTGGCCTTTGCCAATTCAAGCTTATGGATGGTTGCCAGAATATCGTCGTACGGGAACTCGACAAACTCGTCGCTGTCCACCAACATTACCCACTGTTCAGTGTGGCGAGCGAGCAAAGCATCCAACCGCTTTTTCTTTTCGGTGTAGGTCGGTCTGTCGGGGTCTAGTGGCGCGGGGAACGGGCCGTCATAAGTGTCCTCGATGGTAATCGGATAAGAATCTTTGATGGATAGCAGCTTCTCGTTCTCCGCCGGAGGTCCGTGAACAATCAGGTGGAACCGATTTACGCCGAGCCGGAGGTAATAGTTCAGCCAGGCTTCGATAAGATCACCATCACCGTTCACCTGGCTAAAGAGTCTTAAGCTCATCGATGAGCACCGTTGAAGACCGCCGGGGGACGCGCATAGGTTATCGCGGCGCCAATCTCTACCCGATGCTGTAGTCGGGGTTCATCACTCTTGTGAACGTGCGGATTCCGCCTGAACCTTCTGGGCCAGAACTACAATCGAGGTGCCCCATGGCAAATCAATCGCCTGCATCATCCAGGCCTCGATTCTCAATAAAGCCGTCAGCAGATTGTTAAGAAACTCAGGCAATATCACATGAGAAGCCCTGGGCGCAAGGGGATCTTTAGGAAACACGCCGCGGAACAAACGGTAGAAGACAATAGGGAAAAAGGCGAAGAAAACAGCATAGCTTCGTTTCAGCACCCGGAAGCCGGAACATGTCAGCTTGATATGCAACTCCGAAGCGACGTAGCGTCTGCGGTGCATCAGAGCCTCATCATGCTCGCTCCAGAGAAACCGATAAGCGGGCACGGCCACCACCAGAAACCCCTCTGGCCGCAAGACCCGGTGAAACTCTTTCAATGCGACCATGTCGTTCTCCAGGTGCTCGAGCACATCAAGCGAGCTAAGGAGGTCCGCCGAGGAGTCCGCCAACGGGATGGCCTGGCCATCAGCACAAGCTAGTGGGTACCTGTGAGAAGCGGCTAACTCCAGGGCCGCGGGGGAACGGTCAACTCCCATTACCCAGTCTGCGTAACGCGACAATATCTGCATGTTCCGGCCACTTCCGCAACCGACGTCCACCGCCACCCGGCCGCGTTTCCCCGATCGGCGGAGGATTCGATCAAGAATGACGCGACGCCCTACAAACCACCAGTAGGTGGCCTCCAAATCCTTCTCAGCCCGGACTGTCTCCGCCTTCATGTGGCTATTATTCTCCCGGTCGAAGGGGCTTGTTGTTAACCTCGCGTTGCGCCTTCAACTCCCGTCAGTAGCAATTGATCTACGCCGCCATCAATCGTCGATTATATTGAAAATATGGCGGAGTTAACCCGCCCCTACCTCCCGGCGAATCATTCTTTCAGCAGCTTGTTAGTGAGGCCGACCCTGACGGCGACCTGTCGATCACCATCATGAATTCAGTGCCAGACAGCTACCTGAGCGTTAAGCCAAAAGCCCGGAAGCTGGCTCCTTGGAAATACCGGCGAGACCACATGCAGACTCGCTACGTACGGATACAGCCAGGAAGGAATCGTGGGTCTGGGCTGATAGTAAAAAATCCGTTCGACGTGTTCCTGCTTAAACGGAACCAGGTCATCAGCACGCGTGGGATCGTCAGGAAACACTACCGTAAGGTCGCCAGGATCTGGGTGGCCGCCTGGGTGGCAGATGAACTTCCTGTAACCGCAGGGACCATCCTTCTGGATAACCTTGCCCGCCAGCAAGACGCTACGAGCAGTAGGGGAGTCAGTGGGGTCTTGCTCTACCGGGACGCCTAGATAGTTCAGATACGAGGCAAATTCTAGTATGTGGAACGGGGTGGCAAACGGGAAATAAAGCCGCTTTACTTTTTCCGGATCGCTCCGATACCAACCTGCGATCATCTGGCCCATTTCGGCCTTGGCGTGCATAACGTTTTTTTTCTCATACATCCGAAACGCCGAAAGTGAGAGGTCCTGCAGCCCGACGAGGCACAGCAGCGCTAGAGCGCAGCATTTTGTTAGGCGGCCCATGTTCTTGATTGACGGGATCATAAGATGCCCAAGATATAGGACAGCGATAAGATCCACAGGTGCGAGATAGTAAGCACTGTATATCCTCAGGATGAGGTATCCGGAGAAATAACCTATGCCCGCCAGAGCCAGCCCGTCCCACAGCAAGGCAGGGGTGACCTTTCGCCGCAGGATCTGCGCGACTCTGACTAACACGACGACAGCGAGCGCCCATACCAGGAGATCCAACTTAAAGTACAAAAGAAAAACCTGTTTGACTGACAGCCGAAACTCACTAGCGTAGCCCATTCCGTAAATTGGAAACATGGCTGCAAAAAAGTAAAGGAAGAATGGCACTACCAGAAGGGCAAGGCACATGTCGAGACGACTTTCCGGGTCTCGCAGCCGGCCGAAGTCCCAGCCCGCCTGTTGTGTGTTCCAACAACGCAGAAGGAGTCGCCCAGTGGCGAATCCCACGACCAACAGAAAGGCGGTTTCTTTGTAATAGAGCATGAACTGGGAAGAAATCACCGCAGCCACCGCCCAGGCGATTGAACGCGTGCGCTCGAACCGTTTAACGAACCACACAAGAAAGACCAGACAAAAAACAATGTTCGCCTCTGAATAAACGAGTCCGCTCAAGCTGGTCAGAATGCTCGGCGTAATGAGAACCAGAGCGATTAAACCTACCCGGGCCTTGATACTCAACTCCTCGTCAAGCACCAGGAGAATCACAGACAATAGCAGCAGTTCAACGATGCGCAACGAATGATAGCCAGTGACTGAGCGGGTGAAATGACGAAGAAGATTAAATTCCTGAAGGATAAGCGGCTGGAGACGTCCGCCTTCCGGCCAGATCTGGACGGAAACGTTACGGCCGGCTAACGTTTCGTTCGTAAAGTGGGAATCGTCGTAGTATGTAAAGTCTTCTCTTACAAGAGACATCGCAATGAAGCAGGCCAAGAACAGAATCAAGAAGCCTAACGCAAGGTAGGCGTCGCGTGACCACCCGTACCGCCGGGTCTGCGTCGACTCCTGAGTGATGGTCTTTTTTCTCGGGACCACCCAAGTCACCGCCATCGCGCTAAGGCAGGTTGTCAGGGTCCAGAATGGCCAGAACAATGCAATGCGCTCTGCCCAGAGCACCTTGAGGGGGTGCAAAAGATGATGCAGAAAATGGAGCATCAGGACTTCCTCTCATCCCCGAGGGGTCGGGAGAAGTGCCCGGTTAGGCTCTTCGCGCCTCGATCCGCCCGAGACTTACGTTCCATTGCAGATTCGCCCATCGCTAGAGCTTCTCCGACACCTGCTTCCGCACGAATGTGCGTCGCATGGCTCCGATGAATCGGCGTGCAGGTCCAAGAGTCCTTCCTCGGCGGCGCCACAAAAACTCTGCCGTGTTCTTGGGATTGCCGATGTAGTCAAACAAGACGGCGAGAACCCACTTGGACATAAAGCGGAAATCAAGAGAGTAACCAATCGAGGCCAAGTGCTTGCGGTGAAATTCCCAAAATTCCGGACCTTTGCGCTCCAGGGCAGACTGTCCGAGAAACCAAAAATACTGTCGCTCCGCAACTTGCAGAATTGCCTGGTATTCATCTTCCGACAAATAATCCCTGCCGTGGGCGACGATTGTCGACAAACGCGAAAAGTATTCAAATTGATGGGAGCGAATTTGCGACAGCATGGATTCATTGTCCCGCCGTGAAAACGTCAGAACCTGATGTACGAAGCCGAAGTTCCAGTTCAGCAGCGCATCGAAGCATGCGTGGAAATCTTCAAATGGCGCCCACCGCTCGTCATAAAATGGATCCCGGGAGCGGACAAGGTCAGAACGCATCAGAAGAGAAGTGGGGGTGCCGAAGACGAGCAGGTATCGGTGGAAGTATTGCCGGCAAATTTCGCGGCCCGACACCTCTGAACTAGGATACGGCAAACCGGCGCCGAGCCAGGCGCGATCGCCCTCTAATTCATAGGCGGATACAATGCCGACCTTCGGATGCGCCTCGGCCAACCCCACCATGCTCCGGAGGCAATCGGGAAAGATCCAGTCATCAGCTTGAACCATCTTGCAATACTTGCTATCGGGTGATATGCACGAAAGCGCGAAGTTGTAATTTTGAACTTGGGAAAGGAATGATTCCGTGTGGATGAGGCGGATTCTATCGGAAAAACGGGATGCGTAGCGGGCAGCGATTTCGCTTGACCCATCGGTGCTGCAATTATCCACAAGGACGTATTCCCATTTCTGGTAACTCTGGCTCAGTACGCTCTCGATGCACTCGCCGAGGTACTCCTGGGTGTTATAGAAGGGTGTCACAACGCTGACCAGCGGCTCAGGTGCCATGTTCGTCTCTCAGTCAGAACCTGCTATCGGATTATTTACTGCGTGGCGGAAGCGTGATCGCTCTCATCCGACTGTGTCGGGCGCGCGTAATCGGGCCAGCCGTTCAGCATGGGGCTTCCCCGTATGAACCTCTGCGAGTGCCACACCGTGAGGCTGGACCCCGCGAATCGCGATCAATGCCGTTGCGTAACAGCCTGCCGCGATGACGAGCACGTAAGTGAAACCCACGACCATTCCCAAAATCATGGCTGCAACAGAGCCGATCACGGTAAAGAAACCGTTGACCGCCCATGCCCATGGTACCAGAGGCGAGGCTTGCTCACCGACAATGCGTAATCCTGTCGGAAAAGGAACTCCAAGCAGCATGCCCAGCGGGGCAACCAAAGAGATTGCGATTGCGACTCGAAGCGGCAGTGCGAGACCAAGCGCCAACGACAAAATCCCTGGCATGACAGCTAAGGTCAGCAGGATGGTCCCGACCAGGACCAGCAAAAACCAGGTGAGTCTGTCCCTGGAGAGATCTTCTACCCGTCCCGCCAAGTAGGATCCGACGCCGGTGAAGATAAGTAGGCTAGACAGGACGATCGAGAAGGTGTAGATTGGTTCTCCCAGAAACAATTGAAAGCGCTGCAGAAGCACGATCTCAATCAGGATGAATCCCAGGCCCAAACTGGCAAAGTACGCGAGGAACCGCCAGCATCCGCGGGCTTGCAGGCCCTTCCGTTCGAACCAAGCCAGCGGGAGAAGGATCAGTACTCCCGCCACCGCTACTGCCTGGAGTAGCAGGATCACCAAAATCACTTGGGCGACCGGTTGTGTCATTACTTCTGCCCCTGCGCTGAGCACCCTACGGAAACCAAGGTGTCTCGACCAACGCTCGGTCTGGTTGAAAAATGGCCTGTCGTCGGTAGCTGGGCGGAGATACTCGGAGGTGGAGCCGTAAACCATCTCCAGATCCGGGGCTTTCAGGATACTGGCAAAGAAGGTCTGGGGACCCTTAGTCGGCTTTGCGAACGGCGAATAGTAAATCTCAGGCTGGCCTTCATTACCCCAATCCTGCTGGCTGCCGATTCCCGCGCGCATGGCCATCGCGTCGACTTCTTCCGTGCCTAGCGGCGACTTCTGGATCACCAATCCTATGTTCATCCGCGTGTGGCCGAAGGGTGCTCCCAGCCCTCGATACGCGAAAACGTGGCCGGCAGGACTGCCCAGCCCCAGATGGTCGAACATTTCACGCGTCGTAGCGAGGAGCTTTCCGATGTTGTAGCCCATCACCAGCAGGGTGCCGCTGGGAGTGAGATGGTTCCAATAATCTTCGAATGCCTCACGGGTCAGGATGTAGCTTTCGCTGAGAGTGAGCGCGCCGGAGGTGAGGGCCGTTTGGCTATAGGTATTAACGGAGATGATCGCGTCGTACTTCTCCTTCGAATGGCGGACGAAGCTGCGGCCATCGTCCGTTACCAGCCGCACCTCGGGTTGTTCGTAGAGCCCACCCCAGTGCTCGCGCAAGCGCCGGCTAACGATGTCGGTTATTATCGGGTTGATCTCCACGGCCGTAATGGAGGTCGCGCTGAAGTACAAGGCCTCCAGGACCTCACGCCCCGCCCCGGGGCCGATGATGAGCACCTTGGGGTGCTCCTTGCCAACATACTCCACCCCGGCAGGATGGTATTGCGGCGAATGGGCGAGGTAGTTGCGCACACCTTTACTCAAATCCACAATGCCGGTCCCGGCGGTTCCACCATCGATGATGATAGAGTAAAAGGCGCTATCGGACCGGCTTTCGTCCGGCGCCGGCGCTTCGTAGACGTCGATCTTTGAAAACGCATTCCACTTCGTATAGATCGGTGAGCGTCCCGCAGGAAAGAGAGGATGATTGTGCTTTTCGGGTATCACCCTGATGGGCAGCGCGTGTTCGGCTACGAACGCCAGCGACAGCATTCCCACGGCCGCCACGCCGCCGAAGAGAGTCAGCTTCGACAACCGGAAAGAGCTAAACGCTAAGGCCGCCAGCGCTCCGAGGAACGCCGCGACCGCGACCGACCCGGATCCCCCAAAAACCGGCATCGTACCGCACACGGCCGCGCACCCCAGGCCGGCGCCGACCAAGTCGGCGGCATAGAGCCGATTGACTTTCCGCCCCCCACGGCTGAGAAGCAGAGAGACCGCCAGGCCGGAGCAGAAAAACGGCGCCGCGAGCACCACGAAATACAGCAGTCCGTAGACAAGTTCCGAACGGTGGAAGAGCAGGCTGAAAGGCTGAAAAGGAATGCGTTGCATCAGCCAGAAGCTGGCTAGAGTGACAAATGCAAAGATCAGCGCCAGTGAAGTCAGCGCCAGATCAAGCGGCATCTCCTCGCGTAGCTTTGTCCAAATCGACAGAGCCACGCCAGATGCGCCATATCCGAGCAAGGCAGTGGAAATCACCAGGAAACCAAAGTGATACCAATTGGCCACCGAGAGCACGCGTGTCAAAGCGAGTTCCAGCAGCAGCGTAGCCAACGAGATCAGGAAAATACCGGTATAGTGCTGCCACCGGATGGGGGTCCGATTTTCGGCCACTTCTGTCATTTTTCCGCCTTAGGGGTCAGCTTCCGTGTTAGTCAGGTGCTTTAAAGACATCTACAACTTTGACAGAAGTTCGGAGTTCACTTGCATCCTTACACTCTGGGTTCGTGAAAAGAGGGATTAAGGGTGTTCATGGGAATTCGCCGTGCCGGAAAGCGGCAATGATCGCCTCAGCCGTTCTCAAAGCAACGGCCGAGATGGACAAGGCGGGATTTACAGCGCCCCCCGTTACAAACACGCTTCCGTCTCCGACGAACAAATTGGGAACGTCATGGGCTCGGCACCACGAATCCACCACCGACGTGTTGGGATCCTTGCCCATTCGACAAGTTCCAAGATAGTGCGAAGAAGCTCCGGGTTTGAACTGCCGAACTCTTATGTCCGAAGCGCCGGCCGCACTAAGGATCTCCTTCAGCTTCACCGCAATGGCATCAATCATCGCGAGATCGTTGCGATAGCACCGCAGTTCAATCAGCGGGACCGGGAGCCCGTAACTGTCCTTGACCGAGGGATCGAGCCGTACCTGGTTCCTTTCATCCGGCAATTGTTCACCATCCGTCGCCAAACCGAGCAGGTGACCAAACGCCTGTTTCACTCGTGCCTTGTGTTCGGCTCCCCAACCGGGAATCTCGCGGGCCGTCGCGAATGGCCACTGCGGTTCCATTTCGACGCCGATCGTATATCCCCGCGCATACCCATTGGCGGGCTGGGTGGCGTAATAATCCTGAATGATTCCGCCGGTAGGCACACCGCGCCAAGAGTCGACGCGTTCAGAGGACATACCGTGAGCGAACACCGACAAATGCTCGGCAAGGCGTTTGCCAACGAGTCCGCTGGAATTAGCCAATCCGTCGGGAAACAAGCTTGATTTGCTTAACAAAAGCAAGCGCGGCGTCTCAATGGCATTTCCCGCCACCACGATCACGCGCGCGGAGATCTCCTCTTCGTGACCGTCTGGGGCAAAGTAGATCACACTGCGGGCTCTGCCGTCCGGTCTGACCGTGATTTCTCGAGCCATGCATTCGGTGCGGAATCGGACCCGGCCGGTTCTTTCGGCACTGGGGATGTAGGTGACATCGATGCTCGATTTTGCTGATATTTTGCAGCCCAGGCGACACGTGCCGGCGTTGATGCAGGCTGGCCGTCCGTTCCAATCTTGCGTGGGAATCGCTAGCGGTTCGCGGACCAAGTGCAAGCCCAGCTTGTCCGCCCCACGCTTGATTGCCCGGCTTACAAGGTTGAACGGGTGGGGTGGGGTTGGGAAGGGCCGCGAGCGAGGTGGCTCAAACGGGTTGGCGGCATCCCCGTCTGGTCCCGAAACTCCCAACTCGTACTCGACTCTTGTGTAGTACGACTCCAGATGTGCATAACTGATCGGCCAGTCATCCCCAACCCCGTCTTCAGTTCTTGTACGAAAATCGGACTCGTGCAGTCTGGGCGACATAGCGTGATACGCGAGCGTCGATCCGCCGAGTCCCTTGACGCGGCTATACAAAAAGGGAGGCGTTGCCGCAGACGTATATTGATCGCGCCGCCAATCTTGAGGGGCAAAAACGTCCTCTGCGCGAGCCTCGAAATCGACGAGATGAGTGGGATAGTCATCATAGGGACGATAGCGCTTTCCAGCCTCCAATACCACGACCGTCAAACCCGCTTCGCCTAATTCCTTGGCAATGACACCGCCGCCTGCGCCAGAACCGATTACTATGGCGTCCGGACTGTCGATTTTTGGGGGCACGCTCTCCCTCAACTCTGCCGCTGATTGCACCTCTTAAAACTCTGGTTGTGGAGCGGCCTCTGTCGCCGCCCCTTGCACTCACAGAGGGAAATCCTCAGACATCACGCCGAGCGCGTTATTTCAATGGGACCTAATTGATATGCAAACTGATACGGTTCAACACTTTGAAAACATGATCCACTTGATCCTGGTTATCGCTTGAAATTGAAGTTGGACAGGTCGTACCGAAAACGCGGTCGTACTGCAAATCTAGAGCACGACGAAACTGGAGTATTTGGGAACGCAGGTGTTCCCGTACCTGCTCGCGGGCGCATGCGAGCGCCTCGAAGCGGTCCACTAACTCTTTCGAATCCAAGTGGTCAATACTCAAACAGTAGTCTTTCTGGCCGACGGCACTCATGTATGCGTCAACCTTCGGATCGAAGGAGATGGCAAGCACCGGCGTGGCGTTGAGATGGGACAGAATAACTCCATGCAGCCGGCTCGCGATTGTCAAATCGAGTCGCCATGTGTCTTTCAGAAAACGATCAACGCTCACATCTTGGGATGCGGGAAGAACCTCGACACTGTCACTATCTACCGGCATACCAGAGATCGTAAGTCTCAGATCGTTAACAACGGCAGAATCGGGGCCGTCAGTAGTGAAAAACAGGACCCGGTGATGCTGGTGTAGAAGATACTTCAGCATTTCTGCCAGTTGGCTGACATAGGTGGCGAATCGCCGCTCATCCTTACGAGGCCACGAGCGCGGGTCGCAATATGCGATCGGGCTGAATCCAATCCGAAGATGATCGGGCTTGGGAGCCAAAGGCGCCGAATTCTGCAAGACTCGATTAGTTCCGCTGAACGCCAGATCAGGGTACACCGGGTCGTTGGGTGCATGAATCAACGCTTGTACGACCGCCTTCGAAGCTATGTCTCTATAGGAACGATAACTCGCAATTCGTAGTGCGACACGGACGAGGAAGCGGCTCAGCGGCCGCTGCAGAACGCATTTCCCGACGCTGATAAAGGCAAATGGCACTTTGTACACGCGACTGAGTACACTCCACTTGAACAGCGCCCACGGATGCCCCCATGGCCCGCCCCAGAAATCGTCTAGGGCACCGCCGCCGGGGACGATGAGGAGATCTATTCGACGGACTAAACGCGCCGCGCTGACGATATGGGCCACTTCCGTAGCGCACGTACGCAGGGCTCTCTTGCTCCGGCCCGGCAAGGGAATCCGTCTTAGCCATCGTTTGATCCGCGACGCCGCAAGACTCTGTTGCGGAACCACGCTGTAACTGCTCGAAGCCACAAGGGAGTATAAGGGGATCGACAGTTGCGCTAGCGGAAATGCCTCAATTCCATGCCGGCGGGCGGTATCCTCAGGGTTTAGGGTAATGCCCACAATTTCGACGCCAGGAATGCGCTTCTGTATATTCTCGATTGCGGCGGTTATGATCGCCGCGTTCCCTAAGTTGCCGCCGGTGTATGGACTGATGAACCCAACTCGACGAATTGGGCGCTGGGAGGAAAGGCGCGGGAGTTGTGGCATTCGCTTACCGTTCATCGCTTACCGCCCTATCTCCACGCGGTTCGCAGACGGATCCCGAGGCGCCGTGACACTGGGATATCCATTCTCCATTGGGGGACCGTCGTACTCGAGCCAAGTCCAACTGACCCGGCTTGTGTAAAACACCTGCAGACAGTCATAACGCATCTGCGGATATAATAGGGCTGCAAATAAGCGCCCATCCCTCACCTGACCGATCTCGCGAAGCCGACGCCACGCTCTTTGGATTCCCGAAGCTTCGCGCGCGGACGTCTCAGAGTTTTGTTGAGCGATTCGAAAGAAGGTAATCTGGTCCTCCTTCGGCATCTCGCCAAAAGAGCAGTTACGCTCTTTGTGGGCCCAAGCGTCGAAACCTAACAACCCGCGGGAATACACGTATTGGCGGTAAGCGGATGCCGCCACCAGCCTATCAAGCGTGACGATGGCGGGAGCATCAAGGACGCCGACCTCGTCAGCTCCGGGGGCCTCCTCATCAGACGGGACAATTGTTCGTGCCAGCGCTTCCGCCACGAGTGCTTCCTCCGGCGTAAACCACCGGAAACTGCCGCTTCCTCGTGCGCCATGGCGGACGGCCAACTCCTTCTCGAGGTCGCGCACGGCCACCTTCAAGCATATTCCCACGAACCGGTGGAAGCATCGCTTCAGCAGCTTTTTCAGATTACTTGATGCGCGCTTCAATCCCTCACCTCGTCAGTACCGCAAAAGTAAATTGCATATTGAACGACCTGGCTGCCGATGAAATGCGCGTCTGACGGGGCGGACTGTACTGCCGCGCCGAGGCAATTACAAGAATCGCGCTACACCTTCTGAGGCAGGGGCGGCGTTTGTGGGTACCCGCCGCCAGGGCCAACCACAAGCGTTGCTTCGTCGCCAGACACCGCTGTGGGACCAGGGTTCGGGCCGCGGCTGATCTCATGGCGGACGACTTTGGGAAAGCAATGCACGGCGCCGCGCACGTCCTGATCAGAACTGACGTAAATAGTCGTGGCGGGCGCCCACCGGTCATACTCAGTCTGAATGTCATACCGATAGACGAGGATCGAGGGATGAAAAACGCCGCTCACCATATTTAAGGTTAACTCGAATACGCAGGTGAAGACTTCATCCTGCTCAAGAGTGAAATTACCGTGGCCAAGTCGCTCGGTTGAAGTGTTAAAAACCTCCTGGAACCGGTCGTCGGTAATGTACAGACTCAAAGACAGCTTGCTGCACCGCACGTGGGCACGCAACTCAACTTCGATCCAGGCTCTCTCACCGGACTGAAATCGTGAGCATTCGCCGTGTGCATTGCGCACCTTGACCGTCGAAATGCTGACTTGCTTTGAAGTCGAATCCCTCGCCGGACCCATAAGTGCACGGCTCAGATAGGCTGGGATCACCTGTTCCACGGGGCCGAGCATCAGCGGACGCCCACGCTCCAGCAGCAAACAATTCTGGCAAAATTCCGCGATAGTCTTTAAGTTATGGGAGACGAAGAGAACCGTAGCCCCGCCGCGGATAGCCTTCTTCATGTGTTCGACACACTTCAACTGAAAAACGTAATCACCCACGCTCAGAACTTCGTCGACCAGGAGAACGTCTGGATTGACGTGTGAGGCGACTGCAAAGCCGAGACGCGCGTACATGCCGGAAGAGTACCGTTTTATGGGCGTGTCAATGAAATCCTCCAGTCCGGAGAAGTCAAGGATGGCATCGAACTTGTCGGCAATTTCCTGCCTGGTCATACCCAAAATCGAGCCGTAAAGGAAGGCGTTTTCCCGCCCTGTGAGGTCCTGGTGAAAGCCGGCGCCTAACTCAATCAAAGCCGAACACCGGCCATTCAGAATGAAGGAGCCGCGGGTCGGCTTCATGACCCGGCTCAAGAGCTTCAGCATGGTGCTCTTACCCGCCCCGTTGGGCCCGATAATGCCAAATGCCTCGCCCCGCTTGACCTCGAAGGATATATCCTCGAGCGCCCAGAATTCTCGTTTGTCGTCCGAACTGAGTTCCTGCTGCCGAAACATCTTTCCGGTCAAAGCAGGGATCAAGTCGCGCAAAGAGTTGTAGACCTCGCCTTTGCGGAACTTCTTATACACGTGCTCCATGCGGAGCGCAACGTCAGACATGTGGCTCTCTCGTCTGCTGTACCGGGCGCAGGGCCGAAACGCTGAGCGGCACCGGAAATGCGCGCCGGTGAAAACGCTTCAATCTCACAGATCAACACTCCCGGGCGCCGGCAGATTAGCGGCGTCGTCGTCGATAACTAGCGCCCAATCGTTTGTATCCGGCGGGGTGAAACTTCGCATCCCAGAATTGGCAAAAGCGTTGATGAAGGTTGAAGCCCCGGAAGACGGGTCAAACCACCAACATTTCGTCCTGTTATTAGAACTGGTAATCTTGCTCATGTCCACCAGTATCCTTGCCTCGCTGCCGTTCGGGATATAGGCGATGATAGTCTGGCCGTCGCTGGCCCGCGAGGTAACCGTGACTGTGTCACCAGAACCGTAGCCCCCCATCACAACGGAATGGTTAATGTCGGGGACCAGCTTCCAGTGTTCCCGGCTCCGCATTAACTGGCCCAGGTGCTGCCTCGCGACGGAACCGGCCGAATTCAAGCGGTTCTTCCAGGTTTCGCCCGAAGCGATCTTGCAGTAAGGGTAGACAGCTCCGAATGGCCAAATGACGCAATTGCCAAACACGAATCCAAGCGTAGCGCCACCCAATGCTGCTTGATAGGCCTCGACTCTCTCCACGCGGTCGCTAACCGTCTCGTTCTCTAAACTGTCCTCGCCGAGGAACATCGGCAGAAAGTCATGCCGCGCATAGTTAGAGTTGGCACTTGCGGCTAGGCCCTTGGCAACATGATAGAGATAGCTCACGTCCCACAGCGTGCTGCCTTGCCAACCGTCCTGCGAGGCAAAGTAGGGATCTTCATTCTCGATGGTCATCAAATGAACTGTATCGGCTCGCTTTATTCCCAAAGCGATATCGATAGTTTTGTTTTTCAGAGCAGGATAGCGTGTGAGGTCAAGATCTCCGCCGAACATCCAGATGATATTGGGATAGGACTTGTAACGCTTACCAAGGTATTCACCAAATGCCTTGAGATCGGTATCCGAGGCAGCCAGCAGGTCCGGACACCAACCGGCCGACCTCAGACATCCCCACGGCCCGCAGCCAACAAACGCCACATTCAACTCGACCGTAAAGCCGTGAGCCGCGGCACGCTGAATGACGTAATCGAGGTGGGCGAAATAGGCCTCGTTCATCCGGGTGAAGGGAGCACCGTTGAAAGGCGGGTCTCCGAGCGCGTTATTCGGACTATCGACGAGATACGCAATGTCGGTAGCTCCCACCCAAAGAAGGTTGAAACCCATAGATTGCCGGACGGAAAGGTAGTACTCGATATCCGAATCACCGGAAAGGTTGGTTGCAAGGCTGTAAGCCTGTTCACCCACCATGAAAACCGGCTTGTGGGTGATGGAGCTCACAAGATGAGTCTTGTCGGCGCTGAGCACCATGAACTGGCCGCCGGCCCCCACCAGACTGACCACCGGTGTGCAATTGCAACCATCATCCCTGATCAGCAGAGAACCGCTGCGTACCTCCCTCGCTTTCGACAAATACTTGACCATCACTGTGCACGCGGCCCCGGCTGTCAACTCGGGGCCGTAGGTGGAGGTAACAGAAAAGTCGCGTGCGTCGGGCCCCGCAATCCTGACCGGCTCCATCCGAATCGTAGCGCCTCCACGGTTGCTGACCGTGATGCTCTGCGCACCGGCGCCGAACATCAGGCTCCGACTCGAAAGTTCGAGGGAAGTGCCCACACCGGTCAGAACGGCAGTCCGGACGGCAGTCCCTGCACCATCGCTCACGCTGATCAGGGCCTTGCGTGGACCTGGTGCGATCGGCCTGAAGGTAAGCTTAAGCGAGCAATTAGCACCGGCGGATAAAGTACTCGGGCAGTTCTGAATCAGGCTGAAATCGCTGGTGTTCCCTTCCGTTATGGCCAGACTGCGCAGGGTTAGAGGGCTGGTGCCGGTATTGGTCAAGTTAATTACGGCCACGGAACTCTCGCCGATAGGTCGCACCCCAAAGTCCACAGTTTCTGACGAAAACGTTGCGAGAGGCCTACCGTCTTCGGGCAAGAGCGTGGTTGCTCCGGCCAGCAAAAGCAGCGCCAAACCTCCAATCCGCATCGTGGGCCCGATACGGAACTCTTTCTGGACGCGTCCTATCGAGAGCGAAACTTCAGGCACGAGGTTCTCCGGTCAAATGCTCTCTGCGAACGCTGGTTCGAGATGCTTGAAGAAAGCATAGCCGCCAAAGAGCGCTATTAGGCCTATCGCGAAGCTGTACGCCACCCAAATCAGTTGCGGCGACTGGTGCCGGGCCACGCAGTTACCCAGTCCGTCCACAATGGGGGCAATAGGATTGAGCAAGAGCCATTTGCCGTACTTGCCGAGCATGCGGATGTCGTAGAAAACCGGGGTGAAAAAGACTCCGAAGGTTAGGACCACTTCGACGATGTATTTCACATCTCGGAAAAACAGGCTGGCGGCGGACACGATCATATCAATTCCGGTGACCAGAATCACCAGGCTCAGAACTAGCACCGGGATCCATAGGAGGTTGGCGCTCCAGCCAATCCGCATGGCAAAGAGGAGGATCAACAAACCTCCGGCGGCTACAAAGCAATCAAACAGGCTGGCCAGTACCGCCGCTACCGGGAAAATCTCCTTTGGGAAATAGACCTTCGTGACCAGGTTCACGTTGCTGCTGAGGCTGTTGCAACCAAACCGAATGGCGGAGACAAAAAAGGCCCAAGGAAGAGCTTTTACTGCTACGCTTGCGATGTCGGCTCTCTGGAGAGGCTTTCCCGAGGCAATCGCGTAGGCGTATCGGACCACGACGCCCGACAGCACAATCAGAATCGGCATCAGAATTGCCCAGAGGAATCCCATGATCGACTGCTTGTACCGGATACTTATGTCGCGATAAGTGATCGAGTAGAGCAGCGCGCGATATCGATAGAGTTCTTTTAGGTGTTCCTTCATAAGTCGGCGAATCTACCTTGTTCTAAGCTGTCCACCACCGCGCGTCCCTCCTCCATGAGGAACCAAGTCGCTCTGTTTCTTTTACAGGAGGGGCACGAGGGCGCTCCAGTACATTAGTTGAACTTGCGGTTCACGGGTTTTACAGGACGTCCTTCGAGGTACTTGTCAATTCCTTCATCCAAAGCCTTGCGATAAACCGTATGGGCTGCGTAAACAGCTTCGGCGGTCCGGTCGATGTCGGCGTCGGTATGCGAGAAACTCACCACAAATGACGGGGCGATCACTCCGTGGTGGATCAACTCTTGCAAGAACAAAGTGCGGAAGGCTTGCGAGCGCTTGCCCTCCTGGTCGAAAGTCGCAAATACAAGATTGCAAGGCCGCCCCAAGAGTTCGAAAAAGCCCTCCAACCGGTTTTCTGCAATCGAGCGGCTCACTAATCCCCGCAGTCGCTCGCCCTGCATCCAGAGGAACTCGACCACGTGTTGCTCGCGATAAACCTGAAGAGTTGCAAGTGCCGCCGCCAGGGCATGTGTCTCAGCCCCGTGGGTGGTGGAAAGCAGGAAAACCCTGGGCTGGTCGTGGTCAAGTCCGCCCAACCGCATGATTTCGCGCTTGCCGGCCAGCGCCGAAATTGCAAATCCGTTACCCATCGCTTTGCCGAAGCTCGACAGATGCGGGACGACGCCGTGGAATTTCTGCGCTCCTCCCAGATGCCAGCGGAAGCCGGTGATCATCTCGTCGTATACGAGAACGGCTCCGTGCTCCTCCGAGAGCTCCTTCACTTGCTGCAGGTAGCCCGGAACGGGCGGAGTCGCAGCTTCCGCCTCCATCACCACGCAGGCGATCCGGCCAGGGTGCTGGTCAAAAAGGGCCCGCAAGCTTGCGAGATCGTTGTAACGGAACTTCAAAGTCAAGTCTGCAATCGTGCGGGGAATTCCGGCATTCAATTCGGTTGTGCCAATGAACCAATCCTCGATCGAAAAGAACGGCTGGTCACCGCAGATCGCGATTAGATCCCGGCCCGTATAGGCCCTGGCAAGTTTGACCGCAGCGTTGTTAGCGTCGGAGCCGTTCTTGGCGAATTTCACCATGTCGGCGCCGTCGACAATTTCCAGCAGTGCCTCGGCGAGGTCGACCTCGATCTTGGCGGGCCGGGTGAAATTCGCCCCAAGCTGCATTTGCCGGGAGGCCGCGTCGACGACCGGCTGAAAGGCGTGACCCAACGTCACGGCGCGCAAGCCCATCCCGTATTCGATGAACTCGTTACCGTCGACATCCCAGACGTGGCACCCTTTGCCTCGCACGATGTAGGCGGGGGCGCGTTCAGGGTACTGGTCGTCGCCTTTAGCGTAGGTATGAGCCCCGCCGGGAATAAGCCGGTGGGCTTTCGCCTGAAGGGCGCAGGATTTCGAGTAGTCGTGCGCAGCGGCTGCCGTAGAAGGCAGGGCTGTCGTTGGTTCGTGAGTTTTAGCCATCTTGGATTCTTCCGTCAAACGCCTGCTTGAAGGACTGCCTTTCGCACGTGAAAGGCCTCCGCGTGCCCGCTGGGGGAGTTTGACTCCATGCCCCGGATACGCGTCAGGCCCAAAAAGGTCTCCCGGTCAAACCATGGTTTGACGCGCTGAGACTTAAACGCCTGGAGTAAATATTCGACCTTGTGTTCGTATAACGGCGCATCAAGAGGAACGAATAGATTAGGACGACCCATGTCGCCGTCGTATTTCGGAATTTCGTATTCCAAAATCAAATGGTTTCGAAAGGTGTTCCAAGCAAGCTCTGCCAGCAGGCGGTGATCCTGGTGCGCATCTCCGCGCCAGGGGGTGAAAATCAAATGCGGGTTTACTTGACCTTTCATCTTCTCGAAGAAATCCTTCAACTGGCCCCCGCTGTAGGGTAGGAACCCATCCCGGTAGTCCTCTAGAACGACTTCCTTTTCGCACCCCTTCGTAAACAGCTCGGCAGCCTCCCATGCTTCCTGACGGCGGGGACCTGGGGTACTAAAAACCACCCAATGAAACTTTACCCGGGACAGGGCGTGTGTTAGGTACAACACAGTCCCACCGCACCCGATCTCGATGTCATCCGCGTGAGCGCCGATACAGAGCACAGTCAGGGGATCGGCGTCTTTTCCCGCGAGGCTCAGTTTGATCACGCTACGATGCGCCTCGTCGAGCGGCCGTTCTTCCACAAACACCAGGGAGGATTCCCAGAGGCTTCCAGCTCGTCCAAGATTTGCTTGTCCCTAAAAGTATCCATGCACTGCCAGAAGCCCTTGTACCGTTTCGACCATATACGGCCCTCAGAAATCATCCGCGCGAAGGGTTCGTAGACCAATTCCTCTCTTGGTTTGATGTATCGAAAAACTTCCCTCCGCAGAACGAAGTAGCCTCCGTTTACCCAGACGTCGGTATCCTTCATACATTTGATCGCCCGTACGGAACCATCATCGTCCATTTGAACGGTGTCCAGGCTGCTCGACCGGGGCTGTACGGTAAGAAAACCCGCGTAATCGTTGCGCCGGCTGAATTCTTCCGTCATCTCAGGCAGGTCGAAATCCGTCAGGCCGTCGCTGTAGTTGGCAAGGAAAATCTCTTCCCCCTTCAAGTAGGGCTCGGCCAGGCGCAGTCGGTCGGCAATGGTTGATTGAAGGCCTGTGTCGACGAACGTGATGGTCCAATCGTCGATGTCCCGCTGCATGAATTCCAGCTTCCTTCCCCCCTGGGAAAACACAAAGTCATTGGAAACCGATTCTTCATAGTCGAGAAAGTAGCTCTTGATTACATTCGCTTTGTAACCCAAGCAGAGGATGAACTCCTTGTGGCCGAAGTGTGCATAATATTTCATCACGTGCCACAGTACGGGTCTTGAACCGATGGTCACCATGGGTTTGGGGACATCGTCGCTGTATCCCCGTAGCCTCATTCCAGCGCCACCGCAAAACAGAACCACTTTCATGTTCGCCTCCTCTACTCAATCGTCAATTTCGGGATTGGCACCACAAATCTGCCGCCCCAATCCCGGATGAATTCCATTTGCCCCATGATTTCGTCTTTCAGGTTCCAGGGCAGGATAATGAGATAGTCAGGCTTCGCCTCACGGATTCGGTCGGGATGCGAAATCGGGATACGACTGCCCGGGAGAAACCTGCCCTGCTTGTAGGGGCTGCGATCCACCGTGAATTGGATCAGGTCCTTGCCAATGCCGCAATAGTGCAGCAGGGTCGCGCTTTTGCCCGGCGCTCCGTACCCGGCTACCGACTTGCCCTGCCGCGCGGCCGTAATGAGGAAATCCACGAGCGCGAGCTTGGTCTCCTTTACCTTCCGTGCAAACTCGTTGTAACCTTCTGGCGATGCCAGTCCCGCTTTTTCTTCCTCTGCAATCAGATCCGAGACACTCTGCTTCACATCATACTTTTGGCTTTCTGATCGACACGCGTAGACGCGCAACGAGCCGCCGTGCGTGGCTAGCTCCTCCACATCGATCACTCTTAGGCCGTGCGCTTCCAGAATCCGCGCAGTGGTGAGCATGGAAAAATACGAAAAGTGCTCGTGGTAGATGGTATCAAACTCGTTCCGCTCAATAAGCTGCAGCAGATGCGGGAACTCTAACGTCACGACACCGTCCGGTTTCAATAGAATTCTAAGCCCCGCCACGAAATCGTTCAGGTCCGGGACTTGCGCCAGCACGTTGTTACCCGCCACCACGTCCGCCCTGCGGCCTTCGGATGCCAACTGTGTGGCCAATCGAGTTCCGAAAAACTCCACCAAGGTGGGCACTCCCTTCTCCACGGCAACTCTGGCCACGTTCGCCGCGGGTTCGATGCCTAGCACCGGCACCTGCTGCTGCACAAAGTATTGCAGCAGATAGCCGTCGTTGCTGGCTACCTCCACCACAAAACTCTGCGCGCTGAGGTTCAGCTCAGCCATCATCTTTGCGCAGTATTTCTCGGCGTGCTTGAGCCAGGAGTCGGAATAAGAAGAGAAGTAGGGATAATTGCTGAAGATGTTCTCAGGTGTTTGGTACTCTCCCAGTTGCACCAGGAAACATCGATCGCATAAGTAAGCGTGGAGCGGGTAGTAGACTTCGCCGCGGTCAAGGTCATCAACGGAAGGATAAGTCTCACATAGTGGAGACATCCCGAGATCGACGAATGTTCGCTCCAGTCCTGCCCCACAAAAACGGCAGGTTCTGGCTGGGCGAGATTGCTGATTCTCAACTGCTAACTGCATTGCTGGGTTGGCCACTTGCATCTGCTTGGCACCGCTTTCTGGCGACAGTTGACACAACTAGGATCAAGCAACTGCCGCACTGCCGGTGAGCTGTGCGCGCCAGCGCAACGACGCATCCAACAGGCCTGCTTGCAGCAGTCGCTGGATGTGCTTGAGGCGGATGTACCGACCGGTTTCCATGTCTTCGCGTGTCAGACCGGCAACTCGGTAGGCTTCGTAAAGCTCCCGGGCACCTTCGCGTGCCGTCCACTTGGGCTGAAATCCTGGCACCAGGCGGCGGATTTTGTCAAAATTGATGCGGTAGCAGCGTAGGTCCGGACCGCCTTCGGGAGCATATTCGATGCGCGAGCCCGGAACAGTCTCGGCAACGATGGTTGCCAGTTCACGAATGCGGTAGTTCTCGTCTGTCCTGCCGACATTGAAGGTCTGATTGTGGACGGCCTCGCGGGGAGCTTCGAGTATGGCGAGGGCAGCGCCCACGATGTCGCGGATGTGCACGATCGGACGCCAGGGTGTCCCATCGCTCTTGATGTAGACTCGGCCCGTGGTGAAGGCAGAAGCTACCAGGTCGTTTAACACGATATCCAACCTGAGTCGCGGTGAGACCCCATAGGCGGTTGCATTTCGCAAATAGGTCGGGGTGAAATTCTCGTCTGCCAGCGGCGCGATGTCGCGCTCGACCATAACCTTAGACTCGCCATAGGGAGTCACCGGGTTGAGCGGAGCAGTTTCGTCGTGGAAAGCATCCCCGGCTGCGCCATACGTGCTGCAAGAGGAGGAGAAGACAAAACGCTTCACGCCGGCCTGCTTGGCTAATACCGCAAGACGGACGGAAGCTTGATGGTTGATGCTATAGGTGAGCTTGCGATCGAGGTTTCCCAGGGGATCGTTTGAGAGCGCGGCAAAATGAGCTACCGCGTCAAATCCCTGAAGATCGAATTCTGCCAGGTCGCGCATGTCTTTGCGAAGTTCAGGTATTGCTCTGGCGGCGGCACCGAATTCGCAGCCCGCAAAAAGATCGCTGTCCAGTCCGACAACTTCGTGGCCGGCCGATTGGAAAATCGGCGCGGCTAAGGTTCCGATGTAGCCTTTATGCCCTGTCAAGAGTATTTTCATTGCTTCACATCTCTACTTTAAGTGGAATCAGTCCGCTCGCTGGCGTCATTAGTGACAACCGAGAGCAGCCCCTTTTGGCGAAGCAGATCTGCAGCGTCGCTGATCAGCAGAAAGGAAATGCCGGAGCGCTCAGCGATTTCCAGCAAAGAGTGGTTTCCGTCAGAAAGATTAAGTACCCAGAGGCGCGCCATCATCTCTTCTCCAGTTGCCTGGCCGCCTGCCTCGCCGCCCATGGATCGGAACAACCCGCGGCGACCCAGTTGAGGTTCACCGTAAGGGTACTCGTTGCGGTACCGAAGGTTCTTCTCCAGCACATCCAGAATACTTGCGCACAAACGAAGCGATGCAGCGAGTTGAGGCGGCCGAATAAACTGGAGGTTATCAGCCGAAGTATGATATTCAGGAAAGGTCTCCCAAACACTGCGCATTAAGCAGCCCACCGGGAGATTGAAGCCTGGAGAGCAGTATTGTCGCTCGTCATTGCCATAGGGTACAAACTCCAGAATTTCAGAAGGTTCTTCGCAGTGGCGGAGAACGTGAGCTGCAGCCCGGTCGATTTCGGCGTTTCCCCGGCGGCTGTTCTTGTAATGGAATCCGCCGGCGTCGCCAAGGCAGGTCAGCACCAAACCATGCCGAATGCGGCGGACTGTTTCACGATTTCGCGCCAGCCATGTGATGGCCCCAATGGTTGCGGGAATAAACAGAAATCTGTACGAGTACCGAAGGTCCCTGCCGGCCAAGGACTTTGCCAGGAAGGTCGCGACAGTTAAACCGGAGACATTGTCATTCGCTAGTGAGGGATGACAAACATAAGTCGAAATCAGGACTTCGTCTGCTGAGCGACCGGGCAAATAGCACTCCCCATACGTCAGATGGCCCTCTTCGAGGGTGGAGTCGATGCACACCTCGTATTCGCCGTCCTGAAGCTCCAGCATCTGGTTATGGGAAAGACAAAATCCCCAGTCTTCTTTGTAGTAGGACGTCCGGTTCGGAATCCATTCGGGATGGTCCGGAATTGTATATAGATGGGGCTTGAGTTGACCGAGAGGCATGGTGGTATGTACAGGCGTGCTGTAACCCACGACATGCAGATTACTCTTCTGGAAGTCCACCACCCGCCTACCGTCGGGCGCCTTGATGTAAGCGTCGCGAATGTTCCACTCTTTGGGCACGGTCCAATCGAACACAACAGTCCCGGTTGGCACCTCGAAAGTGCGCAGCGGCACGTGTTTTTCGATCAAGGCCAACGTCCGCCGGACCCCGTCACCCGTGATACTCCGGCAGATCGGGTACAGCTCCGCGGCAAACTGCTGGAGTTCTTCGCCGATCTTCGCTGCGTCAGTTTGGTCGAGTTGTTTCAGTAAGCCCATGCCTTTTCGGAAGAGGGCAAGTGGCCGGCGCGCAAAAAGGGAACCTCGTCATTGGCCACTTATCACTCGCATTTTCGGCGAGATCCTCCTAGCCAGAGCGGGAGCGAAGCGGGTCAGCACCCACTTTATTCCCAGTTTTGGCGTGATTTGGTACTGGATGGCCTTGGACGCTGCCTCCCGCGCTTCTTCGTATCTCCCGTGTTCCAGGTACCAGTTTGTCCACGCACTGTGGACGTGCCGCAAATCGTGTACCAGCTTCGCACGCACGTCGGGTGGGAGTTTTGTGGCCAGCTTCAACCACTTCTCGAGCATCAACTGCGAACCTCGGAGGCGCACCTCGACCTTGTCCCATGGACGGCAAAGCGACCCTTGGGGGGACTTGCTCCGGTCCAGTAAGGCGAGCGGCTTATTGGCGTAGCAGAAGGTGGTGGCGAGAGACAGGCGAAAAAGGAAATCGTGGTCCTCTGCGTACCCGATATCCTCGTCGAACGATCCAACCTGCTTAGCCACGTCGGTGCGAACGAGGAGAGTAGAAACCCAGAAGGGATCGCGGCACCTCACCAGAGATGTGGATGTATGGAGGTCCATTCCCAGGGTTTCTTCGTAGTGTTTTCCGCTTTCCCGGAAAGCGGTCGTGTCCTTGCCTTGGTTGTCCACTAGCCTTGCGTCCGTTATACAGGCGGAACATCTGCCCCCGAAGTGGTCGATGGCGCGGACTTGCCAAGCGAGCTTATCGGGAAACCAGAGGTCATCCGAGTCCAGGAACGCGACCCATTCTCCGCGTGCTTCATTGATCCCTTTGTTCCGGGCCGCGCTTTGACCGAGATTGGGTTGGAAGAAGTAGCGGATTGGCTTGCCATTACCGGATTGCTGGTCGATGAGCCGCTGAATGGCCTCCCCAGTTCTGTCCGTGGAACCATCATCCACCACGATGGCCTCGAAGCTGGGGTAGGTCTGCGCCAGAACACTCGTCAGGGCTGCCTGTGCTTGTTGAGCCCGGTTGAAAGTCGGGATGACCACTGATACGAAAGGTCCGTAATTCATAAGAACCTCCGTTGAACCCCCACTATTCCAATACCGGTCAAAGCCACCATGGCATCGATGCTGAACGGAGGCCGCGCCTGGATTCTTCTATTCGGAACTATCCGGTGTTCCTGTGGAACGAGCGGATCCGATTACCCATGCGTGCTTGACCGGGTCGAATCGTCTAATGACTACGCTGGGATTTCCGATGATTACGGAGTACGGGGGAAAGCTTCGGGTGACGAGTGCATTCGCCCCTACAACGCAATTACGGCCCAGTACGAGCTCGCCGTGGGTACATACGATTGCCGCTCCGCGGCCGATCCAACAACCTTGGCCGATGCGAATTCGGCCCCCCTTTGAAGCCTGTTCAGAGTCTGGCAACCGGCGATCTTCAAAGACGGAACTGTGGTCGCAGATCAGCGCTGACTGTGCAATTATGGTATCCCGCTCGAGGTGAACACGATTTTTGGCGGATATTTGGCAACACGGACCTACGCCAACGTTTTCATCAATCACCACGATCGGCTCACCCTTCTGCTCCGGTGGCGCCACCACGTTCACCAGTGCATCTCTCATGATTACGACTGAATCTCCAAGCTTGATTCGGTGCGCAGTGAGCCTGGAAAGTTCACAGGTGTAATGGATCCACAGGTTGCGGCCCCGGAAGGCGAACGGGTAGGTCAAGCTCACCCAAATGCTGTGGAGTTTGATGAGGGCCCTGAAGATAAGCCCCAACGGGTCTGCCATGGGAGACGGTTGGTCGTTAGACTGCGCCACCATACTCTCCGTCGTTTTCGTCGTCATTCGGTCTTCCCGTGGTTTGACATCGTGCCTCCGGCCTTTGCCTAGGCGGCCTGCTTGACCCTTAGGAACGCTGGGATGCACAGCGCATAGGCAACACAGCAAGCGGCGACCGCTAGCCCGATGTTGGCTAATGGCTTTGTCGCCAAGCCGAGAAAGCGGACGCCAAGACCGAGACCAAGAAGCCCCGAGGATGCCAGGGCCGCCGGCACAAAGGCCTTTCCGTAGCGAAGCAGGTGCAAGCCAGTGAGATCACGCATGCGCATGACCTGAAGGAGGTAGCTAACAAGAATCGCCAGCAGTGCGGCCACTTGGCCTCCCACCACTCCCAGCAGCTTGCAGGTAGGGTAGATCGCAATCATCATGACCACTGCGGAAGCTGCCACAGCCCGACGATGCAAGCCCGGACGGCCCATGCCGACGAAGACACACGTGATTGTGGCATTCAGAATATTGACAAACACCACGATGGCAGCAACGGCCAGCGGTCCGGCGGTGGCGATATATCGGGCCCCGTACAGGACCCGAAGAAGGGACTGCCCACACAGATAGATGACCGCAACCGCAGGCAGTCCTAACAGGATGAGCCACGAAGTCATCTCCGTAAGGATCCGGTTGACACGCTCCTTATCGCCCTGGACGTGAGCAAAGGCGGGAAAAAGGGTTTGACCCAATATGGTTGTGACGAAAGTTGACGGAGTCAAGACCAGGGCCACCCCCATTGTATACAGCCCCAGCACAGTTGTGGAATAGAGCTTACCCAACACGAAGACGTCCGTACGTACGAAGATGAGGTTTAGAAACGATAACCCGAGCGCCTCCCTTGAGAATCTATAAAGATCCCGCACAGCGTGGCGATCGCACCCGAGTGACGGCAGCCCGGGATACAAAATGTATGACAAGAGACAACGAAAGGCGTTCTCACTGCCAAAGCCAATGGCCAGGGCCCATACATCACGACGGACAAAACTGAGAATTACCGTCAGAATGACGCCACAGATGCCGCCTCCGCTGCTGATCGCCGTCCAGCGGCCGAACCTCATCTCTTTCTGCGCAAGAATGGAACGGGGACTCATGGCGCCGTCGAAGAGCGAACCCAACAGCGTCAGCCGGAGCAACGCAGACAGTTCTGCGTTCCCATAGAAACGGGCAACCAGGGGGGCCATGGCGAAAACAATAACGTACATGGTGAGCGCGCGGCCCAACCCCATCCACCAGCCCGCGTTGAGATACGCCTTCTCCCCTCCCCTCGGGTTTTGAATGACGGCCTGCTTCACTCCCACATCGGTCAATGCCCCAACGATTGCGGAAGACGACATGACAAGTGCCATGGCCCCAAACGTGCTTGGCGCCAGCAGCCGTGTCAGGATCATGTTGCGCGCAAAGCGAGTGGCCTGCTCAGCAACGCTTCCGCTACCCAGCCACGCGCCGCCGCGCACGGCCTTGGCCCTGAGTGTACTGCCAGCCAGAAGCCGGTCAAAATTTGCCTTGAAGCGGTTGTACATCCTATCGAAATCCATGCCTCGCCTCAATCGGTATGGCCTCCACCGGTTCGACCGTTTCGATGACTCTGGCCGGATTCCCCGAGATTACGGAATACGCTGGAGCGCTCGCTGTAACCAGAGAGTTGGGTAGCACAACGCAATTTGGACCCAAAACCAATTCGGCCCGAGGACAGACGATTGCCGCCCCCTGGCCAATGCGACATCCTTGCCCGATCCTGATCCTGCCTCCCGGCGATGCAGGCTGCTCCCGAATCGGCCGTCCGATGTCCTCGTAAGCGTGGCCGTGGTCCATGACCAGCACCGATGTGTCGAGAGTGACGTCGCGCTCCAGGTGAATACAGTTCTTCGCTGATATTATCGTGCGGGCGCCTATCCAGCAGTTGTCATCAATGATAATTTTGGGCTCACCAATCGCTTCTACTATTACGTTGAGCCACACATCCTTCTTCATGGTCACCGAACTGCCGAGCTTGATCTGTGGGGCCTTTACCCTGGCCACCACGCAAGTGTAATGGATCGACAAGTTGCGGCCTATGGACGCGAACGGGTACGTCGCACTTAGCCACATCGTGTACAGCTTCGTCAGAGCCCTAGGGAGAAGCCGCATTGGATCTTCAATATGGGCGCGAGGTTTCTTTGAAACGTCCACCATGGTTCAATCGAAGTCCTTTCCGAAAAACGCGTGGATAGATTCTCCGCCCCCGGCGAGAGGAGCCAAGGTCAAAAGGAATTTCAGGACGGTCAAGCGCACCAGTTTGCGGGCCACCCGCCAGGGCAGGCTCGCCTTCCCTCTGTACGCCACCGGCATTCGCTGGATTCCGATGGCGCGAAAAACATCATCCCACACATAGCGTAAGCTCGTCCCCACGGCGGGATTCCGCCATGTTTTCAGCGAGAGCTCTCGGAGTCCCGCCGATTCAGCTAAGAACTTAAGGGATGCCGGCGAGTAGTGGAACAGGTGGCGGGGCAGCTCGAGACCATGCCAGTAGGTCCCAAAGACTCGCGCCTCTGCGGAGTCAATGTTGGGCACCAGCACATAGAAAATTCCGCCCGGCTTCAGCCACTCTCCAACCCTTTTCATGACGCGTCGCGGTTCGTAGAAGTGCTCGAGCACGTCGAAGCACGTAATCACATCGAAGGATTCGGGTGGAAAAGAGGCGTCGAGAACGTCGCCAACAAAAACGTGCGCGCCGGTCTTTTCTTCCGCGATTCTCGCACAGTTCGCTGACATCTCGATCCCATAGAGTTTCCAGGGATCACCTTTAAGGAGCTCCAAAAAGGAGCCCGAGCTGCAGCCTATGTCAAGGAGGCAACCGCTCTGCCTGTACTGCGCCAAGGCCACTTTACGGAAGGGCCAGCGCAGAGGTGAGTTCTGGCCAGCCGCTGAGATGAGTCCGTCGTATTCAGCGGTATAGTGGTGATACATATCCTCCGCCTGGGGTGGATTGCGCAGCCAGACCAGCGCACAGGCGGAGCAGCGAACAAGCGTGTACCGCTCACGTCTGCCGTGAAACCTGTCAGGCGCCTGAAGCCACTTCCGCGCCCCCGTGTGCCGACACACAGGACACCGCTCGAGACCGTAACTATCTGTGCTGGCTCTTTCCTGTTGCCGGGTGGCCGGGTCCGACTTTGAAATTGATGGCGAAGACGAACTCATGCCGAGATTTTGCACAACACTTGACCCTCGGGAAGCGTAGGTGGTTGACTAGAAAACCTGCTCCACCTGTAATCACGACCCTCATTTCTGAACCTACAACAAATATCAGACAGATGAAGACGATCTCGCATCCATTAATGGCTTCCTCGGTGGAAGCGAACTCCAAACGCCTTGCTTCGTGGTTCCATTGGACCATTTCCGTAAGGTGCGGCTCATAAAACCGCATCCCACCCTGCCGTAGTGACCCTAGCTTATCTGTGTCCCTGTCGGCACACAGGATCTTGTGACCGAGTTCCCCCAGACGAGCGGCCGTCTTCGGTCCGACGTGACCAGTTCCGACAACTGCAATTTCCGTAGCAACTAATCCTCCGTACCCGCAAAATTGAAGTACAGCAGGGCTGGCGACCAGTCTGCTCCGTCCACTGCTTGAACAGCCACTATCGAATTTTTTGCCCTGTTACATCTTACTGTGCGCTTACCGACGGCGAGCATAAGCTGACGTCCGCCGACTCGATCCGATTGCGCAAGGTGGGCTAGCTCCGGTCGCCGGACGTGCCCGGGGCGCCTTACCACTGTAGTAGTCTGCTTATCCATCCACTGCCGCTGGGTACCCAGAGGGCTGAGCCACGCAGATTCTCATACGATACCTGGCGATTCCTTAGTTTCCTGGTGGTAATGTATCGTGCGGAGGGCCAGTCGAGGACTGACCCACGTGAGCAGCCATTTCACCGCGATGTTGAACGTCGGGTGTAATTGCGCCGCTCTCAACATGGCTTTGCGCGCCTTGCCGTACTGTCCGGTCTGGAGATACCAATTGGCCCACCCGCTGTGGACCCCGCCGAGCCGCTCTCGAATGACGTTGCGGATGCTCCCCGGCAGAGTCTCGCTCAAGCTCAAGAGACCTTCGAGCCGGAGTTGACTATCCTGTAGGAAGAAATCCAGCTTGTTCCAATTAGCGCTCACGCCCACATGGCGTATCTCCGCGGGCGATCGGTCGAATCTTACCAGCGGACGGTTGACGTAGCAGAAGCCCGTGAGCATCGCTAACCGGAACAGAAATTCGCTATCTTGGCTGTACAACAGCTTGAGATCGAATCCCCCAGTCCTTCTTATCAAGTCGGCGCGCCCCAGGAAAGAGGACAGGCAAACGACCATGCCCGCGCCTCCGGGTCTAACCAGCAGTTTTAGCACGTCCGGATTGATACCCACCGTTCCTTCATGCCGATAGCTCTCTTCCCCGAGTTGAAACATGGTCCGGGTTTCGGGGTGATTGATGAATCGGGTGTCCGTATAACAGCCGCCGCACTGGGGGCCGAATCGCTCCAGGGCCTTGAACTGCCATTCGAGCTTTTCCTTTTCCCATTGATCGTCGGAGTCCAAGAAAGCGATCCACTCCCCCAGCGCGTGCGCGATGCCCTTGTTTCGTGCCACACTGGCGCCCTGATTGGCCTGGGCAAAGTAGCGGATGCGGTCGCCAAACATCTCCGCGAGAATCTTCCCTGTGCCATCCGATGACCCATCGTCCACCACGATGACTTCGAGGTCTGAAAATGTTTGGGCCAGAACGCCGTCGATAGCATTCGGAACCTTGGTGGCCCGGTTATAGGTGGGGATCACAACGGATACTTTGGGATTCATGAAATTCGTTCCCTAACGGGTTCTGGCGAATACAAGCTTATGGTTCGACGCAGACCGCCTTTAGATCCCGGCTAGCCTTCTGCGGGGCCCCGGCTCGGTAAGCTGCGATCGTTTCGACGTACGCCTTAAGAAGTATTCTCCCGGCTGCCGTCCACGTAATCTCGGGAACCATTCTCAAAGACGTGGCACGCAACCTCTCCAAAAGTGCGCGATCTTGATGCAGGAGGGTGATCTGCTGCGCGAGTGTCGCCACGTCTCCGACCTGGTGCACAAGCCC
This sequence comes from Terriglobia bacterium, assembly GCA_049508935.1. Classification (GTDB taxonomy): domain Bacteria; phylum Acidobacteriota; class Terriglobia; order UBA7540; family UBA7540; genus CAVROP01. Next base: position 34,179 of record JBELAJ010000001.1, on the reverse strand, counting down.
GGTTACCATGTGATTGCAAATCTCCGTGCAGGCCTCAGAAGCGAGGGGGACGCACCCGCTGGCCATGGCTTCCGTGACCACCAGGCCGAACCCCTCCTCGATGCTGGGAAGAATCAGAATGTCGCTTTCTCGCATGAGCTCGGGCACATCCCTCCGATGCCCCAGGACGCGGATGCTGGGGTGCGAGAGCATGGGGGCTAGCTTCTCCCTGTAAGCCGGCAGAAATTCTCCGGCGATCAGAAAAGTACCATTTGTACTGGCCGGTGACTTTAGCCACGCCTCGAGCGCGAAATGGACCCCCTTTCGGACTGCGCAAACGCCCACAAACAGCATGGTGAGCCCACCCTTGGGGTGATGAGGTTTGGTGCTGGGATGGTACACCTTATCATCGACTCCATAGATGTGCCGGGCCAGTTTTTCCTTGGCATACCCCTTGTAGAGAAAGGTCTTTGCCGTAAAGTCCGATGGACACAAGAGGCGAGTGGCCAGTTCATATTCCTCCTCTTCCTTGACCAACTTTTCCTCGTTGTAGGCGTGCTCATGGTCGGGCGGAAGAGCGACTCCCAAACGCTCACACTCCTTCTGCACCACCTCCATAGCAAACCCGGTGTGAGCATTGCACCTTTCGAGCACGGTCGGAATACCCAGTCTGGCAGCGGTTTTGAGGGTTTGGAGCGCTCCCAGGGGCCAGGTGTGAACGATATCGATCTCCCCCACCATCTTCTCGAGGCGGCGCGCCACAATCCAGTCGTGCAGCGCCACGGCACGCATTGTCCCCAACAGCCTGTACGGGATGCGCAGTCTTCCTCTGGCAAGCGTGGGGTAAACCCTCACGCGGGGAGGCACCGGCCTAGAAAGAGCGCCGGGAACGACGAGGAGGTCAGCCCCGGCAGCTGCCAAGCCATTCACCTGCTGCCAGGCTGTGTAGCAGATCCGATCTGCGCCCAGCTTGTTGGGGAAGCTGTACAGCACCCGAAGAGGTCTCGCACTATGGCTGATAAGCACTGTTCGCCTCCGACAGGTCGGTTGGAAGAAAGGCTCGGGAAAATGCTCTCGAGGCGGCCACGTCCATGCTGATGGATGCGCAACGACGTTCTACGATGCTAGCTGGTCGGCCATTTCGGCTGAAGCCGCCGCGGCGCGAAGGTGGCCGCCAGCAGCCCCGCCGATTTAAGCAGTGAACCTAGATGATACGACTCAGCGAAGGATTCGGCGATCTCTCGTCTTGCCTCGAGGCTTCGGCCTTGCCCCATGAGCGCCTTGGCGTATCCGCGTCGGGCGCTGGCGAAACCCTCCTCAAAAGTTGTCAAGAGGCCACGGGGAGCCGACGCTCTGAAATGGGGATCAAGGAGCTTGAATACCTCTACGAGTGCGCAGCGAGTCGGCAGTGTTTTTCTCGACAAGGAATCGTTTCGAACCCGATAAGCCACGAGCGGATAGGGGGCGTACACCGCCGATAGACCCTTGAGTGCAACCGTGGAAAGCATGTAGAAATCTTCTGTGATCCGCACGCCAGCTGGCGCCACCCGGCCCCCAATGCGGTGTGCGGAGCCTCGGGTGATGCAGCAGAATGCCGACATGAACTTCCCAGGCGCAGAGATCAATATCGTCAAGAAGCTTAGAGGATCGATGATCACCGGGTCGGCCTCTACGGCCAACGGGTCGAAGCGCCAGATGTACGGCCCAGCACCCCAGAAGTCAACGTGGTCTACGAATAGCGCGCCCGCGTCAGGATTGTCTCTGAAAGAACGGCTCTGGACATCTAAACAACGCGGATGCCAGATGTCGTCTGAGTCGAGCCAGGCCAACAGATCGCCCTCCGCATGTTCGAGGAGCCTGTTACGGGCAGCCGCCACTCCCTGATTTTCCTGCCTCAGCACGTGAACCCGTGGCCTGTACGATTCAAGAATCTCTGGCGTTTGGTCCGTGCTCCCGTCGTCCACCACCAGTATTTCGTCGGGTGGTCGAGTTTGCGCCAGAACCGAGTCCAACGTTTCACGGATGGTGGTTTGACAGTTGTAAGCCGGAATGAGCACGCTAATTTTCATGCAAAATTTCGAGGTACGGGGCGGCTGGCATGTCAAAATCATCAACAGATGCGATTTTTACCTCCAAGGGCGGCGCAACTCCAATGATAGCAGCGGATACGCAAGCCAACACGCAGGAGAAGCACACTATCAGGTGGACCAAATAGTTGATTCCGAAAGACGCTACCACATTGGCAAATAGGACGGAACTCAAGCACCAAAAGAACCATTCTTGGTGGCGGTCGCCCTCGACACGTTTCCTCGCTCTGCCGATCGCACCGAAGCCCCGAATGTAAATCATGATGAACAGAACCAGGGTCAAGAGGCCGCCAGTCACAGCGGCGGAGACAAACTGGTTGCAGAGATCCCACATGTCAAAGCCCCAGGCTGCGGGATAGCGATATCCGAGCAGCCACCATTGGCTGAAATGCCGTATGGTGTTATCCACGAGCATATACCGATGGTAACTGGATGAGCCACCGGTGACGTCAATATGTTCAATCAGAGACCAGACGGGCCCATGCATCACCAAGTGTAATCCTATCAGTGCGGCCACAATTCCCCAGCGCAGAAGACGCATCTGTTTGCGGAGCGGCCAGAAGCACAGCCCCAAAATACTTCCACCATAAGCCATCCAAGCCGTGCTGGCGTGGGAGGCGAACCCCATGGCCGTAGCCCCTGCAATCCCGGCGCAAGCTGCCAATCGGGACTTACGTTCCGTCCAAAGCCAGATGAATAATGGAATCAAAACCCCAGCCAACGCGCCGCCATAAAGACCCCCCATCGCTCCTTCCGCACGAATATTGTGGCTCCTAGCGGAGGGCCACTGCCCACCGGCGAAATAGAACACGTTTTCATAGGTAAACAGCTCACTCATCATGCAGACACCCTGGAAAAGGCAAATCAGCGCCATCACCTTCACCGCGCGCCGGAGTGTCTCGAGGTCAGGAATCAGAAATCTCACCGCCAGGTAGCCGCCCAGGTTAATCACCAGGTCCCCCAGTAATTTGATGACCGCCTGTACCTCCATCCACTGGACACAAGGGATGATGAAAGCCGCCAACGCCCAGAGCACGGCCACCCTGTCGAGGGCGTTGAACCCCCCCGCGAACCTCCCCTCTGCCCCGCGGAAGGCCACCATCCGCGCCAGTACGGTGAAGATCAGGATTTGATGCATCGTAAAGTGAATACCACCCAGCACCAACACCTGTGGGACGGGGATTGTGAAATAAGCCAAGAGAAAGGGTGTGATCGCCCTCTGGCGCCGAAGCGAGAAGATCAGCACGATGGCGATCAGCATCCCCACCGCAACCAACGGGTGCAGTATCGTGGTAGACGAGCCGCCACCGAATGCAGATGGAGAGTGTTGAGTCACTTTAGGTTATGACGACCTTTCGTAAGGCCTGGAGAACGCCCCGATTGGCGGGAGGAACTAAGATCAATGGCTGGATGCCGTGTTCCACAGGGTACCCTTTTTGTGCCTTGGGAGGAAAGACCTAGCCACCGTCACGCGCGAGCGATCGAGATCCGGTCTGCTTGCCAACAAACCGGGTGCTCCGATTGAGGAATTTGACGGCTGCACCGCTAGGTGTGCGCCATGTGGTTGTCCGCCCGACCCGGAGCGACCGCTTGACCTCCACTTGCTGTGGCTCAAGCGCGTTTGCAGTGCACAAAATCCAAGCCTCCGCATCTCAGGTCGTCTTCTCCGTACTTCTGAAAGGCCGCGGCAACTTTCAGCCCTGACAAGTCCTCAATCTCAACCTCCTCTTCGACGAGCGCAAAGCCGGCGGTCTTGAAGAGGCGGAGCCATTCGGAGCGCTGTAGCCTGTTGATGTACTGAACATCGTTCTCAAAGCAGAGGCTCCAAACCCAAGGAGGATATTGGAGATACTGTTTGATTGACACTGACCTGTCGTATTGGTACAGATGATCTCTTATATTGATACTATTTATCGAGTATCCGCCGGGCCTCAGCAATCTGGCAATGCCGCGTACGAAGTCGGGTACGTCCTCTGCGTAAATGTGCTCCATCACTCCCGCGCTGACGGCAACGTCGAATGACCCATCCTCGAATAAGTTCAGACGTCCGGTGGGATCGATGACATACTCGAAGCCGAGGAGGGCGTAGAGATCAGGATAATCGTCCACTTCCCTAATCTGGCAAATCAACTTGTGTGCGCGATCTCGCTGAGACGCGTCAATGTTTAACTTGTCGAGAGACTTATCAAGCTGTTGCAGATAGTTCTTGAGCCCGTTAATTTGCCGGTTGTCCCAAACGTCGAAAAGGACACCGCCAACATCAAAAAACAACCTGGCTGTGACTGCCTCCCAATGAAGCCAACCTGTGCCGAGTTCTATCAGTCGGTCGCCATTCTTAGGAGCCCCACAGCTGTGAGCGACGCGCAGCGTACGATTGATTCGGTCTAGATAGAAAGTTGGCATCTGCCCGGCGACACGCTTCTTGCTTCCCACCGTATTGCCCAATTGGCGGTACATTCTTTTCGTCAAATTCGAGCAAGAAAAGGCCTTGAGCGCCATTGCGGAAAGGCAATACCTGAGCATCCGGCGAACCTCCTTGAGGTGGCTTTATCAGTGACAACGCGACGTTGTGAGGCAGGGGCTACACTGGTCAGCCTGCCTCGCCCCAGCAACAGGCCACGTGATCGTTACTGCAGGCCTGCCGCTGCGGGCGATCACCCCCTCGAAACCAACGAGACGGCCGGGGACGGGGTTGCTATCACCTCCTTGTGGCGCAGAGAGAATCAGTGCTGTGCTGGGCGCTGCTGCCGCCACCAGGGGACACGGTAAAGTTACGGGCGACACGCCTCCACGTGCCCGATGTTCAGCCACGGTCAGTTATGTCCGTCGGGCAAGGTCACCCTCGCCCGCCCTGAGGGCCGGGGCCCATGAATAAATCACGGGACTATTATAGGGTGCCACAGGTGAGACTTAACATCTGGAGCGATTTTTCGACGGACGGGCCTCCAGCCCAAACGGAAGAAACCATTACTGCCGTCATCCGGCTCAGAACGGTAGCCTGGAAGCGTTTTCCCCAGGCTTTGAGGCTCGCCCGTCCTCAGTGGGTGGGTTATAAATCGGATTCCACTCACTAACTTAATCCGGACCCGGCAAGAACCTTCAATGCCCTACCGCCTGCACATTGGTCGGTGGTACCAATGAGGTCGCGGACTGGTAGGCCCCAATGTCCCACGCCCCGGTTGTTGGCCTGGCTACAAGCTGGACCGCTGGGCAGCTCACCGTGTGGTTCGTCGTGTTGTAAGCACAGGCATACCCGGTCGAATTCTGGCAGGCCACTCCTGCTGCAGAATTGATTCCAGAAATCGTGGTACAAAGTGATTGCTCGTTCGTGCCCGCGCCGACCGTTGAGCTACCGGAACTAGCTGGAGAGAACGCGAAGGTTTCGGCGGTATCGTTGTAGCCTTGAGCGTTGGCCGCTGCGAGGGTTTGGGCCAAGTCCGTTGTGGTGGTGTACTGAACAACACTGTAGTCTATCGGGCTTGCGCTGGTAATCCAATGGTCATTGATAAAGTGCAGCACAGCGTTGTCAGGCTCTCCTCCTTCTCCGCCGTCCGCAGAACAGTTTGCACTAGGGCCGGAATCTGGCCCACACTCCACCGTATTGTTGAAAATGTCCCATGTGCGCAGGGTTGAGCATCCGCCCACCTCACCTGGAGGATTGATGACGTTCCCGTTCTGGGTGTCGTGGATGACATTATTGAAGGCATAGCCATTGTAGGCTGAACAACTCAACCCGCCCAGCCACAAGGTAACGCCTCCACTACACGTTGTATGCTGAATCAGATTGTTATAGACAAAAAGGTTGGAGTTGTTATCGGGGCCTTGGATGAACATCATGTTGCAGTGGTCACCGTCCAGGGACGTATAATTATGTTCGATCATATTCCCATAGACAGTATCGAACACTCCGTTCATACCGTTGTATACGTAACGGATGACATTATTGGCGACGGTCGAACCGTGGAGAATACCACCCATGAAGGTCTGCGTGGAATCCGAGCCGTCGATCACGTTATTGCGGATGTAGACTCCCACGCTCCCATTCCCGCAACATTGATTGGCAATCGCGTTGGAATGAGTCGAGTTGTTAGTGGTCGTAAAGTTATGAATGTAGACGTTCTCGACTCCGACGTAATTGCCCGAGGTTTGGATTACCGCCGGATTGCCTGAAGTGCTGGTCATTTTAAATCCGGTGATCTCGACATTGTCCAAGGTCACATACGAACCACCGATGCTGGTGGTGCACTGAGTTTGCTGGCAGTTGAAAATGGGACGTGACCATGAAGATCCACTAAACCAAGTCTGGTCCACGCCTACATAAATGGGGGCGCTGGAAGTTCCGCTCCAATTCAATTGGACGCCAAGATTGGACGGTCCCCAAGTATCGCCACCGCGGAAGATGTAGCCGGTCCCGGCCGCCCTACTCGCCGACGCGCAATTCCCGGTACAACCCGGCATTCCCGGTGCGTGCGCCCATGGGGTGCTTTCTGATGTTCCATTGTTGGTGTCTATACCCTGGGACACGGAGATGTAGTAGCAACTCGTCACCCCGAGACTGGAAAGCGTGACCAAAGCGTTCGCAGCATTGAGATAGTTCGCCTTTGATGGACAGGCTCCCCCCTGGCTGTACGCACTTCCAGAAATTAATAGCATCCCAAGAACTGTTAGTATAATTGCCGTATAATGTCTTGCTGAACCCAAGTTTCCCTTCATCTATACCTCCTGGCCGGCGCTGATTGATTCGGCTCTCGCCCTGCGCACGGACAAAGAAACATAGCTTACAGGCCGCAGACAGTGATGTCAATGCCTTTGTACTGTTACTTTAGTACTCTTGCTTAGAGTTCCGTTCTTCGCCCAGTAGTAGACGATGGTGCGGCCCAAAAACGTCAACTTCCAAGCCTTGCCTAGGCAACGAAATGGGGTCTTGAATAGGGACGACAACTGCGGTTGGTTCCACTCCGCAGCTTCAATAAACGCACGGCCTGCTCCCTCCGCCGCCAGGCTCTGGAGGATATAGGTAACCAGCAGCGGATTCATTCCTCGACCACGATATTGCGGGAAGACGTGGAAATCGAAAAGGTGCACATCATCGTGGCCCAAGGGGAAGTAATGGGGCTCAACCGTACTTCCCCACAACGTCCAACCGTAACCCGCCAGCCTGCCCGCAGACTTGATCAACCACAAGGACGCCCTCTTGCCGAATCGCTCCTTCATGTTCCGATTAACCAGTTTGGGACTCCAGAAACCGGTCATCTCTTGGAGGTCCTCCGCGCTCAGTTCGGCAGCGTTTGACTTTCGCTCCACCTCCAGGAAGCTCGGGAGTGCCGCCACGGGCGTGGTCAGCCGGGCTAGATCACAGTAAAACAAAACGCTTCGGCTTGAAAAGAGCGCCCGTGTCGCGGCTACACTGGCGCGCCGGATCGTCGCCCAAGAGCCGTGGCGCCTGTAGAAGTCCGAAAGGCGTGTGATCGAAGTCGAAATACCCATGGCTGTCCATGCCAAGCTGCAGCTCAGGCCTTATGTGGAGCACTCAGAACATCCCGTATGCAGGCGGCGCTTATCTGTCTCCGGTCCTCACTTTGCGACCGAGTCTTGGGGCGCCCCAGCCCCGAGAGAACCGCCAACGTGTAGCGAAGAGCGTGATGGAAAAGCAGGATGCCCCGGATTCCCAAAACTCCAAAGGCACTGTGGTATTTGGACCAGTAGTAGAGAATGGATCTCTGTTGGGCAACGGCAAAGCGGACCGGATAGGGGGCCGTAATCTTGCCGCGGTCGTGAATGGCCCGCGCGCCGGGGTAGAAAACCACTTCCCATCCGGCCTTCCACGCTCGCCGGCACCAATCCACATCGTCGCCGTACATGAACAGTCCTTCATCCAACAAGCCCACGGATTCGAATGCTTCGCGGCGGATCATCGAAAAGCAACCCACCAGGACATCCACCGCGAGGGTCCGGTCGTGGGGGAAGTAGAACATGTGCTCGCCGGCGAAAAAGCGGGATTTCTTGAATCCGGCCGCCAGCCCGCTGGCCGAACAAAAGTTGTTCCAGAGCGTCGGAAATCGGCGGCAGGTGCTCTGCATCGACATATCGGGTTCAAAGACGCGCGGACCGACATTCCCTACCTTGGGATTCTGGTCGAGGAAATCCGAGAGGGCGTCCAGACATCCCGGAAAAACAATCACGTCGGGGTTCACGAGCGCAATGTAGCGCCCCTGGCACTGCCGGATGGCCAGGTTGTTGCCTTTCGCGAAGCCTAAATTCTCAGGGCTTTTGATCAGCTTGACCCAGGGAAAGCGCGCCTCGACCATTTCTGACGTGCCGTCAGTCGAGGCATTGTCAACCACCAGGGTTTCCATACTCCGGCGTGGAGGCGCCTTTTCCAGGCTCTCCAGGCACAGCTCTAAATAGTGCTTTGCATTCCAGGCGACGATGACGACCGAAATATCCATAGGAGTAAACTAAACGGACAGTGCTTGACTGCCGCTTGCGAGTTGCTTGAACGGGCGCGCAAACTGCAAGGCGGCTTTCGAGCGCCGGATTGCACTCTGCACGGCAAGGCTGGTCCTGACAATTGCGGACGACACCACGCTGCTGCAGCCCACCATGGGGTTTAGCTGCCGTAGGTCGGCCCCGGAAAACCCTCTCTTGAAGGAATAAACGCCAGGATTCCGTTCCGGATCAATGCCTCCGAGATCGTACCACCTGATGCCTCTTTCTTTAAGCCATTTGATCATGGTCCACTGCAAGAGGTAGGCGCCTTGCGATTTCAGCCCCTCCTCGTTGGTCCCGCCGAGCAGATATATCGCGGAATCTCCCATCGCCGAGGTAACGAGTCCCGCAACGGGGGTGCCCTTGTCCTGGCAGATCATTATTCGCATGCGATGCGGCTCCGGCAAGTCTTCCTGGATTCGCGCAAACTCCTCGACGTCCACAGTGGTTTCGAATGTCTTGCGTTTTCGCATCTGATGGTAGAGTTGGCAGAAAACCTGGTATTCGCCACTCCCAGTTCCCGCGACGACGGTAAGGCCGTTCTTTTCGGAGCGCTTGAGGTGGTTTCGCCATTTCGCGTCAAGCTTTTTGCGCAACTCCTCAACTGCCGGCGCCAGATCCAGGACAAAAGTCCGGTACGTGTTGTCAGCAACAAACGGTTCCCTCGCGAATCTGCAAAAGGCGGACTGAAATATGGCGGCCCGTGGCGATCCGGCAAAAGCGTTTGGCAGGATACGGAGGAAAAGCTGTCTTCTGTCGACGTACTCCTCCTCGAGGGCTCGGGCTAAGTTCAGGGCCACCTCGGGCTCATGGGGCCTGCCGCGGCGCTGGAACAGAGGGCCCCAGCGCAGATACGCCATTCCGAACTTCAATCTCGTGGGGCGGACGATTCTGAGTTGGGCCATCCCCAAGACCTCGCCACCCCGTTTCAGAACCAGGTGGCTGAGGTTCTTCTCCCCCCAACGCACTCCACCATACGACCATGTTTGATATAGGTTGGCGTCATCGAACAGATCGAGCAGTTGCGACCACTCAGCCTGCGCAGCGCGATCTACTTCGACTTGCCAAACAGATTCGAGCATAGCGTTTAAAGCCGTTTCCTCACCTTTGTGCTTATGCAAACTCCTTCCTCGGGGTGTCGGCCGGCTATTTCGGCTTCCGCTCCAGCAATTCCATCAAGACGCGGCTCTTGGAATAAATCCAAGCGATGCGGCGACCCCCAAACGCCGGGGCTGGTTTCGGAGGAGAGATCATCACGAAACCCGCACGCCGCAATTCCTTCAGGCCCCACTCCAAGTCGTCTATTTCATAACAGACGTGGTGCAGTCCCCCGCCGCTCTTGAGGAATCTGCTTATCGGCGAGGCGTCGCAAGCTGGCTCCACCAACTCAAATACCGGATTCCCCTTCTCGACAGGCTTAAAGAAGGCCACTCGAACCCGCTGTAAGGGATCATGGATAATGCGGCCATCCCAACGTGCGGCTATGGACTCCGCAAACGCCTCAGCAACCGTCGAAATGGCCGCCACCACGTAACCTAAATGGTGCAGTCTGGCTCTACCGGTGCGCAAAAGTCCTGCAGGTAACATAGAGTTTGATGGAAAGGGATTCCCTGAGCTCTTAAGAAGACACACTCGCCGGGTTGCCTTGAATGGTCCTGCGAATGTAACACGCTTTCGCGGGATAGGCTTGAGGTACATCGTACTGCCAGAGCTCCCGGTCTCCCGACGCGCCGTCGATGCGCGTGAAACCCAGGCTGGCATAGTGGCCCGAAACCATTCCGTTCTTCTTCGACGGGATATACGTGCCCAGGATCTTTCGGATGCCTCGGGCCTGGCACTGTTCGACCAGAGCATCAAACATGGCGAGTTCCATTTCGCGCTTCACAACGCGGCAGCTCATTAGCCAAACGTGTAATTCGACTGTCTCGTTAGAAACTCGCCCGATCAATACTGAAACCAACCCGTTGTCGCCAAATTTGTCGGACAGCCGTCCGTAAAGGGTGACATACGTCGGGTCCTTGCTGACGGCCTCAACCTCGGCGCTCGTGTATCGCCTGGTGGTGAGATTGAACTGGTTGGTCTTATTAATCAACTGCGTAATTCGCTCCAGGTAGACTGGAAGAAATGGGCCGATTTCAGCGGTCATTTCGAGAGAAGCGAGGTAATCTCGGTAATCCCGGAACGCGCTAAGACAAGTGCTTCGCCGGGCATTCGAGCTGTAATAGCTGGAGCGGCTGAGATCCTCTTGAACGACATTGGCCACTTCGAAGTACCGCTCGTGTTCGAGTGTCTCTGCAAATCGTGAAACATCCGAGCCCATATCGGGTACGGCCACCTCGGGGAGCTCGGCCGCAACGAGGGCCCGTTCGGCCGGGTTATCATCAACGAAAACCATGCTATCGAGACCGATGTTGAGTTCTAAGGCGGCAGCGCGGATGTTGTCAGGCTTTGGGTTCCAATTCGCTTTGAAGACGCTGAAATCTTCCAGTTTCAATACGCTGTCCGGGTGCGAGAAACCTTCCTTGGCGTTCTCAGGGTCGTTCTTCGAGCAGACTGCAAGAATGACGCCCCGCCGCTGCAGATCTTTCACATACCGTTGGAAGTCGACGAAGGCATCACCGACCGGGTGATCCCGGCCAAGAATCAGGCCCTGCACACCATCGTCGCCGATAACTCCGCCCCAGAGTGTGTTGTCCAAGTCCAGAACGAGGCACTTCTTGCTCTTCCCGTAAACCGACCTAACAATCGCAGCAACGTTTTGACCCAGCACCACGGTGGCCGTTGGGCTCAAGGCCATGTGAAAGTTATACCAATAGGTGTGGTCGTGCCACGCCGTCAGGCCCACTTTTGCGGAGAGGTAGTGGATGTCGTTAATCAGGAACCGTGGGTGGTTGCGGGCATAGGCCGCAAATGCGGCATTCAGCCGCTGCAAGAAGTTCACGCGACAGTACGGCTCGGAAGCCTCCAAGTTCCCCAGTGGTCTGAGACGTGGGAGGTCAAAGTTGTTCTGTATGATGATCGCGCCTAGCTCCTTGTTTATTTTCTCCCAAAGCGATTCAAACCGCGCCATTTCACGACTGACACGCTTTCCAACGTCTGCCTCGGTTTCCAGTAATTCGGGAAATTGCGATACATTGTGCCAGGTAGTGTGGATAAAGACGATCTCGGGCTTGAAATTCCATAACTCAGGATTCTCGAACAGCACGTCCTCGCAGTAACGGTTGTACCCTGATTCGTAGAAGGTTGGCTGGATCCCTTGGGCCAGGAGAAACAGCTCGAGCATGCTCATTACTTCCGTAGTCGTTGATCCGCCAAGAATTGCAATGCGCGTTGAGACGAGATTCGGTTGCTTGAGCAGCTCCTTCTTCAGGCTCAGGCGCTTCAGAAGGACCTCCTCCAGCGCGACGGGGAACCGCAGAGCTTTCGGAACCTCCCATTGCAATGTCTCAGTCTCCGCCACCATTAGGAAACTCTAGAGCCTAGCAGCCGCAAGCTGTCGTTGGGGCCAGTCGATGTCGACGTCTCGCCGCTATTCTGCGCGACGCTGCCCTCTTCAGGGCAATGGCATGCATTACGCTAAATGGTCCGACCCGGACTCGGGAACAACAGGGTTATCTTCGAAGCCAGCCAGACGAAGAAGATCAGACACCGTAGAGCAGGTTACGACCTGGTCAGGGGTTATTGGTGCGTTATTTTGTGTTTCTGCTAATACAATCAAGTTGATGAGTGCAATGGAGTCCCAGGTCTCCAACTCCTCGAGTTTTTCGTGGCCGCGAAGCGTTCCAGACGGTAGGCCCAGAATCTCATCCATCTCCAGAAGAAATTTGTCCCGAGTCATTGGAGTCTTTTACCGGAAGACCTTAGCGCATCAGGCCGGGAATCCCCGGAATTTCCGCCCACCTCTCTGGCTGTCACTTTATCTCTGCAATTTGAATGATCATACATATGCTTCATCTCGTCAAGCGCTGCGACTTCATTTTCCCCGCGCCGCGTTCCCAACCCAGCCCGTGAAGCCTCGTTACGGGCCATCCGAACGGCGCCAGGGTCCCGGAAAAGACGATTCCTGACGGCGCGAAGGCGCGGCAAAACCTCGATCTCAAAGAACAAAGCGTCGTTTCCGCTGGCTTGGATGCTTACTCGGTCAAAACGGAGGCATCCCATCGCGCACGGGTTGGCAACGCTCTCGCTTAGGAAGACCACTTCGTGCCCTGAAGCCTGAAGCTTTCGCTGCAAGTCACTTGAGAGGTCCGCAGAGGAACCGTAGGGCAAGCTGAATGACCGTACCTTCTTCCTAGATAGAGCCTCCAGCTCTGCCTTGTTTCTGTCAATTTCCTCCTCAAAATCCGCGCTTGCTAACGACCGGCAACGGACATGGGAATAACTGTGGCTCCCGATCTCGAAATCCGAAGCTGCCAACTCGCAAACCTGTTTTCGAGTCAGGTATAAGCACGCTTCCCGTGCTAATCGACGCTCATCGAATCTTCCCAAATGACCCAAGGCGTCGAGAAAGACTTGCCTGTCGGCCAACGAAATCGCGGGGAGGAAACGCGAGAAGACCTCAGCCAGAGACTCTAGCTTGGGGACTTCGTCGTCCCCTACGCTGCGCGCGGCAGCGTTTATGGCTTCCAATCCCAGAACGTTGGCCGCGTAACAAATGAGATTGTCCGGCGCTAGTCTCTCATTATCGAGAAACGCTGCATTGAGGAAAAAGATGGCAGGCACGCCATACTTGCGGCACAGCGGTGCGGCCCACTCCATCATCGACGCATAGCCGTCGTCGAAGGTCACGAGCAGCGGTCTTGGCGGCAGACTACGGCCTCCAGAAGCAGCCAGAACGTCCTCGAAGCGGACAGGAGTGTAGTATCGGGTGAGAAATTTCAGCGCCGCCCCGAACTCCGCGGGCGTGATGCTCACCCGCATTCCCTTGGTAAACGGCGACTCCGTCGCTGAAATGTCATGAAAGACAACGCACCGCAAAGAGTAACAAGGACCGAAGAGACGCGCAATCCCGAAACGGCCTGGCATGCGCCAGAGCGTCTTCGCGGCCAGATTGAGCGCGCTCTGTCGACTGCGGCTACTCTGTTGGTTGTTGGTAAACAAACTCGTTATCCACGCTGAGAGTGCTCTGGCTGACGCGGCTGTTGCGCGCTAGCCGATGCCGGCTGCAGAGACGCTGTTGGCAGAACCTGTTTCTGGCCGAGAAAAGTCCTGTGCCAGAGCTCGAGCGTAACCAACGAGAAAATCTCCTTGGAAAATCCCCCTATAGACTCGTCGCGGGCCAGCAACTTGCGCAGAGCGGGAACGGCGAAATAGCCCCGGCTTGTAGTCGTCGGGTCGAACAACACTTCCTGAACCCAGTTTCGCAGGTCGTTCCGGAGCCATGACTCGTAGGGAACGGGAAAGCCAGCCTTACGACGATCAAGAATGGGCTTGGGGACCCGGCGTCCCAATGCTCTCTTGGCGAGATATTTGGTGGTGAATCGGCGAACCTTGAGGTTCGGGAGTAAGGCAGCCGCGAACTCAAGAACTTTGTGATCAAGCAGGGGCACCCGGAGCTCAAGCGAATTGGCCATGGTCATCTTGTCGGCTTTGATCAGTAGGTCGTCCGGCAGCCAAGTCTTGGTGTCGATGTAAAGCATTGCATCGAGGGTATTTTGGCCTCGCACATGCGCCTGCAGTCGACGTACCGGCTCAAGACTGTACTCCGGGTCAATTGACCGGGCGAAATCACTGGAGTACAAATCGCCCAGTCCGTTGCGGACGGAGCGGTAAGGATTTGAAGTGCGGCTGTAGTAGTAGTCAGGGAACATCGCCGTCATCAAAGGTACATATTTAGCGATGCGCGACGATTGGAACACCGAGTTGGTCAGCGAAAGTCCTCGTGCAAGCAGCCCTACCAGCGGATACAGGCCACTTTTCGCTCGCTCGAGCCAGAGAATGTTGCGATAGTTGCTGTAACCCGCAAAAGCCTCATCGCCCCCTTCCCCTGAAAGAAGTACCTTGACGTACTGCCTCGCCAGCTTCGAAACATAATACAAGGCGATGGCGGGTGGCTCACAAACCGGTTCTTCCATGTGCCACACATATCGCGGCATAAAAGCGGCAAAGTCGGCCGCCGATATGGTCATGTCATGGTGCTGGGTGTGGAAGGTGTCAGCCGCTAACTTGGCATAGGGTCTCTCGTCGGCGAACCCAGGGTCAGAGAAGCCCACGGTATAGGTGCTGACCTTCTTGTCTGTCCGTTCCACAGCGAAGCTGAGCACGGCCGTAGAATCCACTCCACCGCTTAACAAAACGCCGACCGGAACGTCTGCGATCATATGCTGTCGAACGGTCTCGGCCAACAATTCAACTAATTGTCCCTCTGCCTCTATGGGGCTCGGCTTTTCGCCGGGCTTAGAGAAGCTAAGGTCCCAGTACTGGCGAATTTCCGCACGACCATTCTTTACGACCAGGTAGGATCCCGGAGCAAGCTTTGAGATGCCTTTGAAAAGCGTTTCTTCCCCCGGCAAATAATAGAAAGTAAGGAATCTGTCGATGATCTGGGGGGAAATGGCTCGATCGACATTGGGATCCGCCAGGATCGCCTTGATCTCAGACGCGAAGACCAGCGATCTCTCCGTCAGGCAATAGTAGAGAGGCTTGATTCCCACCCGGTCTCTTGCCAGGAATAGAGTCTTGGATTTCTCATCCCATATGGCAAAGGCAAACATGCCGCGCAGTTTCTGCAGGCACTCGGGCCCCAATTCCTCATACAAATGGACAATGACTTCGGTGTCGGTCTGGGTTGCGAACCTGTGACCCTTGTTCAAGAGCCATGGGCGCAATTCCTGGTAATTGTAAATTTCCCCGTTGAAGACGATCCAAACCGTGCCATCCTCATTTGACAGGGGTTGATGCCCCGTGTTCAGGTCTATAATCGAGAGCCTGCGGTGCCCCAAGCCGACCTGCCCCGCCGAGTAGACCCCTTCATCATCGGGACCCCGATGACGAATGGTGTCCAACATCTCGCGAACCAGGGCAGGGCTGACGCTCGAGTTCTGCTCGAAATTAAGCTTGCCGCAGATTCCGCACATAAAGGTATGCCTGAGGCCGGGAAGGTCTGGTTGTTACCGCCAAACGGTTCTTAGGCCGAAGAGACGTTTCAATTGTTGTGTCCGCAGGTAACGAACCACCCGTTCGTCATTCACCTGCGGCGTATCGGTAAAATAACCTTTCAGATAGCCAAAAAGCATCGCGAGTGAGCCAACCACATACGGCTTTCGAGTCACCCTATAGACGCAACGGGCGAGAACAAAGAGAGGATGGTACCCGCAGGTAAAGCAAACCAAACCGTACTTCATGCGGTCGTGCAGGAGGCCGTCCGCCGCTCCCGTGAGGCGATGATGGATGAGCCGGAGATCCTCAAAGCTGCGGGTCTTCCAGCCCAGCATGTTAGCTTTAACCTCGTCGATGGTGTCCCATCCGGCTGCCGGCATTAACCCGCCTAGCGCTTCCCAGCAAGCCCTTCTGTAAATCTTGGTAGCCCCGCGTACGTGGAATCTGGGACCGGCCTCGAGTTTGAGCATGCCGCCCGAATTGTGCCAGATTTCTCCGCCCCCAATCCCCAAATCAGGCTGCGTCCGGAATTTCTCGAAGCACCGTTCAAAGTAATCGGGGGAAAAGCTGAGATCTCCGTCGAGTTTGACTAAGAAATCCCAGTCGCTGCAGCGCAGGGAATTGTATCCCTCATTAAAAGCATCCACGACGCCGCCGCCCGCCTTACGAAAACCTCGGTTCGGTCTGTGGATGACGCGGATCCAGGGAAACTGGGCTGAAGAGCGATCGGTGATGGCGCCGGTTCGGTCGGTGGAGCCGTCGTCGACTATCACCCATTCCGCCGGTCGCACAGTTTGGGCGGTGATGGATTCGATGGTTGCTTGCACATGCTCTTCTTCATCCCGCACGGGCGTGATGATTACGTATTGCATCATCTGGTTACCGCCGCCGTATGCGACGGCGAAACGCCGAGGTAGTCGCGCAGACCCTCCTGCCAAGGCGCGAAGGTATTGATGCCCAAACGCTTGAGTCCGCGGTTTTCCAGTACCGAATACTTCGGTCTCGGCACTTTGGCGGGAAATTCATCCGGCCCCGCAACCTTCAGAGTAACTTTGGTGTTGGTCAAGGCAAAGATCTCGCGGGCGAATTCGAACCAGGAGCAGGCTCCTTCGGCGGTGGCGTGGTATAACCCGTAATTCTCGCAGCGGCTCAGCGCAACTATTTGCCGCGCCAGATCGGGGGTGGCTGTAGGGGTCACGAATTCGCTGTCGACCACGCGGACTTCGCCCCGCTCTTTCGCCAGCTTGAGCATCAGTTGGATGAAGTTCAGTCCGCTCTTGGCCCGACAGTGGCTTTTCCCGTAAATCGCCGAGGTGCGCAGCACAAAATGCTGGTCGAGTGTAGCGCGCACAAAGTACTCTCCGGCGAGTTTCGTGTTACCGTAGACGCTCAAGGGCCGGGGCGGATCACCCTCGTCATAGGGGCTGACCTTAGACCCGTCAAAGACGTAATCCGTGCTGACATGGACGAGCGTGGCGCCGATTTCCCGCGCTGCCCGGGCGAGGTTTCTCGCACCTAAGGCATTGACGGCGAATGCTCTCTCAGGTTGCAATTCACAGTTCTCCACGTGGTGCATCGCTGCGGTATTCACCACGAGGCTGGGCTCCAGCGCGCGCAATTTATTCGTGACAGACTCTCCATCTGCGATCTCGATGTCGGCGTGCGTCAGCGGCAGGACTTCATCCCCATTGTCCGCGAAAGCGCGCACGACGTCGCTCCCCAATTGGCCATTGCTGCCCACTACGACCACTTTCATCGCGCCGGCACCTTCCCCATCGCGTAGGTTTCGATTCCATTCTCGAGTTGCTTGAACGAAACGATGTTGGAATAGAGCGGGTTGTCCCAGTCGCTGCACTTTTCCATGTTGTCAGTCAGATGGCCCACGATGGATTTCACATCACCCGCCGGATGGAAACTGAGCACATTCTTGGCCTTCTCCACACTCACTTTGTAGTTGCGAAAATCCTGGATGTGTTTGATGCAAAGGTTCAGCCGTTCTCCCAGGCGATCTTCAATCGTGGCCTTCACCAAGTCGCCGACTTCCCCGACCGTGTAGTTGCCTGACGCAATGTTAAAAATGCCAGAGATTTTCTGATCCGCTTCAATAGCCCGGATGTACGCGGTGGCGGCGTCGTCGATGCTGAGAATGGGCCGCCAAATGGAGGGATTGTTGATGGTGATAGTGTGTTCTTTCATCGCGAACTTAAACATCGTGTTAATGATAAGGTCGAAGCGCATGCGGGGGCTGTACCCAGAAACCGTGCCTTTGCGCAACGAGATAACCGAGAATTCTCCGTCCGCCAACTGCATCGCCGCTTGCTCGCCTTGCAGTTTGGAAATTCCGTAGGGATAAGTGGAGGAGACAGGGCGCGTCTCGTCGTAGAGTTCGTTTTCCGTGTACCCATAAACCGAGCAGGAGCAGGCGTAAATGTACCTCTTCACTTTAGCATTCTTGGCCGTATAGGCCAGATAGGCCGGAGCAGCGGCGTTGAAGATGAAGTTCTTGCTCGGCGAAAACTCCGCCATAGGGTCGTTGGACAGCCCAGCCAAAAAGATGACTTGATCGTAGGGCTCCAAGTCCTCCGTCGAGAGTTGGAAAATGTCCTTGTGAAGGATCCCAACATCCCGTGGCAGATGGTTGCCAAACCAAAACAGGTCGACCACGTCTACTTTGTAGCCACGATCGAGCAGTTTGGGTATCAGCACCGACCCTATGTACCCTGCACCACCTGCAACAAGCAATCTCATGGTCAATCCATCTCCCCGTTAGATATGGAAATTGCGGGATTCGGGCCTGGCGAGCCACTGTTCCAGAGTCTGGGCCTTCCGGTCCTTATCGGAAAGGCTAGGTTCACTGACCGGCCACTTAATGCCGATCTGTGGATCATTCCAGCGAATCCCCGACTCAGCCCTGTGGTTGTAGAGGCCCGTGCATTTGTATTGGATTTCGGCGACTTCCGAAAGAACACAGAAGCCGCGGGCAAACCCAGCAGGAGCCCACACCTGACGCCGGTTGTCGGCCGAGGTCTCGAGGCCAAACCACTTCCCTAGTGTGGGCGATCCTGTTCTGATGTCCACAGCAACCAGGAAGGCACTGCCCAATGTGACGCGCATCAACTTGCCCATCGGCGGGTCCCACTGGAAATGCAGTCCACGTACGACGCCCTTGATCGAACGCGAATGGTTCTCTTGAACAAATAGGGTAGGCAGACCCAGAGCCTTGAATTGGTCCTCGCGGTAAGCCTCCATGAAGAAGCCACGGCTATCCTGAAAAATCTCGGGCACGAGCACCACAATTTCCCCCAATTGCCGAGATTCAATTTTGATTTCCATCATTAGCTCCGAATCTTCAAGAACAAGCTTTTTGAGGAACCCGGACAGCGCCGTATCTGCTTCCACGTCTTTCCAAGCGACGCAAGACACGCATTCCAGGGCGCAACTACCCACCCGGGCGCGTTGGTCTCACCGGAGTGTGCTCGCATTCTGGCCACGCAGGATGGGAATCGGGCGCTGGCCCGTCGTTCTGGCGATTCGATGGCACGGTGCGACGTGTCCGGGCTCGATCGAGCCGAATTCTTCTCCTCAGGAACAGGCGCAGGCCCCAACCCCCGCAACCACAGGCCAAGATCATTGCCAATGCGCCGAAAATGAGTAGGCTCGTTGGTTGGGTCGAGTAGTAAAGGTGGGTCAGGGCTCGTCCGGCGGCATATTTTGACAGGGTTATGTCGCGGAAATCCGAAATGCGGCGCAGCAGGTAAACGCGAAGAGAATGCTTGGAGGCGCTGGCCGGCATCAACCCCCCGTCGTTTTCGTATAGCACGACCACGTTACGAGTCTTGCCCGCGGGAATCTCTACGCTCAAATCCAGATAGCCATCGTGCAACTGATACTCGCTAGGCCGGCCGTCCACGCTGACTGAAGTTATGAGGGGCGAACCGGTCTCCTGCTTCCGCACATAAAAGATCGAATCGTGGCCGGAAGTATTTTCGAGAGAAAGGTTGCTCGAAAAGGCGAGCACGTCGTGGTTGGAGTCATCCCTTAGCCTGACCCTATAAAGGTGCCTTACGATGTCGCCCAGGCTGCTCCACTGCGTATCCGGCTCCAATTTGTTGACTTGGTCTGCCTGGGCGTCGAAGGCACTGATACCGTTCTCAAAAAGATCATGATGCCCATAAAAGAGCAGGGGGTTATCGAGGAACTCATTGATCGCGATGAGGTCTGTCGGGCCTTCTGCTCCCGCTTCCACCGGGTAACGGGCGATGCTGGGGAAGTCTCCCCACGAGAGCGTGAAGGACCGTAAGGCTTCCCAGAACACTGGGGGCTGGAAAACGTCCATCGGAACATTCGAGGAGTTGACGGTGGCCAGGTAGTTATAGGTTTTGAGAGCTTCCAATATTCTCTCCGAACCGATGCTGTGCGGGAATACCATCACCTTATCGTAGGGAATTCGTGTCAGTGTCTGGAATCTGTCCATTCTGGCCAAGGCTTCTCGAAGCGCTGCCACTTGGACCGGCAGCGGCTTACTTCGAAGGTCCGAAAACTCCTGGTGATCGTGATTGTCTCCGTGAACGCAGATTGAGAATCTCTCCGGGCGGCTGCGAACCAGCCCGGCAACCTCCGGTTCGCTGCGGTCGTAATTCCATGGGATGAAAGCGATAGTGGTGTGAAAGTTGTGCCGCTCCATCTCACCCAGAAGGCCTCTATAATTGAGATTTCCATAGGGCTCTGTCAACCAGGCATCGTCAATGGTGAGGTTTGCGTAGTGATGGAGAGCGTGCCATCCCCGTTCCCCGCTGCAATACCTGATGAACATCATGGCTGGGGCGATGGTCGCGAACCTTGTCGTCACACTGTCAGCGGTTCCCGTGCCCCCGTTGGTGGGAGACGGCGTTTGGCTAACCAGGAAGAGATTGTGGTGGTCGAGGGCCGTCGCGATGAACACCGGAAGAGCTTGCTGCGCGTACCGCACCTCGGAGATTATTTGACCCTTGAGGTGGTCACCCAAGACAAAATAAGATGTATCCTCACTCGGCATCGCCAATTCGAGTTCGGCAAGTTGGCCGGTGAGGCCGGCGGCGCGATGCACAACATAGTGCGGGTGAGCGGGGTTCCTTTGCCATCTGCAGCCGGCCGCCGCGCCGCCAGACCAGGCTCTCAAGAGTGTCTGGTCAATCTCGGGTGTCACTCCCAGGATCAGCAAAGGCAAACCAGCCCCGGATTTCCGCGACATGGCTT
The DNA here is from genome assembly GCA_049508935.1 of Terriglobia bacterium. Taxonomy (GTDB): domain Bacteria; phylum Acidobacteriota; class Terriglobia; order UBA7540; family UBA7540; genus CAVROP01. Next base: position 13,291 of record JBELAJ010000001.1, on the reverse strand, counting down.
GCAGCAGAGCCTTTTCATCCACCAGAGCGAGAGCGTCAGCCGCGACGGCTACCCCGAGGGTGTCGTTCCCCTCGACGGCCCTGGCGAGGACATGATTGTCTTCATCGGCGGTGACCGTAACCACCTGGAGCCCCAATCCATAAAAACTGGTGGCTATTTCGAGTTCTTGTTGTGGGGCGAGCGAGCTTACGGCCGAACGAACGAAAACGATATCGGCCGCCTGGCATCGCAGGGAAGGCAACAACATCGAGAAAAGGACGGCGCCTGCTGCGCCCCCCAGGCGGGTTGCCAGCTTGCGGAGACGAGCTGCTCCCACGGCTTCAAAGCCTCCGCGCCAAATAGGCAGCGAGATCGGGGATTCCGCGTTAGCAGTCCAAGCCATCATATCAATGCAGACGCTTTCTGAGAGCGTCGCGATCGGAGCAGGACGGGTTCCATCGGCTTGCTCGCGCACTGACCCGTTCCACCACGTCATGAAGCATGGTCAGGTTCCAACGCCATGCGATAGGCGCGAAGCAGCCCCTGCTTTTCGGTTTCCCAGTTCAAACCCTCTTCAATCCGCGCGCGACCGCACTCCCCCAGCCGCCGGCGGAGTTCCGGACTATCAAGCAATCTGTTGATCTGGTTGGCGAAGTCAACAGGATCATTGGGGAGCGCATACAAGGCGGCGGGGCCCGCTACACGCCGTCCTTCCTTCAAATCGAAAAGCACCACCGGCAACCCAAACGCCATATACTCAAGAATCTTGATCATGGTCGAGCTGTCGTTCAAGGGGTTCTTGGGGTCCGGCGCTACCCCCACGTCTGAATCAGCGAGGAACGCGGCCACGTCCTCGTGAGATACCTGGCCCGTAAAAGTCACATACGAGTTGAGCTCCTTTGCGGCTACCATGCCTCGCAACTCCAGAAGCTCACTCCCTCCGCCCACAAGCAGGAAGTGGGTATCCTGCCGATTCTGGTTTTTGACCATGTGTTCAATAGATTCAACCAAGAGGGGCAAGCCATCCTGCTTGGCCATGAAACCCACGTACGCCACCTGAAACGATTCCCGCAGCCTGGTCTCAGGCTGAGGAGATCGACGGCGGAATGTTGTCAGGTCGGGACAATTTCGTACTACAAATACCCGTTCCGGTTTTTTCCCCCCTCGCGTGACGGCGACTTCCCGGAAGGATTCGTTGCAGGCGATAGCGACTTCGGCAACCTTGAATGAGCATAGCTCGGCCGCCCTTGTCATGGCAGGAAGCAGACCCCGCTTCCTGCCGAACTTGACCTCAAATAATTCGGGGCTCAGATCGTGGTGGTCGAAAATATAGCGGACGCCGAAAAGCTTGAAGAACAGGCCAATCAGGAAGATGGTGTCGGGAGGGTTACAACCTTGCAGAATCCGAAACCTCGTGAGGGCGAACACCTTCAAGCTGAGATAAAACTCGCCAACCAACGCCAACGCATATTCCAGGAGATACCCCAAGGCGCTGGAAGGTTCCCACATAGCATGGCGATAGATGTGGATTCCTTCCAGAACCTCGTGACTCGCTGTGCAAGAACCCTTACCTTTGGGACAGATGACGGAAACGGAGTATCCGGCATCGCGAAGCGCGGCTGCTTCACGCCACACACGTCGATCTAGAGGAACGGGCAAGTTCTCGACGATGATACAAACTGCCGTGGGTCGCTGTTTCGTCGTGCCTCGAAATTCCGGCTGCTCTTTTGCATTGTTCACCATGGCTTGCTCTTGATCCAAGTGGCGAGGGGCACGCGATGCAAAGTTACGCGTCGCCCGCTCGTTTGAGAAGTTACTACAAGCCATCAGACGGTAAACACGTTTTGCGCTTCAAGGGCCTCTCCTGCGAGTGTAAATTTCCTGATTTCATTAACCACGCGCTCTTGCTGCTGCAACGTGAGATTAGGAAACATCGGAAGCGATAGGATTTCAGAAGCAAGCCCCTCGGCGTTCGAGAGAACAACCGTCTCGTAGCCGAACGACCGGTAGGCCTTCTGACGGTGGAGAGGAATCGGATAGTGGATGCCGGTACCGACGCCGACAGCGGCGAGGCGGCTGAGCAACGCGTCCCGGTTCGATACCCGGACGACATACAAGTGGTAGACGCTTCTTGCCCAACTCGGCTCGAAGGGGAGAATCAATTTCTCCACACCGGCGGCCTCGAACAATTCCCGATAGCGAGCTGCCACCGCGCGCCGTTTCTCGTTCCACTCGGCAAGGTGCCGGAGTTTCACTTGCAAGATCCCAGCTTGAATCGAATCCAGCCTGCCGTTGTAACCCTCGAGGTCGTGAAAGTATTTTCGCGATTGGCCGTGATCGCGGAGCATTCGAACCTTGCGGGCAATCTCGTCGTCGCTGGTCGTGACCGCCCCGGCCTCACCGCAGGCTCCCAGGTTCTTGCCGGGATAAAAGCTGAAAGCGGCCGCCTTACCCATCGTCCCGGCCTTTTTCCAGGCCATTTCTTTCCGCGAATAGTACTCCGCCCCGTGCGCCTGGCAGGCGTCTTCCACCACCAACAAGCCGAAGCGATCGGCGATGTCCGCGATGCGATCCATATCCGCGGGTTGACCGTAGAGGTGGACGGGCACGACCGCCGTGACCGGTTTCCCGAGCCGGCGGTTGTAAACGCGGCCGGTGTTTCCGTCCACGCGGCACTGAACCTGAAGGTATTTGAGAAGTTGTTCAGGGTCCATGTTGTACGTGCGCTCATCGACGTCGACGAAGTCGGGCGTGGCGCCTGCCTGCGTTATGGCTTCGGCCGTGGCGATAAAGGTGTTCGGCACGGTGACCACGACATCGCCGGGTTTAACGCCCGCGGCAATGAGTGCGAACCGTACGGCGTCCGTGCCGCTCCCGACCCCTACACAATACGGAGTGCCGCAGAAGCGGCTGAATTCCTGCTCAAAACCGGCCACCATTGGACCGCCGATGAAGCCAGCCGTTTCCAGGGCCTGCTCGACAACTTTGAGCAACTCGTCCTTTAACTGTTGATGTGGCGTAACAAGATCCAGAAAAGGGATGCTATCGCTATTCACCGACTGAGACCTCCATGACCGTTGGCTCCAGAAGGCGCAGTACTTTGGCCGGCGCCCCCGCCACAATGGTGTTAGCGGGTACATCTCTTGTAACCACGCTACCCGCTCCCACGATGGCGTTCTCTCCGATAGTGACATTGGAAAGAACTGTGGTTCCCGATCCAATCGACGCACCTTTTTTAACCAGCGTGGTCTCGACTTTCCAGTCGTTCTCGGTTTGTAATCCCCCGTCTGGCGTGGTGGCGCGCGGGTAGGTATCGTTGATAAATGTCACATTGTGGCCTATAAATACATTATCTTCTACAGTCACACCTTCGCAGATAAAGGTGTGGCTCGAGATTTTGCATCTTTTCCCAATCGTGGCGCCCTTCTGAACTTCCACAAACGCCCCAATTTTTGTCTCATCTCCAATTTCACAGCCGTAGAGATTGATGAATTTTGAAAGCTTGACGTTCTTCCCCAACCTCACGTCCGGCGCTATGCAAACGTGATCGTTCATACAAGAACAGTCTCCCCTCTCAGCTTAAGTGATTGTCCGGCGGCTTCCAACATCTTGACGACCCGCAGCCCGGCTACGCCGTCATTGAAGGGCGTTTCGTTTTTCTCAATGCAATCCAGAAAGTATCCCAACTCAGCTTTCAGTGCTTCAGTCTGCTCGATCTTGGGCACCCACATGTCTCCCGAGCGGTAGCTGACCAATAATTCGTAAAGGCCTTCGCCATTCGCTATCTGCACTCCGCGATCGTAGACTTTGAGTTTTTCGTGGGCTTCCAAGTCATTCCACACCAGCATCTTCTTCTCACCGCCGATGAGCGTCGTCCTGACCTTCACCGGAGAGAGCCAGTTCACGTTGATGTGGGCGATCGTTCGGTGCGGGAAGTAGATCGTTATGAAAGCCACGTCGGCGTGGCCGTTCAAGTGTGACTCGCCGGTGGCTACGATGGCTTCAGGTTCCTGGCCGATGAGATAGTCCATGATGGACAGGTCATGAGGGGCAAGGTCCCAGATCACATCAATGTCGTGTTGGAACAGGCCCAAATTGACCCTCATGGAATCATAGTAGTAGAGATCGCCGAGCTCATCTTGGTCGATGAGTTGGCGAATCTTTTTTACCGTGCCCGTGAACAGGAAGGTGTGGTCGACCATGATCTTGAGGTTCCGTTGCTGAGCCAACTCGATCAGTGTCTCAGCTTGGGCCGACGTAGCAGTGAACGGTTTCTCGACGAACACGTGCTTCCCGTTTTCCAGGGCTGCCTTGGCGAGTTCGAAATGTGTCCAAACGGGGGTGATGACGGCGACTGCATCAACATCGGGTGAACGCAAGATTTCGTTTGCGTCGGAGATGACCTCCAGACAAGGGAAGGCACGCTGGGCGCGTTTTTGTGCCGCTTGGCTGCGATCGCAGATGGCCACCACCACGGCGGCCGAATCCAGGCCTTGCAGATTTCTGACCACATTGGGGCCCCAGTAACCGTATCCGATAACGCCAACCCGAATCATGTTTTTCCTCTCTTCGTCAGGTTAAGATCGTGGTTGTTTTGGCGTGACCAAGTTATGAACGGCGGTGATGCCACACTTAGTAGGCACCGTCTCCTCGCAAGACCGCGGATGGCGTTCTCAAGAGAATCTTAATATCCAGCCAGGGAGACCATGTTTTGGCGTATTTGAGATCCAGACGAACCATTTCATCAAACTTCGTTCGGCTTCTGCCTTCGACTTGCCACAAGCCTGTGATCCCGGGCTTTATCTCCAAGAAGCGGCGCCGGTGCCATAGGTTGTACCTTTCCACTTCATAGGGAATAGGGGGCCGCGGTCCCACCAGAGACATTTCGCCCGTAAGCACATTCAAGAATTGCGGCAGCTCGTCCAAGCTGGTTCTTCGCAGGAATCGTCCCACGGGGGTTACGCGTGGATCGTCCTGGATCTTGAATATGTCCTGGCGACCACCCGAGTGCGCCGACTCATGCTTCCCTGAAATGAACTTCTTGATGTAATTCTGGTGAATCCTAGGATCGCTTTGGTAGTACATCGATCTGAACTTCAGGAAGGTAAACCGAGTTCCATACTGGCCCAACCTTTGTTGTTTGAAGAGGATAGGTCCTTTCGAGGTCAACTTGATTGCGACCGCAATGATGATCAGGAAGGGAGAAAGGAGAGCCAGAGCGAGGACGCCCCCGATGATATCGATAGTTCTCTTGATCGCTTGCGAGGACTTTTGAGAGATGTCCTCAGGATACAAGTCCGGATAGAGACTTTTGTCTGCTGGACGGCCCCCATTCTCCAGGTCTAAGTCGTCCGGAAACACATGAAAAGAAATACGGATGGCGTTCATCTGCTGCAAACTAAGGCGGCTTCGCAGGGCGGTCCGAATCCTTGAATCCAAGGTGCTTAAAATGGAATTCACACTCCCTGACCCAACTTCTGTACAAATGGCACCCACTTGTTCGCCATCCTTGTACCAGCCCAGCAAGTCCGTCTCCCGAGTTGCGAGCACGAGCGCCTTGGTAATGGAGTCAAGGCCGGCGTCTTGTCCTTCACCTCGGAGAGCGGCGCCCAGATTCAGTAGGATGAGGACAAAACGTTGGCCAGAGCGAGCACTCCTCTTTCTTTCCAAGGAGAGTACTCTCCGGAACATGTCCTCAGGCACAAGCGTCGAAGTGTCGACTTTGGCGCTGCCTATGTGTATCCGGGTGGACTCCCAGCCTGGCCTGCGGTCTTGCCTTACTTTAACGGGTCTTGCTCGAGCAAGAATTGTCCTGATCATTGCATTTGTCCTGTCTCGGCGTTTGACAAGGTAATTTAATTCCGGATGGGGGGCTAAACGGGTCTTACGGTTACCGCCCTAAGGGAAGAGCTTTAAACTGGTAGTCGAAGCCCACAGAAACCTGATCGCGGCTAAAGTTATATGATATAGGCAAGGCGCCGCTGCTCATTTGGTGCATATTGAAATAAGAAATGTGGAACACAGAGCCACGACCGACGGGGCGAGTGATGTCGGCTCCGGCGGACAGCCCATCGGTCCTCCCATTCTTAAGCTGAAAAATTGAGGTGTCATCTCGTGCGAGCCCGACCTGCGACCCTACTTCCCAGCGGCCCATCAACCGACGTCGGACGGAGAAACTTGCAGTGGTGCTGATCGCGGTTGTGTACACGCCTCCGCTGGTATTTGAGGACCTATAGAACGTTGCCTCCAGCGCAGTCTTTCGAACCTCTTTCCTAATACCTCCGCCTCCGGCGGCTAGAAGAATAGCAGGGATGCGGCCCGCCGCAGAGGTTGCGTCTATTGTGCGGACATATTGCGGCCCACCAGAAACACTTACGGAAACACTCGGAGAAAGGGTGGATGCCAGGGTAAGAAATGCGCTTTCTATTTGGGAGCGTAGCCGGTTGCCAAAAACCTGGCCTCCCTGGTACGTGGTATCTTGATGACTCAGTGACATGCCCAAGCTTGTACGCCTAGTCAAACTGTATTGAATCGTCAGGCCGCCATTCAATCCGCTACTGTTATACAACGGCTCACCAGCTACTTTGTGCCCAAATTTGAGCTGGCTGTAGACGCCGGTCAAAGTCATCGAGGTGCGCCGGGTCTTTGCAAACGCCAGATCTAGACCAGGCGTGTTTACTAGAGTCCTCGTGGTGTACGGGACAACAATCTGATCCAGACTAATCGGTGCGGCGGGCCCGGCTAGAATCTCTTGATTGGTGAGAGATGGGTACACTCCGTTCTGATAACTCACATTGTCGTGCAATGCCAGCGAAACGCGCCGTGTCAACTTATACGAAAAGTTCATACCGGCGGAATGATTGACGCGGTCGAATTGACTAATTTGGCGGTATAACATAAAAAATGGGGTGTAGTCGAAACTGACTACTGAGCGCTTAGAGCGCCTCCTAATGCCGACATGGGAATCGAATGACAACGCCTCGTCACTGGCGCGTGGAGAACTTGAGTCAAGTACGTTATCGTCATAAACGGCTGATATCCCCGCGCTGAGGCTAAGCAGATTGACTGGCCCCGACTCTCCCGCGAATAAGAGCGGCATCTGTATTCCGCCGCCAAAGACACAGGCCTGGCAAGTGCTCGTCGACCCTGTATCCTGAGCCGCCAGCGCAAAAGGGAATAAAGCGATGAAAGCCAGGAAGGAAATCAACGTCCGCCCTGGCTCTCTCCAGAGGCGGTCGTGCTTGCTGCATTCATTCCAGTATTTCGAGTCGATGTTTTTCCGTAGCATATGAAGTCAGGGTCCTTGTGAATCACCGGGGCGAGGTCGGTTTCCCTGTGAAAAGCGCCATCCTCCCAGCGCCGGCGTCAAGGCCTGCCCCAAGGCAGTAAATAGGTTTAGAACTTACTTTGCTTGTTCCCGGAGACCCAAGTCCACGATAGCCCCGGCTTTGGCCGGCTTGCCAGCAGCCGCAGATCTCCCATATCCATAATACTTGGAGTAGAGACTATTGAGACCTTCTACGCCATTGAGAAAGATCCCGAGTATGTGGTCGCGCCCCAGATTCCGAGTCGACTCCTCGATGGCTTCTCGTGGAGTTTCCCCCGCCCGAGCTACAAGCAAGGTGCCGTCGGTTTGTGCTTTGAGGGCAAGGATGTCCGCAATCGGAGTCGTGGGAGGAGAGTCGATGACTATCCATTTGAAGGAAGTCGAAGCAAGCCTTTTGATCAGTTGCGCGGCCAAGTTCGACTGGAGAATACCGGAGCCTTCTTCCGTCGGCTGCCCTGCCGGCAACAGATAGAAACCCAGCGGGTCGATTCGCCGGCTGGCCTGCATCGGATCGTCGCGGCGCCTAAGACACTCGCTCAATCCCGGCCACGGGTTGAGACCCAGCCTCTTGACCATCGTGGGTCGATAAACGTCGGCCTCAAGTAAGAGCACGCGAACCTTGCCGTTTTCAGATAGGACGGTAGCCAGATTCAAAGCGACGGTGGACTTTCCATCGCCCGGTAGTGGGCTGGTAATAAGGAGGCTTTTCAACTTTCTCGCCTCCTGAAGGTTCTTGAGGCGTATCTGGGCCATTCGGAATCTGTCAGCACCAGCGCTGCCCGGATCGGCGTAAACCACCACGCGGCTCTCCTCCGGAACCCTGCTCACCTCAATTTGTACAGGAAATGAAGAATCAGCCTCCTCCCATGCCGCGAGGAAATCTTCCGGTGAAACGGAGGTGTAGTCCTCCTTCACCTCGGTCTCTGACTTCAGAATGCGGTTGCCCATAGCGCTTATCCACTCCATTAAGTGTCCCACCTCACCAAATTGCTGGAAGAGGTTGTGTGCAGGTATCTAGCCCCGCCAGTAAACATAAAACTCAGTTGCGCCCATAAGTAAACACAACGCCGTCCCCGCGATCCATTGGAAAACCGCGGCGCGCAACTGCTTCCGTTCGTCAGCCTTACTCAGTAACAGCGGCACCCCCAGCACCAGAGGAAAAGGAAAGATCCGTCGCAACTCCGCTTCCTCGCGGAACGAGTGATCTTTAGTCTCCATGAAAAATGCCAATGCAATTCCAATCGCGATTCCCGCCGCCAATCCACCCAGGCTGATTTTCACACGTGCGGGTTTGGAGGGCTTCGACGGCAAGTTGGGCTGGTCAATTATGTGGAATCGCTGGCCCTGTTGTCGCTTTAACAAGCTCGTTGCCAACTCCGATTGCGTCTTCTTGTTCAACAAGTCGTCATAGTTCTGTTTGGCTATCTCGTAGCCCCGAAGCAGGTCCGTGAGTTGTTCCTCACGAACTGGAGTCAGGTTGAGATGGCGTTGGGTTTCCTCAATACGTCGTTGAATATCCTTCTGTTCCGCCAAGCCGTTTTGGGTCTCTATAGCGTTCGCTTCCAACTGGCTTTTGAGTTGCGCAATGGCCGGATTATTTTCGGTGGTTTCCGCCGGCTTGGAATTCTTTTGCGCGATTTCAACTTTGGCGCGCTCGCGGGCTTTTATTGCCACTGCCAGCAACGCCTCCGTTTCCTTAATCTGCTCGTCGACTCTCACCACGTCCGGATACTTTGCTGTGTAGCGTGCCAGCAGTGCACGCTTCTCATCGTCCAACCGCACCAACTCCGCTTTGATCGAATCTATCGGACCGGCCGCTGTCGTCCCGGAAACCGGCACATTGGAGGCAGCAAGCTCTTGGTATTGGGTAAGTAGGGACTGCAGATAAACTTGCTGTTCATGCGTCCGGCTCAAGTTAGCTTGGGCGTTCTGCAGTTGTGAGTGCAAGTTGGATAGAATAGCCAGGATTCCGCCCTGCTGTTCTGGCAGTTCACCTAAATTGTTCATCTTGAAGACCTTAACACGGCCCTCCCGCTGTCTCAGTTCTTCCTCCGCAACCTTGAGTTGGTCCTCGAGAAAGTTGGTCGTGCCCGTTGACTGCTCTTCACGCGACTTATTGTTTTCATCAATGAACAGGGTAGTAAGCTCTTTGGTGACCTGTTGCGCCGTGTGAGGGTTCTCGCTGGTGAAGGAGATTTTGAAGGTGTTTAGGTTTGTGGTTTCGGGGTCTTTATCCATTGGCTCAATCTTGATGTTACTCCGCATCAGCGCCACAAGGTTCTCGGGAACCGTACGCTCCCTCTGCTCCGCATAGAGGCCGAGTCCATCGATAATTTGAAGCAGTCGAGTCCGGGAAAGAACCGCGTCGGTCATCACCAAAAGCACTTCTCTCATATCGAAATTTGAATTGGGTGTGACGTAGCGCTCAGGCACCTGCGGGCTTTCCACAAGGATTACGGCCTCTGACTCGAAGCGGTTGGGAAGAAGTTGAGATACCAGGCAGGCACAGATAGTAATGGCCGCAGCAGGTATGAGCACCCACCAGCGCCGTCTGGCAGCGATTCCTAAGAGTTTGCTTAGCATTACATCAAGATTTTCTTCTTGTTCGGGCAATGGACTCTACCTCCTGATGCGGATTGTGCACCGCGTCCGCGTCACGGAACAACTATCGTGTCCCCATTTTTGAGCAGCACGTTTTGCTCGAGATTCTTGCCTTTAATCACTTTCCTGTAATCAAAATGAAGCGTCTCGGTAGTACCGCCGTCCCGATGCCTCATAACGTAAATCTTGCCGCCCTTGGCGAAATCTTGAAGGCCGCCGGCATTCGCGATGGCTTCCAGAATGGTGATGGGTTTCCCCAATGGGTACGCCCCCGGCTTTCCGATTTTGCCGAGCATGACGAACGTCTGGCTCTTCACGTCTTGCACAATCACCGTGACTTGCGGCGTGGAAACGTACTCGGTTAGTCTCTGGGTTATCAAGCGTTGCACGTTGGAAGCCGTCAAACCGCTCACCTCCAACTCGCCCACCAGGGGGAGGGAGATTTTTCCGTCAGGACGCACGGTGACAATCCTCGAGAGTTCGCTATCCTTCCAGACATTAATCGACAATGTGTCGGAAGGTCCAATGATGTAATCATCAGAAACACGGTTGCTAGTGGACGTGTTGTGCTGGTCGACTGCACCTTGTTGTGTCCCACGGGCCAGAGTGGCCATAGACGCTCCAGCAGCATTCGCGCATTCCGCACCTAAAGCCGAGGTGACGCCAGAGGCAAGACTAACCAACACAATTACTCTGATGCACCAAGTGGTTACATAATTCGTCCCCATCGTAATTACTTCCCTTTCTCCAGAACACGCTCGCTCGATCAAAAGCACAATTTACTCCGTTAAGTGCGTCTCACAAACATCCAGCAACCCCGGCGAGTTATTGCTTACGCCGACTCGCCTTCACCGGGGGGACGGGGCTCTGTGAGATTCCCACCGGGCCTTCCTTTAATACGACATGACGAACAATTCGATAGTCCCTGATTGCGACGGCCATCACGACTGGAGTCTCGAACCCATTTGCTTGCTCCACACGAACCACGGCCCCCTTACAGCGTATCTCCGAGGCTGGGTTCAAGTTGGCTCCGACCGCGAGTTGCAACCTTAGCTCGAGCGATGTTTCAGGAATCAGGGGATGCGTCGAGCGGAGCAACATCCCAGTACAGCTGATATTCTCGGTCATCCCTACCAACCACGTTGCGCTATGCGCTTGGCGAAAATAAACCGGGAGATGGAGCGCGAAACGCCTGGCGCGCTCGATGTTTTGATGCAAGGTTTTAGTGCTCATGGTGACCGCAGTAAGTATGATGTGCGACACGGTCTGCGCGTTTCGGCGTAAACCGGTGACTCTCCGATGAGGAGTCTCGGCTTTGGGTCGGCCAGTCCGATCGGTAGTTTCGATTAAGCGCGGGGAGGAAATCACGCTGGAGAATAGGCGGCGCGATAGGGTGACTTTCTGTGAGAAAAGTGAAACTGCCGCCTGAAATGGAGAGTCTCGTAAGCTAAAGCTCCGCCCTGTGACCCACAGATCTTCTTTTCTGTAAGCCTTACGTCACTGGTTCGTAGATGAAACTCGTCGAGCGCCCGAGCCTGCGGCACACTTTCTTGGGTGACGATTCTACCGTCCCCAACCCTCGGTTGACCTTGCGTCGTTTAAACTCAACTGCCTAACGACGGGTTCGGGCGCAAAAACCGCAATTCCCGCTTTAAAGAGGGCTGCTATTTTCCAACCGCCAGCCAGCCTTGGGCCGTACAAGCCGATAATGAGAAATCCGTATCGCCATTAAGGGGCCACCCTCCTCGATTTCTCTCCGTTCAGAGCGCGTGACCTTGCCCCGACAGATCACCTCGGCAGCTCGGTTTACGGCGTTCTGTCGAGGAAGAAGCAAAGTCAATTCGATACTTGTGCTTGGCGCCGCCCAATACCCGCCGTGGAACAGCATGCCCGACCGGCTGATGTTTCTGGTCGTGCCCGAGTGCCAGCCTCCATCGCTGTCAGCCCGATATCTCAGCGGGATTCGTAACTCGAAGCGCTGTGCACGGGTTTTGTCAATTAGGCTACCGCCGCCTCTTGCCTTGGACATCGTTCGTGCCAATCCTCGCTGATTTCTTACGACGCCACCAGGTATGCTTTACGCTCTCTGGGTGCCTTCCCAATTCCTGCTACTTTATGGTCATAGTCTACGCTGCCCTGGAAACTTGACAATGGCCCAATGGTACTATTGAAATAGCACTATAGGTAGCTATAGTACTAGCACCATCTAGTGCTATACCCGGCCGGTAAGAATTTGGGTTCAGTCGCCGGCGACCAGACCATGATCGACGGCATAAAGGACGAGTTCCAAACGATTCGAAACACCTAATTTATCAAATATATTGGTCAGGTGGTGCTTGGCAGTGTTTTCGCTTATCCCGAGTTCTCGGGCCAGATCCTTGTTCGTATAGCCGGCAACAATCAGGGCTATGACCTCCATCTCCCGTGAGCTTAGCCCAAAGTCTCGCGGCGGCGCTGATGCGTTGCGAGAAGATTTCATGCGGCGAAGCGCGTGGATAAGGTCTGAGACACCCTCCTGGCCGACCCAGTACTGCCCGTCGTTGACGCAACGAATGCTCTTCAGAAGAAGTTGCAGCGCCGAATGCTTCAGTACAATCCCCCGCACGCCTAATTGCAACGCCTCGACAACCTGGTCGCTATCGATCGCTGCAGTCAGCATAATCGTACGCGTTTGGATCTCCAGCTTGCCCAGTTCTGCGAGCACTTCGAGGCCGCTCAGCTTGGGCAAGGAGAGGTCCAGGAGGAGCACATGCGGTTTGAGCTGGCGAACCACGTTTAGCGTTTCCTCGCCATCTACGGCTTCGCCAACGATGCGTATCCCCGGTTCAGCCTCCAACAGCTTTCGCAATCCCTCCCGAAATAATGCGTGGTCATCTGAAATGACGACGTTAATTGTAGGTGCAGACTCTTCCATGGGCAGCCGGTGGTATTAGAGCCATGTTATTTCCCGTACCCCAACCGAACGGACGCAAGGCCTTTTTCACCAAGTAGATGGAGATTCGGCATTCGGGTCAGCTCAGCGGTATCGCAGGCGTAAAATCGCCTGCGCACGCCCGCTCGCGTGCACCCGTCACTCTCCGAATCGAGATACTCTCTTTAGGACTCCCTCAGCTTACCTGACCGTCTACGGAATGTCAAGCAAACACAATGACCCACAGGGACATGCTCCGCCCGTGCTTGAGTGACTCCACAAATTCATGCGTTTGGCTCGTGGGCGGGTGCCCGCTGGTTTTAGGCGGCTCATTTAGCCCGAATTCGTAAATTGAACTGCGATTTGAAGGGCTAACTGCCGTCATCGAGCCGTTCCTTTACCCTGTTGCTGGCGGTTGAAATTCCAACTTGCGCGAAGTTGGAATTCCATATTGCAAGAGTTTGTCGAACAAA